>NZ_CP022221.1:4751432-5057471 GCF_004114935.1 Bradyrhizobium zhanjiangense
TCGCGTCGCGGTCGCGGGGCAGCGCGCACCGCAGGCCGTCTTCGAGGTGATGGGCAAGGCCGGCGCACTCACCGATGCGCAAGCGCGCCTGCGCACGCACTATGCCGAAGGCCTTGCCGCCTATCGCGCCGGGCACTTCGACGACGCCCGCGCCGCCTTCAACGCCGCGCTCGAAGCGGTCCCCGGCGACGGTCCCTCGCGCACGCTGCTCGGCCGCATCGCGCAGTTCGAGGTTAACCCGCCGGACGTGGGTTGGGACGGCGCCTGGCGGTTGGAGCAGAAATAGCATTGCCTGCCGTCCGGCGTCGCCGACTGGAAAAAACGATTCTACTCCATAACGATGTTCGCCGTGACCTATTTCCCGGGCTTAGGCTCGACGTCCCTGAGGCGTCAGATGGGGACACGCCGATGACACACCTTGAGGACAGGCTCGAACGGTTCGAGACGCTCTCCGCCGAGTGCGAGCTGATTGCCAAGCTCGCCACCGACAGCACCAAGCGCGAGTTCTATCTGAAGCTCGCCGAGCAGTACCGCCAGCTGGCGGTGGATATGCGGCAGGCGATCGCGACCAGCGCTGCTGCTTGAGGCCGACTGCAATCCGTTCTTAACATTTGGCGCGCATTCTCAGGCGCATGCGGGCGTCGCTGATTGGCGATGGCTCGTAGTGGGAAGGCCGGGGTTCGTTGCAATGCAGCGCCTCGCGAGTGTCACTTGCCATGTTTGACGGGCAATCCCATGCGTCTCGTTGCAGTGATCATATTCGCGCTCATGACGGCTGCCTGCGATCAGGAGCAGGACATCACCGGCTCGACGTCGACCTGCCCGATGCGAAACTACAGCTACAATCCTCGCGACATGAACCAGTGCGTCAGCGCCTGCAAGTCATGCGATCACGGCACCACGGTCACCTGCACGACCTCCTGCACCCTCAAGGGGGCTCGCTGAGTTCTTGATGCTTGTGGCCAAAATCGCCGGCGCGCCAAAAGACAGGAGGCCGTCGGCGGTGCCCAGGCACCGGAACGATTCACTTGGATTAATCATTGAAGGAGGCGGGCAGGACGCGTGGAGTCCGATTGAATGGGTATGCTCGATCCCGGCCGGTTCCTAGTGTCGTGCTCGCATTGCGACGCATGGCCGATGGCTGCCAACGTCAAACGTTCAAGCTGGTCGGCATTCCCGCGTGAGGTCCGTTTCGTGTGTCGGCGCTGCCGCCGCGAGGAGACCGCGATTGTCTCTGCCTCCGGCGAACTGACGCCGATCAAGCGCATCGATGTTCCGCCACGCGACGTCGCCATCGCTTGGGCGCAGGCCCAGCGCCCGCGAGGGCGGACGTAGCTGCCGGGCCTCTGCTTGCGGGACGCACCGGCAGCGGCGAGTGGTCGCTGCCAGATGCAACCAGCCGATTGACTCCCGGGCTGCACGACTCGTAAAAGATCCGCGACGGTTCTCCTCACGGAGATCAAAAGGGAACGTGGTGCGAGATTTTCCCAACGCCGGGATCTTCTCAATGCCATGGCTGCCCCCGCAACTGTAAGCGGCGAATCTCTCGTCCTATGCCACTGGGAATCTCGGTCCTGGGAAGGCGACGGAGAGGTAACGACCCGCGAGCCAGGAGACCTGCCGTCAGCCGTGGTCACACGCGAAGATGTCGGTCGGGGAGTACAGACATTAGCTTCACCGGAGCGATTGATCGCTCCGTCGTGAAACCTCGTTCGCTGTGACGTGCCACTGATGTCCTGCCGAGGTTTTGTTCGCATGTCTTCCGTTTCCGCCGCAATCCGGTGCCGTCGCACGGCCTGGCTGGCGTCCAGCTTCATCATTCCCGTTCTTGTCCTCAATATGAGGGGCGTCCGCGCCCAGACTGCCGCCGAGCAGTTGCCGCCGGTCGAAGTGACCAGGGCCGACGATCAGAACCGCACGCGTGCCAGGGCGAGCAGCGATGGCGACATGGGGAGACGCCGTGCGACGCCGAACGGCGCGCCGACAGGGACCGGCTCGGCCGGCTTTGGCGGTGAGGCGGCCAGCAACAATGGAGGCATCGTCGGCGCCGCCACGACCGTCATCACGGCCGCGGACATCGCCCATTCGCCGTCGCAGACGCTTGCCGAGATCATCTCGACGCAAGTACCGGGCGCCCAGATCACGACGTTCTATGGCGGTCCGATCGGCGCCAAGACCGGTGTCGACCTGCGCGGCTTCGGCGCGTTCGCAACCGCCAACACGCTGGTGCTGGTCAACGGACGGCGGCTGAACGACATCGACATGGCGCAGGTGGACCTTGCCACCATCCCGCTCAATTCCATCGAGCGCATCGAGATCACGCGCGGCAATTCCGGTGCGGTGCTCTATGGGGACAACGCGGTCGGCGGCGTCATCAACATCGTCACCAAGAACGGCGTCGGCGGACCACCCATGGCCGCGGGCATCGAGGCCGGCTTCGGCTCGTTCAACACCAGGCTCGCCAACGTCTCGACGTGGCTCAATTCCGGTCCGTGGTCGACCTCGTTTTACGGCAACACCGTCAAGACCGATGGCTATCGTGACAACAATCGTTATTCCCAGGAGAACGGCGTCGGCAATCTGAACTACACGACGCCGGGGTTGACTGCGTTCCTGACCGTGACCGGCGACAATCAGGAGCTGCGACTGCCGGGCGGCCGCACCGTCGATCCCTCGATCGGCCTCGACGAGCTCGCGACCAACCGGAAGGGGACCAGCACGCCCTTCAACTATGCCAACCAGCAAGGTTTTGGCGCGACAGCGGGCTTCACAAAAACCCTGGTGAACGACGTCGATCTCATCGTCGACGGCGGCCTGCGCGACAAGAGGCAGCAGAGTGCTTTCTTCTCCAGTCCGACGCCCGTGCCCGCCTTTTTCACCTCGACCTATGTCGACGCTGATCTGACGACATGGTCGATCACGCCGCGGCTCAGCGTGAAGAGCCTCCTGCTCGGAATGCCGTCCCAGCTCTTGACCGGCATCGACTATTACGATGCGAGCTTTCAGCAGAACCGCGGCGCCGGCCAGGGTCTCGCCGCCTGGCACAATTACGACCTCAGGCAGCAGACCGTTGCGGGCTATTTTCAGCACACATTGGGTGTGACGCCTACGACCGACGTTTCCTATGGCGCGCGGGTGCAGACCATCAGTCTGTCGGCACGTGACAATTTTGATCCGGCAGCTCCGTTCAACGCCGACATCGGCGCGCTCCCGCTCAGGAGCGACGAGACCCAATATGCGCTGCACCTCGGTGCCGAGCATCGCCTCAACGACATGGTCTCGCTGTTCGGCCGCGCCGCGCGGGCGTTTCGCACGCCTGACGTCGACGAGCGGGTGTCGTCAGGACCCTCATTCGATCCCTTCTTCAATCCACTGCCGCAAACGTTCCTGCTCAAGACCCAGACCTCGCAGGATGTCGAGGCTGGGCTGCGTATCAAGGGAGGCGGTCTTCAGATGCAGAGCAGTCTCTATCTGATGGACCTCACCAACGAGATCCATTTCAATCCAATCCTGTTCTACAATACCAATCTCGATCCGACCCGCCGTTACGGCTCGGAGACCAGTGTCTCCTATCGCGTCAACGACGCGCTGCTCTTGCGCGCCGGCATGGCTTATACGAGGGCTGTCTTCCGAGAGGGCGTCTGGGCCGGCAATGATGTGCCGCTGGTCTCGCGCTACACCGCGAGTGTGGGTGTCACTTGGAACATCTGGCAGAACTATGTGGTGCTCGACGCCACCGCGCGGTTCTGGAGCGAGCGTCGCATGGACAACGACCAGGCCGGCACTCAGAAGCCGATTCCTGCCAATGGCACGATCGACCTCAAGCTCAGTGGTCAATATGAGCGGTACTTCTGGTCGCTCAGCGTCAACAATTTGCTGAACGCGCTCTACTACGACTATGCAGTCGCAAGCACCTTTACCGACGGTCGCTTCAGCGCCTATCCGCTGCCCGGCCGCAGCTATCTGCTCAAAGCCGGCGCAACGTTCTGACGTCGATAGGGCTGTCACACGTCCCCAAATGCACTAGAATTCGAATAGAAGGAGATCACTTATGGCTCTCAGCATCCAGCCGTCTCACGCCGACAGTCTGCGGCTTCATCCGGTGACGCCGCGCCTTGCGCCGATGTTCTGCTTTGGGCTGCTCGCGGCGTCATGCGCGCTCGCGAGCTTCGCGCTCGCCTGTGCAACACCGTTCGCGGCCTTTGCCGTCGTCGCGGCCGCGATGCTGCCGCTGCGGCCGGCGCTGCTCGTCGTCACCGGCGCCTGGCTCGTCAACCAGACCATCGGCTTCGGCGCGCTGCACTATCCCATCGACGGCAGCACCGTCGCCTGGGGTTTTGCGATCGGCGCGGCCGCGCTGCTGGCGACCGCCGTTTCGTCTGCGGTGCTGCGCATGCTGCCGCAGGGCCGCACGCCGCTGGCGCTGGCCGTCACGCTCGTCGCCGCCTATGCGGCCTATGAGCTCGCGCTGCTCGCCGCGACGCCGTTCCTGGGCGGAGAGGGCGCCTTCACCGCAGCCATCGTGACGCGCCTCGGGCTGACCAGCGCCGCCTGGCTCACCGGTCTCGTCGCCGCCTGCGAGATTGTCCGTCTGCTCGATCCGTTCGGGCGCAAGGGAGCGATGTCGGCCTGAGCGCCGCTGCGTTCGACGTCGTGGCGCCATCGGGGCCACAGGATCTTGCTGTGTCGCCGGACTGTCAACCCGCCCGCGCAAAAAGATTCCGCTTTACCGAAATTCGGAATTGACGTATAATCGCCCATCCCGGCTCACCCTTGAGGGGCGATCATGTGTCGTGATGATCGCGGAGCCGGGGAGCGGTGGACGCGGCAGCGTCGGGCGCGAAAGCTGCGGGCAGGACGGATTGCTCTCCGTGAGCCCTAAGGCTTCGCGCGGACGGACGGCGCTGTCAGGTTCGTCGCGTCAGCATTTCGATGGCAACGTGCACAACGCCGTCGAACCCTGCGGTGCCAACGAACCGCGCGTACGGCAAAACCGTGTGGTCCTTTCCGCAAGCAGCTTTTCTGGTCTGTTGAGGGCGGCTTAAGCCCCTGAAAATAAAATAGTTTCCTGGCCGCAACTGGAGGGCGAGAGATCTGCCGGAAAGAGGCTGGGCCCTATTAGGCCCTATTTCACTGTATGCGCTGGCTGGGGACCAATAGTCCTGCCGCCCCCGGGACGCCGTGCGGCCTTCCTACGGCCCATGATGCTGCCGCGCCCGTCGCTTGCTGCTGTCGCGTTTCGCTGCCTGCCGTGACCATCGAAAAAGTAGGGGTGGTGCCGACCTTATTTCGGAAGGCATTCCACGTTGTAGGCGATGATGATTTGCGTAGGGTCAGCTTTGCCGATAGCCTTCAGGTCTTCTAGGCCGCTGCGCAGCTTGGCTCCGGCGTCCCTTAAACTTCCTTCCAGCGCCGTTTTGGCCGCCCTGCATCGTTCTTCGTTCGAGAATTCCTGAAACACCACGGTGGGAAGGAGCCGCCAGTCCGCCCTGTCGTTGGTGGCGGCTGGGCTGACGGAGTAAGAAAAGACGTACATCAGGACCCACATCGCCGTGATTTTCCGAAGAGTGCAGCGCGCGGCGGGGGCAACGCGCCGCAATGGCAGTTTGTGTCCAATCCGCCGCCGGTATCGTTGATCTACGTCAACGCTGCCCGCAGTGAGGCCACCAGTCTCGTTCGCTCACGAACTCCAAGTTCGGAGATGAACGATGCTCAAATACATTCTCGCCGGTCTAGCAGCATTTGTTCTGCTCACTGCAACTCTCATCCCCGATGATGCGTATGCGCGCCGTGGCGGAGGCGGCGGCTTCCGTGGCGGTGGAGGTGGCTTTCACGGCGGCGGCATGCGTGCCGGTGGCTTCCGAGGCAGTGGGATGCACGCCGGACGAATTGCGCGACCAGCGCATCCGATAGCGGGGCGTCCGATCGCGGGGCGTCCGGGCCGCCCGATCGCAGGGCGCCCCGGCCGTCCGGTAGCGGGGTATCCGGGTTATGGTCGCGGTTACTATCGCCCTGGTTGGGGGTATGGCGCTGCGGCGGTTGGCGCAGCCGCTGCGGCGGGTGCCTACGGCTATTACAACTCCGGCTGCTACTATGACAGCTACGGACAATACATTTGTCCGGGGCAATATCCTTACCGGTATTGATGCAGGCGAAGTTTAGGACGGCGGTCCGTAGCTGCCGTCCTCCTTACACTTTTGCCAGAGAGCCGCCTCGTCAGCGGCCGCAGTGAATTTGTAAGATGGCCAAAATGCCCACCGCGCGGCAGCTTCTGCAATCTCAGACGGGGAATTGAGCTGTAGTTTTTGCAGCAGTCGCTTTCGCTGTTCGCCAACTTGATCTGCTCTTCCGCCGATCTGAGCCGCAATAGATCTGTCAGAGCAGCCACGGGCGATACGCCGCAAGAGGCGCTTCTCGCGGGGGCTCAGTATCGGTGCCTTCATCGGGCGAAGATTGCGATTGCGGCTAACAGGACGGGGATCAAGCCGCCTACGATGACGCAGATGCGATAGGTAAGGTCGTCTGCCATGGCACGTACCTCAGCTTTAATGCGTGGCAGGAACCATACATCTTACGCCGACTGACCGCCATGCTGCAGTATCGATCGCGGGATAATGGTGTACCCTCCAGCGGCGGCAACGATTAACAAATGAATGGCGGAACACCCACTTCAAATCTAGTACCGTCTTGTCTTTTCTTCATTGGAAGGCGACGTGGATACTTACATCATTATCTTCGCAGCGCTGGCGGTCTTTATATGCCTCCGCCTTTACAGTGTCCTCGGACAGCGCACCGAGAGCGAGGACAACGCCTTCCTTAACCGTCTCTCCGTGATCGCAGTCCTTTTAGCCGTGGTGCTCTACGTCGCCGGCGAAGTCCCAGCACGGCACTGGGCGAACGCCCATGCCGTGCCTCCCATGACAACCATCAGCGGCCCCGCCCGCGTGATCGACGGCGACACCGTCGTCGTCGCGGGCACGCCAATACGCCTAAAAGGCGTCGATGCCGCCGAGCTGGGGACAGCGCGCGGCGAAAACGCCCGGCGGGTGATGGTCACGCTCGTCACCGGGACGCTGACCTGCCGCTTGACCGGCGAAAAAACCTACAGCCGTGAGGTCGGCTATTGCACCACCGCCGACGGCGCCGACATCAATCGAGCGATCATCGCCCAAGGTGCCGCTCTGGCGTGTCCGCGCTACGACACCCGTTACGTGTCTTTCGAGCAGGAGGCCGCGTTGGCGGCGCAACCACGGTCGTCCTATTGCGTAAAGCGCTAGGCGATAGAAATCCCGACCGCTGCCGGGCCTTACTTGCCGTTCTGCTTGATCGCCCACAACCCGTAGGCTTCGTCCTTGTAGGGATCACCTTCGGTTGGCGGCGGGATCAGCTTCGACTAGCAGCAATCGTTGGTCGGCATGTTAGCTTGGAGCGATTACTCCGGATGAGCCGGGCCGGGAGGTCGTACGCAAGTGGGTTCTCTTGTGGCGACGTGACGACTAGCCTCGCCCATTGCACCTTCCGCTTTGAACGGACATCGTCAGACCGCCTGGGCATGTCGCAAACGGGCCAGAAGCGGGCATCATAGCTATCGGCGCACGTTCTCTAGGAACCTGTCTGCTACGCTTTCGTTGTGCCGTCTTAAGAACGGCAAAGGAACACGATCATGGACCGGGAACATGTGAAGGGCGCCGCCGACAAGGCAAAAGGCGCGATCAAAGAGGGTGCTGGCAAGCTTACTCGAGACAAGGACCTCGAAGCCGAAGGCAAGATGGATAAGGCTAAGGGATCGGCCCACAAGGCTGCAGGAGATGTGAAGGACGCAGCGCGGGACGCCGCTGACGCCCTCAAGAAATAAGAAGAAGAAAAGTCTGGAACTAGCCGCCTCGGGGCGGCCTTTTCTTTTCTGTCATGAAAAAGCGAACAGTCCGTAATTTACGTACACGCAATAGCACTACTTCGGCACTTTATTGATGGAATGCCTGCGTATGACTGGCTTCCTGAAGCCAAAATATGAACAGAGCAAGAAGAGGGCAAAATGGACGATTGAGCGGGCACCACTGATCTGGGGTGTTTCGACAAAGCCGGTCCCTAGAAGAGGCACCGAAACATCGGCAAGATAGAGATAAAACAAAATGCCCGATGACACAAAGAACGCGCCCGCCAGGAACTTCCGAAAGTCGCTGCTTCGCCACGCGAAGTAGAGGCTCCCAACAGCCACGATGATGGCTGCAGCTATGTAGAGAGCAATGATCATGGCTTCCTCCTGTTGCCGCCTTTCGATATCGGCCGACTGGCTGGAGCGGCGGGTCATCAGGGACGGCGCATGGATTGCCAAGGTAGTGCTAGATCAAAACTGATCCTGCACCGGCGATAGGCGGGGTGCTTCGCGTTCTTCACCCACTCAAAGGGTACTAAGGCGAACGGCTCAGGCCGAACGGCGGGAATTTCCATGCGGATGGTGCTTGAAGAAGAGATCAAGCTTCACAGGTTCGCCGGTATCTCGCCAGAACAATCTTTTGCCCATGCTGCCCGCCACCGCCAGGCGATGGTGGCCCCCGAGCAGAATATGGTCATCCGTTGCTATGGCGATGACCTCGCCGGTTTCATCAACGATAACTTTCATGCGGCGCCTCCGTCCGTCAGCGCAGCGCGATGATACGCAAAAAGTAAACCTTATGTCGGTCCCCGCGTTCCAACCGTGTGAAGATCACGGCTTGCGTAAGCCACTCCGCGCACCGCATTTCTGTGCGAGTTGGTACAAAACGAAAGCGCGAAATCAAAAACTGCAAATATCCTCACACTGCGCGGTCGCGCGTACCCCGCAGTTCTCACGCTCCCCAAAGGACCCGAGAAAACCGATGGGCGGTGCCACACAAAAGAAAGGCCGCCTGCGTTGCCACAAGCAGCCCAAGTCCAGGGAGGAAACGCCCCAAGGAGGGCAGCGGTAGCGGGGCGCTACCGCACACCCTAGCTAGGAGATCGCGATCGACGGCTCAATTGAACGTAGGGAAACGTCGGGCACCCAAAGGGGGCACGGACCTATACGAAGGCTTATGGCAAAGCCGACCACTGAGGAGGGGACGATGCGAATGCTACGTTGGATAATCCTAGGCAGCGCGGTGATCCTAGTGGTTACCTCGGCTAAAGCTCAAATGTATGATCCCAGATATCCAGTCTGTCTTCAGGTTTGGCAGTGGGGTGGTAGCTACTACTTTGACTGCTCCTATACGACATGGGATCAGTGCCGAGCGAATGCGGTTGGCCGTGCAGCGATGTGCTTGGTCAACCCTTATTGGCCCCGAGCGCACCCGAGATCATCCGGCGGCCGCTTTTACTAAATGGTGGTGAGGACCGTCATTGGATATGCGCGGAGGCGAAAGCGCAGAGTACCTCCGATGCGATTTGTCGCACGGGACCGTCCTTCTGATGAATTAACATTAGGGAAGAGGCCGGGCTGACGGAGGTCAGCGCTATGGGGTACTTTGAAGCACTAGCCATCGTCGTTGTTTTTGTTCTGGTGGGAGTGGTCGTGACCACGCTCGTGCAAACCCGGAGACGATAGCAGCTTGATGCGCCGCTTTTTGGGAGCGTTGTCGCGTCCGTTGTACCCGGCACGTTATCCACCGCAAGCTGTAGCGGCTTGTCTGTCCATCATGGTCCGGCGATCTTTCTCGCCATGGGCACCAAATCGCGCGAGACCATTTACGGCGCTTCGGTCCGGGCGGCGGCAGAGCGCGCGACGGAAGCGCGCAAGCAAGCCGACCGGCTCGCGTGCGAGGCGTGGAATAAGCGCATGCTCGGCTTTCGCGGACCGGCGCAGCCGTCTCCGACGCTGGGCGATGCGCTCAATGCCGGTTACCTCTATTTGGAAGTCCGCTGCCTCGGCTGCGACACCAACCAGACGGTCGCGCTCGACATCGTGCGGCGACCGAAGTCAACGCCGGTTCACGAGCTGGAGCGCTACATGCGGTGCAAAGACTGCTCGCAGGTGGGCGGCTATCCGTACAAGCGCAGCCATTTGGTGGCGCTTCGGCGCACCAAGATTTCGGCGAGCGATCCGCCATCAACGTGGTGGCCGGGTGAGAGGTGAAATGATGGTGAGGGAGCGATGATGAACGAGAGCCGCTACTACGTGGTGCGATCAGAGGGCACGAAATACGGCATAGGCTTTGGCAGCGCGCTCGCTATCGCCATCAGCTACACCACCAACAAGTCGATCCTCTGGGCGATCATTCACGGCATTCTGGGCTGGCTGTACGTGATCTACTTCGCACTGTTCTGGTCGTAGCCGTCGCCGATGTGCAACCTCTACTCCATCACAACGAACCAAGAGGCCATCCAGCGCCTCTTCCGGGTAATCAATCGCTACGTCGGCAACCTCGCGCCGATGCCGGGCGTGTTTCCGGATTATCCCGCGCCAGTGATCCGCAACACCGACACCGGCAGCGAGCTGGCCATGATGCGATGGGGCATGCCGCCGCCGCCGCGCACCGGCGGGCCGCCGGTCACCAACATCCGCAACACGTCGTCGCCGCACTGGCGCGGCTGGCTCAAGCCGGAAAGCCGCTGCCTTGTCCCGGCCAACAGCTTCGCCGAGTACGCGCCGGAGCCGAACCCTGAGACCAAGAAAAAAGACGTGGTGTGGTTCGCGCTCAACGATGACCGGCCGCTCTTCGCCTTCGCTGGCATCTGGACCACGTTCAACGGTGATCGCGGCACGAAGTCCAAGCCGGTGCCGGGACCGCATCAGGTCTTTGGCTTCCTGACGACCGCGCCGAACGCGGTGGTCGAGCCGATCCATCCGAAGGCCATGCCCGTGATCCTGACCACCAACGAAGATCGAGATGTCTGGATGCGTGCGCCGTGGGACGAGGCGAAGGCGTTGCAGCGCCCATTGCCGGATGACGCGCTCAGGGTCGTCATGCGTGGGGCGGACAAGGAAGATCGGGCGGCGGCGCAAGGATGACCGACGTTCAGACCTTCATTGTGGAGCCCGGCACGCGTGAGTTGGCAATCTGCACGCGCTGGCGCGTAAATGCCTTTTCAGTGCTACAAGCCTCCTTCGAGCAGGAATTGCTGTCGCTGGAGCTATTTGCTTCCGATCACACACATGGTGTAGCGCTGATCGCTAAGGTCGATGGCGAGGCGGTCGGAACGTGTCTTCTGGTCGAGGCGGAGATCGAACCTAACCATGATGTGTCGCCATGGCTTGCGGGCCTGTTCGTGGTCCCCGAGCATCGGCGAAAGGGCGCGGGCGCTGTATTGGTTCGAGCGATCGAGGACCAAGCACGACAGCGAGAATTTTTGCGGCTATACCTCTACACCACAGAGGCTGTCGGGTTCTATGCGAAGCTCGGGTGGTCAGTCCTTGATCGCACCAGCTGGAAGGGCTTAGACACAGCTCTAATGGTCCGCGATCTGTAAATGTCGCGAGGGGAGCCGCTGCATTGGGCTTTGCCGATTGGCGCGATCGGCGTGATGCGTGCGCTATGTCGAGATGAAAAGCCGGTGCCGACGCGGCGTAAGAAGCCCGCGAAGAAATATCGCATCGCAAGATGAAGATGTGGGAACCTCGACGATCGGTATTTTTTGATTGATGAGGAACATTTGCTGCCGCGAACGAATTCGCGGCAAATGGAAGACCTTCTCAGACGAACTGACGCGGCGATATGCAGCAGCCGCGGGATCAGAAGCGAGGTTCGCCATGGCCTCTCCGAGGCTCGGATCGCGGTGGGCGCAGGTCCAACCGATAGTGCAATGGGCGCACGCAGAGAATTAATGCGCGAAAAAAACCCGCACCAATGGAATTGAACTACAGGAATTTGGCACGCATCTGCGAGCAACAAGCCGCCCTCTGCGCTGATCCGAGAGCGCGCGAGGAGCTGAAAGCGATGGCACGGGAATATCGCGTCTCGGCTGAGTGGCAGGAACGGCAACAAACGGCAGAGGCGAGAGAAGAAGAGGTGGCGTCATGACACATAGACAGCCGTTAGGGGTTGCGTCCCGTCCTTCAACGTTGCTGAGCATGCCCCGATATTTCTTCCACATCGAAGGCGAGAAGCCCCACCACGATGAGGTGGGCAAGGAGCTTGCCGACGATGGGGTGGCTTGGGCGCAGGCGGTCAGGATGCTGAGGCACACCGAAAACGGAATGCAGCCGGGCGACAACTGGACCCTGCGAGTGTTCAACGGCGAGAAGCCGATCTATGTGATCGCTGTGGTCTCACGGAGGTACTGAGAACGCGATGCCCTGAGCGCGCCTGGCGCGGTAATATGAGCGGCCCGCCCGCATTCACCTCGCCCATTCTAGACGCGTATCAATGCATTTGAGTTACGCGGGCGTTTAGCCGCTAGACCGCATCAAAAACGGATCGACGGACACAGCTAATCGGTCCGCAATTTGCGTGGCGGCTGGCATGGACTGCTTTAACGGATCGACGGACACAGCTAATCGGTCCGCAATTTGCGAGGCGGCTGGCATGGACTGCTTTAACGGATCGACGGACACAGCTAATCGGTCCGCAATTTGCGAGGCGGCTGGCATGGACTGCTTTTCGAGAGGTAGCGAGCCGAGAGAATTCATGGCCAGCCCAGTGCAAGTGGCAAGAACAGCTATCGTGATCGCGGCGAGATATTCGGTCCTCATGGCGATCATCCCTCCCTTCATCGCCCCCTGATATTAACCGGGCACTCTCAGAAATGGTTCCGAGTGTTGTTCGTGCGTCAATTGGGCTCGTGGTCTAAGCGTTGACGCCACACTCTGAGTTCCCTCGTCCGAATGGAACCCATCGCGTCGCGATCAGAGATCGAAGGAACGAAAGCACCTGCGAGGCTTTAGAAGAGCATGAGACCGCCGCTCGCCGGTACTAACACGGCGCAGATCGCGGGATAGCCAAAGGTCGCGGCCAGCGACCCGCTATACTCAATACAAGCGCTCGCGCAGATAGCCAAAAGCGACGGTCTCCGGTTCTATTTCGAAATCGCCAGTTGTGCCCCCGATCGGTTGCGGGGGGAAGGCACTGAGCCGATGTCGGCCTTCCGGCGGCTTTTTTACCGAACCGGAGGTTCTGTTATGCGCAACCGCATCGACATTGACGACATACACAGCCGGGCCATCGTTCGAGTGATCGGCAAGGAACTGCGCGCGTCGCTGGAACCAGAGCCGGAACTACCGGCGAAACTCAGAATGAAAATCGATCGGCTCCGCGAATTGGAGCGCTCACCGTCAATCGTTCCCGATGCGGAGCATTGGAAGACACCTCGCCATTGAGCCGCGGATGGCTCGGCCGAACATGGACGAGCAATGCCATCGGTGAAACGCCATGCGTTAATGATTTTGAACGAGTACGGTGAGGCGCAATCCGAGTTAATCGGTAAAGCCGTCGTCCTTACCGACGGAAAGGCAGGTAGGGTCGAGAACGTTGGGCTGGATGAGTTGCACGGGCTTCGCATTTCGATCAAGGCCATGATGGAAGATGGCCGGTCTCAACCATCAAGCTTGTGGAGAGCTAGATCTTCGCATCCGCTGCGCGCTCTTTTCAGAACACTACGAGCAGGATGAAGAACCCGATCTCAATCAGGAAAACGCCCCCCGCGATGGCGAGTACGAGGTACAGATCGCCCGACAATGGAAGCCGCATGGCGTGCCTCGCGTCTCTGCGAAGCCCCAAGATCAATTGCTGAAACCCAGCGTGAGTTTCGGCTCCGGTGCCGACTTCCGATCGCGGGGCCCGCGGTTCCGATGAGTGGCCTAGGCTTGCTAAGGTGCTTTGGGAAAGGCGAAATTTCGCGGGAACGCGGGACGCTGGCCTTTCAGGATATCCGCACCTTGCGTTTTCGAGCTTTGCATCCGGGGTTTATGCTGCGAAATCCGTAGGACCGACGGGCGATGCGCGAGCGCGCTCGGTCAAGACGCGGCGCGGCCCGCCGAAGAGACCGAAGCGGCAGCTTAGGAGCATTGCTCCGGTCCCGCTTTCGCCGACTGCCGCACGAAGCCGTGCGGCGAAACCCTGTTGATCATGCTGCGATCGTCCGAAGCTCGATGCCCAGTACCGCGCTCGGTGTTGCGTCGGGCCGGTGCTCGATGGCATCGCCCTGCGTCTGCGCGTGCCAGACGAGCGCGGCTTCCTCACGCTCGACACGAAGGCGGTCGCGCCCGATTCGGCAAGCCTAACCTCGCGGTCGCTGGCCGAGAGTGCCTGTGTATCGTCGGCTTCCGCGTCAATCAGGCCGTCAAGCGCCTTGAGGAGCGCGGGTCGGTGCAGCCATGCGAACAGCGCAAGCAGGTCGGGCACTTCGCCCTGTGCACCTCCGATGATCGGTGAACCGTCCTTGCCAATGGCGACCAGCGGCAGGCGCGTCTCGATGCGTGGCCAGCCGACATCAGCGAAGTGCTCCACAAGCGCGGACACGTCGGGCGTGCCTCTGTTGGCGAGACTGTCCAGGTATTCCCTTAGACGAGCCTTACAGTCGCTCGATGGGAACGGAGCGGAGCGGATGCGGTGCGCGTCGGCATCCAGTTCGCGAAGTCGGAGCCTCAGCCGCTCGACCGCATCAGGGAGCCGCTCGTCGCGCTTATTGACCGCGCTGGCCTCGATCGGCGCCGCCTCGACCAGCACGGTGCCGGGCGGTCTGCCGCGCCGAAGCCAATCTTCACAAGACCGGAGGAGGCTGGCGGTGGCGTGCGCCGATGGGGGCGTGGACCTCGCCGACTGGATGGTGCGTCAGGGCCTGGCGCTCGATTGGCCGCAATACAGCAAGCGCGCTTATGCCGAGGCGCGGCATGAGGCGGAGCGGCACGAGCGCGGTGTCTGGCAAGGCAGCTTCGTACAGCCGTGGCGCTATCGCACGTGTTTGCGACGGCGGGGCAAGCGACCGGCCGCGTGCTCGGACGAGGCGGGCTGAGGGCTATGAGGCCTGTTTAGCGGGTCGCTGAGGGGCCGTCCGCCCTGCACCCGAACTGCCTCGTTCGCGATTGGTCGCGCGTGCGGGCAGTGGCGAGATTTCCGGTTGCCCCACTAGCGCGGTACTCAATTGAGCGTCTGATCGACTGATGTCCGCTCAACTGTCAACAGCGGCGGAAGTGCGGACATGGCCCGAGGTCGCAGAAGGCCAAACCCGGAAGTGACAGCTTAATTCTCCGAGTTCATTGATGTGACGAATATTGCAAGTCGCAAAAAATAGGAAAGGGAGGATGAGAGTGCAAGGACAACCGAATAGGTGAACGGCTAAACTAGGGCAAATAAAGGAATCTCTACGACTGCGATAGACAGCGGCCTGTCGATTTCCGCTATGCGCTGTTAGCGACCGGGGCCGTGAGCGGCGCAATAGGTCGCGATCGGCCAATCGCGGACGTGACCAGTCTCATTCGATCACCTGGTCGGCACGCTTTTGGGGCCCTTGTAGGAGGGGAAGGGGAGGGGATAGTCTTGATTTCCCGCTGTTGTGGTACCTATACCCCACTCCGCAAGGGGGGTACCCAACTACTCGGTGCGTCCCTTACAGGAGTCCTCCGATGTCATCCCTCAAAGGCAAGACGCTGTTTATCTCCGGCGCGAGCCGCGGCATTGGGCTTGCGATCGCACTGCGCGCGGCACGCGACGGCGCCAACGTCGCGATCGCCGCGAAGACCGCGGAGCCACACCCGAAGCTCAAGGGTACCATCTTTACCGCCGCCGACGAGGTGTGCGCGGTCGGCGGAAAGGCGCTGCCAGTCATCTGTGATATTCGCGACGAGGCCCAGGTGGTCGCGGCCGTTGATAAGACCGTCGCCGAATTTGGGGGCATCGATATCTGCGTCAACAATGCCAGCGCCATTAGCCTGACCAACTCGCAAGCAACCGACATGAAGCGGTTCGACCTCATGATGGGCATCAATACGCGCGGCACTTTCATGGTGTCGAAATATTGTATCCCGCATCTGAAAAAGGCGGAAAACCCGCACATCCTGATGTTGTCGCCGCCGCTCGACATGAAGGCAAAATGGTTCGAGCGATCTACAGCCTATACCATGGCGAAGTTCGGCATGAGCATGTGTGTGCTTGGACTATCGGCCGAGCTGAAGAGTGCGGGCGTCGCAGTCAATGCGTTATGGCCGCGTACTGCGATCGCTACTGCGGCAGTCGCCAATCTCTTGGGGGGCGATGCCATGATGCGCTCGAGCCGCACGCCCGAGATCATGGGAGATGCGGCTTATATCATCCTTACCAAGGTATCGCGCGAGTTCACCGGGCAGTTCTGTATCGATGACAAGCTGCTCTATGCCAGCGGAGTGCGTGATTTCGACCGCTATCGCGTAGATGCCTCTGTCCCGCTGGCGTTGGACATATTTGTACCCGACGACGACGTGCCGCCGCCCGGCGTCATGGCAGTGCCGCTTGGCTAGACCGCCGCGGTTGCCACCGCATCAACGTCGGCTCAGGGCCGAAAGGCGGACATCCCCAATCCTCAGCGCGTGTCCAGTTTACCCCCAACAGCAACAACCGCACGCACGCGCCGCCCTTTGCCCCGAGCCCGATGTGGATCGAATTCATCGACCGCGTTCTGCCATGCCACGATCTCGTCCTCGTACCAGACGCGCCGGTTCGGGCTGATGTAAGTGCACTTCGGAAACCGGCCTGCCTTCTCCATGCGATAAAGCGTGGTGCGGCTCACCGGGACGATCTCGAGCACCTGGGCCTCGTTGAGCATGCGGCGAGGAGTTGACCTGTGCGCCGCATCAACGCCCGGCTCGGTGAGTGTTTGCTTTGCTGCGGTCATCACGAACTTCCCTTAAAGCTCGGTCTGCAATTCCGGGGGCAGGTCTTTCGTCATTTGCTGGGGCGAGGCGTTTTCTGAGATTAGTCCCCAGTCATGCGAATGGTGATCGTCTACGTCTTTGTCTCTTTGTTGCTTCGCATCAACTCGCGGAAACGGCTGATGTCGAACTTGTCAGATTGCAAACCAAGTGGTCGAACTCTACGGCGGTAGTTTCGGGCGATAGCGCGTCCGATAACCTCCGGTGGATCTTCGGGGCCTGCCTGCTGCTCGCGTGTTCCCAACGCTATCAGTGGCCTCGCAGCAAGGTCGGAGGGGGTGATCGGATAGCTCATCACCTGGTCGGCGATTGCAGCCATGAACGCAGACCGCGCCCTTTCGTCGCCCCACCACGTTGTGCCGAGGTCGCGCATGGTCTCGTGCGCCAGAAACAGGATCGCGTAGATCAGATCGAGCGTGTGACCGTCACCTTGGATGTCGAAAGACATCTCAAGACGCTGGCGGATTTCTTCGGCAATCGACCTCAGATTGAGAGAGCTGGAGTCGTCAAGTTTTGCACGAAGATCGTCACCGAGGGTGATTTTGAACTGCTGCTGCTTCACGATGTAGCCCTTGATATGATTAAATATAGCCCTACAATACTTGAAAGTAAGGGGCAACTGGATCATACTCAAAATGACTGGTTCAGAAAGCACGAAGGCCCAGCGCGTCCTCGACGAGCGTTGGGATGGTCGGTCCACTTTCACGGTTGAAGAAGCTGGATGTGAAATCTTGGGCCTCTCGAAGTGCAGTGCCTATGCAGCCGCCAACTCTGGCGAGTTGCCTGCAATTCGAGTCGGACGTCGTTGGATCGTCCCGCGGCATTCGCTGGAAAGAATGTTGAGCGGCTAGTTGAGCGAGCAAGGGGAACATCATCGCGCGCTAGGTGGAGAGCGCATGTGATTTCTATTGAGCAAATTGCGGCGGCCTGCGGCGGTGCCAAACGGACGGCTAGCGGATTCATGTGTCGCTGTCCCGCGCACGAAGAGAGGGTCGGCAGCCTGTCTCTTGGATACGGCCGCGACGGGATCGTACTTGTCTATTGCTTCGGTGGTTGCGATCAGAAATCGATTATCGATGCGCTCAAACGCCTCGGCCTCTGGCCGGGGACGTATCTCGCTGGAGCGCGGGAGTCTGATGTTGTCAAAGCGGCGGTATCGAAAGATGCCGGCATCTGCGGTTCCGCTTCCCCGGCAGCAAGGGTTTGGAACAACTCAAGCTGCGCAAAGGGCTCGCTCGTCGAGATCTATCTGCGGCGGCGTGGTGTAACGGTCTCGATTCCCTCTTCCATTCGTTTTCACCACGGGTTGCGGCACCCGGAGGGGGCGCGCTGGCCCGCCATGGTGTCATTGGTGACCGGGGCATTGGACAACAAGCCGATCGCCGTCCACCGCACGTTCGTCTCGCGCGATGGCACCTCGAAGGCACCTGTTGAACCCACCAAAATGATGTTGGGACCTTGTAGTGGGGGGATCGTTCGCCTCGGCGGTCAGGGCGGCGTTCTGCTGGTCGGCGAGGGAATCGAAACCTGCCTCTCGGCGATGCAGGCGACGGGACATCGGACGTGGGCGGCGCTTTCGACCTCCGGGCTGCGGAGGCTCGCTCTCCCGGATAACGAGCGGGACATTATCGTTCTCGCGGACGCCGATCAGCCTGGTGAGTTGGCGGCCAGCGAAGCCGCGCGCCGTTGGGCGCGGGAGAGGCGTCGGGTCCGCATCGCGCGCCCCCCTGCGGGGATGGATTTCAATGACATGCTCATCGCGTGCCGCCCCAAGAGCGCTTTGATCAGTTTCAGCCCGGGCCGGGGGCCGACGAGCGTGCCGCAAAGCGCCTCGGGCGGATCGAGCTATGGGGGCGACCTGACATGACGGTAAACACCGAGAGCTGCGAGCACGGGCTCCCGCGGTGTTTCTGCCGGCGTTGCGGGGAAAATGATCGCTGCGTGCCGGCCGAATCTTCGCATCACGTCGACGAGATCGATGTCGCTCATGAGCCTGCTGAACGTAGCATATTGAAAGCGATTGCCGCCGCCGAGGAGGTACGCGACCCCCTGGACGGGTTGCTCGAGCAGACAGCCCACGATTCCGGCGCGCCCTTCACGCCGGATGTCGTAGCGGCCCTTGCCACCCTGAAAAAGGACGACCTCGCGGCATTCGGAGTGCTGCGTGCCGGACTTAAGAGTGCAGGTTGTAGGATCACAACGCTCGACCGGGCCATCGCGGACGAGAGCGGAGTTGCTGCCGGGGCGAGGCCGACGCAGGCTAACATTCTGATCGAGCTCGCGCAGAGCGCCGAATTGTTTCATGCGCCCGACGGAACCAGCTTCGCAGATCTGGACATTAATAGCCACCGCGAGACCTGGCGGATCCGCTCCACGGGCTTCCGTCGTTGGCTCACGCGCCGCTTCTTTGAGGAGGTAGGAGGCGCGCCGAGCTCGGAGGCACTGAATTCAGCGCTGAACTTGATTGAGGCGAGGGCACAGTTCGACGCGCCGGAGCGGCGCGTCCACAACCGCGTCGGCGGACTTGACGGTAAGCTCTATCTCGACCTCGGCGACGGAATGTGGCGGGCGGTGGAGATCGATTCCGCCGGCTGGCGGGTCATCAACAATCCCCCGGTACGGTTTCGTCGCGCGGCCGGGATGCAGCCGTTGCCGGCGCCGGTGGCCGGCGGATCAGTTGAAGCGCTGCGGCGCTTCCTCAATGTGGACTCGGACAAGGACTTCGTCCTGGTGGTCGCCTGGGCGCTGGCCTGCTTGCGCGATTGTGGCCCTTACCCGGTGATTGCTCTGGCAGGCGAGCAGGGCTCGGCCAAGTCCACCTTTTCGGCGATCCTCCGGTCGCTGCTTGACCCCAACACGGCGCCCCTGCGCGCACTGCCGCGCGAGGATCGCGACCTCTTTATTGCCGCCAGCAACAGCCACGTGCTGGTCTTTGATAACGTCTCGGGTTTGCCGCCGTGGATCTCCGACACGCTTTGCCGGCTGGCGACCGGCGGTGGTTTTGCCGTCCGCCAGCTCTACACTGATCATGACGAGGTGCTGTTCGACGCGACCCGCCCAGTAATCCTCAACGGCATCGAGGAAATCGTCACCAGGCCCGACCTTGCCGACCGCGCCTTGTTCTTGACGCTGCAGCCAATCCCCGAAGAGCATCGCCGCCCAGAGCGGGAATTATGGGCTGCGTTCGAGGCGGAACGTCCCAAGATTCTTGGAGTGCTGCTCGATGCTGTGGTCGAGGGCCTCAAGCGGTTGCCTGAGACACATCTCCAGAGGCTGCCGCGAATGGCCGATTTCGCGCTTTGGGCCACGGCGTGCGAGACGGCATTGTGGCCGCAAGGCACCTTCTGGTCGGCCTACTATGGCAACCTCGACGATGTGGTGGAGGGCGTGCTCGACGCTGACCCGGTCGCCACCGCTGTGCGTGCCATGATGACAATGCGGACTGTGTGGACGGGGACGGCCTCTGACCTTCTGGGCGTTCTCGCAGAGGCGGTGAGTGAACGAGTTGCCAAGTCGAAGTCTTGGCCTGATGGCGCTCGGGCACTGGCGGGCAGGCTGCGCCGGGCTGCGACCTTTCTGCGCAAGGTGGGTATCGATATCGTCTTCCAGAAGGAACAGAACCGGACACGAACCCGCACCATCACCATTACGAGGACGCAGTTTCCCTCAGCGCCAGAAAAGCCGGGGGCAGCAGCGTCCGCAGCGTCCGCATCGTCCGACAATTCGGGAAAAACCGGTGCTGGCAACGACTTCGCGGTTCGGTCAGCGCGGACGCAAAACGGGGATGCGGACGATATTAGCCGGCGCGAGGATCAGATCGTCCGCGACAACTCCTTGGAAAACAACGCCGTGGACGCTGCGGACGGTGCGGACGCAACTTCCCCCCTCCAATCTGGGACCGAGAAAACAGGGGCGCCGGGCTGGAGTAGGCGGCTATGAGCGCCCTCGAAGCTCTCAGGGCGGCGGGCGCCGCCGGCATCAAGCTCGTGCTCGACGGAGACGATCTCGTTTTGACGGCCGCCAAGGCCCCCCCGGACACGGTGCTCAGCGAACTGTCCCGGCATAAGCCCGAGATCGTGTCGCTGCTGCGGCCCGGCCGTGACGACTGGTCGGGCGCGGATTGGTTGGCCTTCTTCGACGAGCGGGCGGGAATTGTCGAATACGATGGTGGCCTGCAACGGGCGGCCGCCGAGGCCCGCGCCTTTGAATGCTGCGTGGTGGAATGGCTGGACCGCAATCCTGTCCGGTCATCCCCGGACTGCTGTCTCCATTGTGGCGGCAGCGAGAGTGCAATCGACCCACTGTTGCCGTACGGGACGACCGATCACGCCTGGCTGCATTCGCGCTGCTGGGAAGCGTGGCACGCGAACCGGAATGCCCAGGCTGTTGCCTTCCTATCACCGATCCTCAGAGCTGCCTGATGGGCAAGCGAGGTAACAATGCCAACCGCCACCCCACATGTTTTGATAGAAATGCCAGACGAGCCTGACTGCCGCTTTTTTGCGGCTTGGCTTACCCAGGCGGCAGAAGCTCAGGGTCTCTGGTCGAAGGCACTGGAGGACCCTGAATTCTCAGATCGCGTCGGGATTCTTCATGTCATCGTCGTTCCCGATCTCGCAATCAGGGCACTCGCAATCTTCGAGGAACTCGGACGCGGGCGGCATGTCGCAGCGCTAGCTCTTTACCCAGAGGACGATTATGGCGAGTTCAGTGTGGAGTTTGGATTGCTGGTACAACTCGGGTTGTTCGTCCACGTTGATGAGAGCTACCGGATGGCCGTGCCAGAATCGATCGCGCTCGAGAAGGTGAAGCAGGCAGCTTTAGACGTAGTAGCTACTGCGGAGGACCAGGACGGCATCGAACTAGTCCAGCCGGAGCGCCTGTTGCATACGCTGTCGAAGACGGAAGCGGAAGATGGGCGATCAATACGGCTCGCCATGCGCCGATTCAGACTCATAACTGGTTGATATCGATCTCGCAGGTCCGAAAGGCTCTTGGCCAGTAGTTTCGCCGATGAATCATGAGTAGACTCAGATCGATAGTGAAGCGGATACGGGCTCACAAGGGGACACAAATGGAGGCCATCTATGGGACGGCCAATCGGCAGTATGAATAGGGAAAAGCCCTTCAATGACGCGCTCCGGATCGCGCTTCGGAGCCGGCCCTTGGCATTGCGGAGGATCGCGGACCAATTGCTCGACCGGGCTGAGCAGGGCAATCTCGCCTACATTCACGAGCTCGTCGATCGTTTGGATGGAAAACCTGCCCAGCTCATTGATCGGCGCGACGTGCCGCTCGAAGAACTGAGCGATGCCGAGCTTTATCGGATTGCTGCGGGTGAGGAGTCGCGAACCGGCGCGCCGAAGATGCTGCTGATCCCACCGGCAAAAGTCAGGTCAGACGATCCGGCCTGAGCCCGTCCAGGTCGCCACCTGAGAAGTGCAGGCGACTAAGTAGCCTGATCACCTGAGTGGCTTGCCACTTGCCTCCTCGCGTAGTCGCAATCCCGCGTTCATTCAGGATCACCGAAATGCGCTTGGCGGGGAGGTTGCGTAGCGGCTCGATAATGGGGCGGAAGTGCTCCGCGTGCAGGTCCGCTTCCGCTCTGCGGGCTTCTCCGATTGCAGCATTGCCGAGCATCTGCCCGCGAGCCTTGGCGGCCGCGAGCGCTTCCCTCGTGCGCTGAGCAATCCGCTCACGCTCTTTCTCCGCGACGGCAGCGTGGATGTGGAGCATGAAGGGATCAACGTCCGGCCCGAGCTCGGTGACGATGAATGGGATGCGCTGCACCATCAATCCGCTGATGAAATGGACGTCGCGGCTCAATCGATCCAGTTTGGCGATGATGATCGGGGCCGCGCCGGTCTTGCCGCCTCGACCAACCTTGCGGGCGAACTTCATGGCCGCTGCGAGCTCAGGCCGACGTTCCAGAGCGTCAGCGCCCTTCCCAGTCTCCACCTCGCGGTATTCGGCTTCGATGTTGTAGCCGTGCTGCGCACA
The DNA here is from genome assembly GCF_004114935.1 of Bradyrhizobium zhanjiangense. Lineage (NCBI taxonomy): Bacteria > Pseudomonadati > Pseudomonadota > Alphaproteobacteria > Hyphomicrobiales > Nitrobacteraceae > Bradyrhizobium > Bradyrhizobium zhanjiangense. Next base: position 4,774,228 of record NZ_CP022221.1, read on the forward strand.
GAAGGCTTTGATCGCAGCTTGCTGGGCTTCCAGGCCGAGACCGCTGCGACCTTGCTTAGGTTTTGAAACGCGGATGTAGGAAATGGCGGGCCGCATAGAATATTTGTCCTCTCGAGAGTTACAGATGATCGTGCGTCAATGTGTAAACGTAACTCAATCTAGCGGACCAATACGCAATTCGGAATCCACTTTCTTCGGGGAGTGCAATTCATCGAACATCGCAATGAGACGTAGTCGGACTCGCGCGAGTCTCGTCGCCCATGCTCTTCAAGGCCTACCTAAGAGTTTTCTAGTCAGGGGAGGGGGAGGGGAAAAACTTGCGGAAAAGCATGCTTGTGCGAATGAGCGGCAGGGGATGGGGCTAAGGATGTTCCGCCAAAGTAAGTAGCTCCTTTCGCAGAACGCGCCGCGTCAGGTCTCGCATAGTATCTATGTCGAAGCTCGGAGGCGCATCCTCACCGTTATGTACGTAATTTGATCTCACCTTGTAGAGTTCGGAGATGCGCTTTCTGTTGTTTTCTCGCTCGACTGAAGAACCGGCGAGCCAATATGCAACTGAGTCTTGGAGCCTTGCACTTAAATCATCCTTTTGCCGCTTGTCCAAAAGCAAGCCCTCCATTGTGATTGCCAAAAACATAGCAGCCTCTCCGACGTTCCACCCCCCGTAGGAGCGAAGATACATTCGACAGGCATGCCGGGCCGCCACCGCCGCCGGGCTCACATCAGCCATCGCGCGGACGAAAACTCTCAAATTTGTCTCAAGTCGACTTTGGGGGCCTCTGGCAGCATCGATCTCGTTGCCTGGAACCGGCGCACGCAATCCAACCAAATGCTTCGAGGTCTGCACCGAGATCAAATCCAAATACTCTCCGGAATTGATCCGATGTCTGGAGCCAATAGAGAGGCTGCAGGTGGCCCCTGGGAGGGTTCTGTAATGCAATAAGCCAATAACCTCCATGACAGCCATCGTCGATACAAGGAAAAGATCTATGTTCCTCCTAGCAATGTCATACCGGTGCGCATGCACACAGCCTTCAATCCATAGAAACTCCTCGGCCCGGTCCTCGACTTGTAGTTCTGGATGCAATTTCACCAGAAGGAGGTCCGAATAACTTGATGATAGGCGAAATTCCAAATCGCCGGCTTGCGACGCGCAATCAATACTAGGCCGTGAAGAGAAACGCTGAGGCGAATAACAAAGCGGGGCTTGAAAGAAAAATTTGTTCAAGCTCCTCATCGCAACGATACCTTGGGCGATCTCATTAGCAGGTAGGGTCCCATCGTCGGGAACGATACCGTCTACTCCACCAATACGCTGTAACGCGTCCGCATCTGCACAAACAAATCGCCGGGCTTCTTGCTTGGATTCGAAGGCGCCGTCTTTTCGAAGCAAGTCCGCGAGGCGCTCGAAATATTCCCGAATCCGCCCCGCATCTTTTTGGTCGACGCTTGGATCGCAGCCCTCCGCTAAGCGTTCGTCGGCCGCATCTTCTAGGTCGTAGAGCGCACATATCTGGCGCTCAATCTCCTCCACAGTGAATTGGAATCCCTGCTCACTGCTCAAAGCTCAATCTCCTCTGGCCGATCAGTCACGGAAGGTCGGGTGTTCGATTGCGCGCGTGCTCAATCGCCTTCACTGGTCGGCGCGCAATATCGAAAGTATCGACAAAATACACATTGTCGGCTGGTGCGGCATTGATCGTATCGCGCAAGGGGCCGTTCGTGATCGAGATAGTGTCGAGCCTCCAGAACGGATGTACTAGTACGAAGGCCTCCGTGCCTCCTGCAAAGGGTTGGGTCAGGACCGGCAAACCCAACGGCTCGCAATGTATCACGCGGCGATTATTCGGGTTCAATCGACGAACCTCCTCGGCAGCTTCTGCCGCCAACCGCGGCCAATCGGCGAGCTCCGGATAGTTTTCAAAGCGGCCGTCTAGTCCCGCTTGAAAGGTGGAGTCCAGCATTCCGCGGAGGAAACCGATGCCCAGGCGCCAATCAAGGAGACCGTGGTAAGCACGGTTGTTGTACCGCTGGAGGCAGCGGTAACACGCTCTGGCGCAGGATTCCGGATGATCCCCCTCGAAGAATGCTTTAACAAGCCTGTCCTTGGGATCATTCACCAAAGAGTCGATTAGTCGACGAATCAAGGGATGGATTCCTCCATCGGAGCCCGCAAGGCGCCTTGAAAAGCCTGCGCCGTTCACCAAGAAATCGGCAATTTGTAGCATCGGAAGCCCGTTTCTGAGCCGTGGCTCAAGGGCCTCGAACTCCTCTGGCCCAATATCCATTTCAAGAGCAGCGCGCTGGACAATCAACTGCGTAGCCGAGATGGCCGCCGCTCGCACACTGATCGCGTGAGGCTCACGACTTCCTACTCGATCGAACGAGAGCCTCGATGGCACCGATCGCATAAGAAGGTATAGGGAGTCCGTCTTCTTTCGCGACATCAAGCGAACCGTTTCCGGCTCCGCAGGGACGTTGTTGGCATCCGTCGCCCGCTCCCAACGTTTCAGATCGCTCGCCACATCCACCAAGATTGCTTGATCAGTTAGGCGACCTAACCAAGCCGCGGGACTTTCCTGAATCTTGAAATTTTTCTGTACGACCCCAACAATCGGGAATCCTTCCGGTTCACCACTGTCACCGATTGGACCTCGATTTCGACGAATGATGGCGGCTTCCGCGCCAGTGCTGTAGGCCATGTTCGATTCTGCGACGGGCGTAGACTCAAGCTCTTCGATTTCGCTGGAGGTCTCACGTCTAACCGCGCGAATTGGCGCCTCGTCCTGGTCTACTGGGACCGGTTCGAACGACGTTCTGAATGCAGCCGGGATATGGTAGAGTTCGAAGTCCGATGGCGAGATCGTTTCCTTGCAGTCCCCACAGGATTTCGCTTCGAAGACGCGGGTAGGAGACGTATTGGTAGCCCCACAGTTCGAACAGATACCGATATAGGTAGTGTCCTCCCACCAGGGGGCACCTCGGCCAGATAGCGCGCGCGCGCGGTTTTGTGTGTCGATTTGGATGCGCCCCAGTTTGGGCGTGAACCCAATCGATGTATGTTTGCGTTTGTCACGAATGAGGGAGCTTCCTGGCGCGAACTCGTAGATCGCAAGATCCATTTCTCGATCTATCGTGTCCCAGTCCGGTTCTCCCAGCTCGTTGGGTTCCACACCGACATAGAGGTCGCGAACGCGGGTGGGCATTCCGTACATCGGAAGAAGACCCTGTTCGGCCAGGAAGCTCGCTAGGCCTCCTTGGTCGCGTTGTCCAGCCTCGGTTCTACTCCTGATTTCCTTCATCAACTTCTCGACTGTGGTTTCCCGAACGAGGGCTAACTCCCGGCCAGGGAGGCCAAGTCCAAGCACGCGGGCACAGCTTGTTCGTATCGCGTCTGTTGCTTGCAGAGTCTTGGCCAACGCTGGGTCCCATTCCGACCCAATCGCGTAGAATATTGCCGCCGGCAGGAATTCGCCATGTATGTCGGGCTTACCATCGTCACCAGGCCATCTGGGCCCCGCGGTTTTGCGCAATTCCGCGAAGGCCGCAGTGAGCCAAACCTTTCGCAACAGGCGAAGTGGGATTGCTAGATGATCTGTCGTCAAGAATGGCGGCGGCGGCGGATCTCCCGTGATCGACTCCGGGTGCGCGAAGTAGTGCAAGTCATGACTCCGACCGCGGCATAATGTTGCTGCTAGGGAAAATGCTTGCCCGCGACGGCCGGCACGGCCGACGCGCTGCTGATAGTTGAAACGCTGCGGCGGCATGTTGGCCTGATAAACCGCTTGCAGCGCGCCAATGTCGATACCGACCTCCATGGTGGTGGTAACCGATAACATGTCGATTTCCTTGGCTCTACGGTCTAAGGCAGCATCGTAGTTTCCTGCCTCATCAACGAAGATCCCGCGAAAGCGACGTAGGCGTTCGGCTGGCGACTGAGTCTGCCCTGTCAGTTCTTCGCATCGAAGGCGGAAGGCACCAAACCCTTCCGCCGTGCTCCGCTCAACGCGCTTTGCAAGCACATTGCGGTTGCGCAGCTCACTTACCGGCCCGTTAGCGGTCGTCGGAAGGAAGTGCTGACATCGCGTGCAAACGCCGGTGCCGCGGTGCAAGTGAGCACGGGAACAGTTCGTGCATTCGTAGTAGGGATGATCAGGCCCGACGAGGCGGATAAATAGCCCCTCTGGTTCGATGAACCCGTTTCTATGTCCCAGAGCCGTCAATTTCGTTAGCACTTCATCGAGCTCGGAACGACCCGAGCCGGAGCTTGCCTCAGCAAATTCCAATACGCGAGTGCTTCCAATCGATTGTGCGATCGGCCACTCCTTCTTTTTGTCGTTTCGCTCGACCCATTTGTTGCCAAGTACGCGATAGGCGTCGGCGAATACTCGTAGGTAGGCATCGAAACGATCCGCTTGCTCGCCATGTTTGGAAAATAGGCTCGGGTAACCCAATCCGGTCTCTTCGAGCGCAAAGTACGTCTTCGAGAAAAGCACATCATCGACCAGCGGCCTCTGTTCCCGAGCCACTGATAGTCTCGCTTCACCAAGTGTAATGGGATCACCTTGAGTGATCCAATCGATGCGGTCTCCATTTTCAACGAAAAGATTCTGCCATTCGAATTGAGATGAGGGCTGGCCCTGGCTAGGAATCTTTCCGATACCGACTTCGTCGGTCGGGTGCATTCCAATTTCTACCATCTTCGACAGCAAGGGGCTCGCCTCTCGTCTGAGCGGCTCACCTGCGGCGGGCGCTCGCTCGACTACAGAAGCTAGCGGGATGCGATCCGGATCGCCTCGGCGCCTCACCTCTCTTAGCCTTTGGCTGAGCCGAGAGAATTCGGCATCATCCTCTCTGGCGGCCGCTTCGGCCATCTTCTTTTTGAGTTCATCCTCTGAGTCGACTGGTCTTGACGCGATCTCCTCCAGCGCCTCAAGCAGCATCTGCCGTCGGCTGTCTTGGTGATGTCGGCGTTCGATATCGAGCGCTGCCCTCGAAGCGTCCTGCCTGCTATCGGAAAAAACCACGGCCTTGGCCTCGTCTCCGCCGGCATGCAGTAATTCGAATACTTCGGTCGCGACGAGCTGAGAGCTCTTTGCGAAACCAGCTCGAAAATTTCGAATAGGAGACTGCCGGAATTTGGAGCTGCGACCTGCATAGTCGGCGCCACAGGCTGGACAACAATTGGGACCGGCAGAACCTGGACGTCGCAGTTCGCGTCCGCCATTCCTTCGCGGTAGTTTGAAGATCCGTCCTTCTATCCGACCAGCTCCTATCGTGCCGGCATCACTGACCAAGCCATTGCGCGTGTCCATGATGGCTTCTGGCCAGCTTTCGTCTGTATTGTCTCCTTGTTTGACCGAGCGCCGTGAAGGCCAGAACAGGGCGAAATCTTCGTAGCTTAGATCTTCGAAATTACCGTCCGCACCGGCTTCCGGCAAAGACTCCAAATCCGGCGATGCCGGAAGGAGCTCAACGAGAATCCCGAGGTTCGCTGGATGCTCGCCACGTCTGCCGCCAACGAATTCCTCCCCGCATGCCTCGCAATACACGAGCTCGAACACCCTGCGCAGTTCATCGCCTTCCCGGGTATAGGTTGTTCCGCGCTCGACCGTCACGCCTTCGAATTCGACGTGACCCTCGGGTCTACCGACCGGAGTGGCGAATAGACCCTCTATGGAGCGAATGAACACGTGTTCGCGAAAGCTGGTCAGGCCATCCCTAATCTTCGTCGAATAGAGGGATTCGATCCGCTCACCCAGACCGCGCAGCAGGGTCAGCCCTCGCAACGCAAGCAGCTCTGCCTCGGACGACGAACCAAAAATCCGTCGCGCGAGGATGTCTGTTGCTGTCGCGCGCAATTGTTCGCGATCGTTCTGGCGACACGCTGCCGCCAATACTGCAGCCGCAGCCTCGACGCCGCTCTTGGCAACTTGAGACGGATTAACGAGTTGTTCCGTTGGCGAGAGAACCTTGGTACATTCGAGAATAGCTGCATCGAGTGCATCGCCGCGAGCGACGCGACCCACATAGCCGCCAGCGGGGGCTAGCACTTTCACTAGCTGCCGGAATGCTGAGCCATCCAGCGGAAGCGCCACTTGAACGGGATCGGTTTCGGGCTCGCCCGGCACGATGCATTCGAACCAAGCGTCTTTCGATGTCGCGCCCTCAGAATCTCGCCCAGTGTAAGTGCCAAGCGGGCCGAAGAAATCATAGAGGTATTTGAGACTTCGCTCTCGACCTTCTCCTTCTAAGGGTAACGAGGCGCTCGATGCCAATATCCGCAGCTTATGCCGCGTCTCTGGGCGATCCAAGCCGAGCCTGTGCAGTACCACCCTGATGAGCCCTGCCACCTCCGTTCCTGCGGAGCCCCGAATAAGATGGAGCTCATCGAGTACCAGGAAAAAATAGGCATGCTCGTCCCGTTCCAACCATGCTCGCGTTTCATCAAACATTCTCTGTTCGGCGTCTCGCGTCAGCATCGCGCCGAGCATTGAAACGTTCGTAACGAGAAGATCGGGCGGTGTCTTCTGCATATCCCAGCGTGCAACGAGCTCCGCTCCGTCAACCGAGGGAAACAGGTAGCGTGTCGGCTCATCCTCGGGATGTGCCGTGTCGTGCCGACGTGCTTTTTGTTGATCGTCAGCATAGGCGCTCATGGCGTCAGCGACGCGCTTTACTCGCCGCGCGGCGGCCTCCTTTTCTTTTTGTACGTGGGAGCGGCGAGGATGCTGAAGATGGCCCGCTACCGGCGTTGCGCTAGTATATCGCCCGAAGAAAATCCGGTTTCCGGCGAATCTACGATCCATCACCTCCTGTGCTTCAGGAGAATCGAAGGTCTTTCGCAGGCGCGTCAATTGATCCTCGACGAGAGCGTTCATTGGATAGAGGATAAGGGCGCGGAGCGCCTTGGGCCTGGCTTGATGCTCATGCTGCCGGTGCAACTGGAAATTTGTCGGGGTATCCTTCCACCATGAGCCAGCAAGATAGCCGGGTAGGGGTGCAGGCCAGCGAACGGCTTCATTCGCTAAGGCCGCTAGGATAGGCAGCATGAAGGATTCAGTTTTTCCGGATCCCGTACCAGAGGTGACGATCCCAGGAGTGCCTTGCCGGACACCGCGGGCGAGCATATCTACCTGATGTTGGTATGGTTTGAATTTGTGCCGCCTTAGAAGCTCGTCGTCTCCCGGTTCTCCGGGAAAAAGACCTGAGACTGCGAGCTCGGCAAAGGCGCGGCGTCCTTCTCGAGAAAGGCATTCAAGCGGATTGGGCTTGGGCATGTCGATAAAATCGGCTAGCGCATTGGCCGCAGCCTTATAGCGCGAAACAGGCTCCAAGAACGGCTGCGTAGCCAACGTTCCTGGTGACCTCAGAAGCTCCTGCCGTCTGCGTGTTAGAGCTGATCGACGAATCCGGAAGGCGGTGTCCAGATAGGAGATGTAAAGCTCGCGAATTCGCTCGAAGCCACCCAAAGGATCTAGCATCTTAAGCCCCCAAAGTTCATTCTTGGTGGCTGAGCAGTTCGCGCAGCCAATTAGCGCCCTTGCTCAGGCGCGAAGAGATTTCAGCGTCTGCCCCGCTAGCGTCCGCGAAGGCGGACAGCCAAGACTTGGTGTCTATCTCGGTTGCGACAGCGAGAGAGGAGCGATAAATCGACGCCAGCCGTCGAAGGCGAACACCGTCCGTGTTGTCTTCGAATTCCGTCAAAATGCCTAAGATGTCGTCGCTAATCGGCAAAGGCATGGAGGCTGCATCGAAGCACGCGGGCGAAGGTTCGCGTCCCGATGCGCGAGCGAGAATGTAGGGCGTTAATCGCGCATTAGGGGCCGGTGTGAGCGCGACGACCGATTGGTCCATGTCTTGCCATATGCGACCTTTGTCCAGTAACGAGGGGCCAATCGAGGCAAAGACAAGTAGATTGGAGGGGCGTCGAGAGTCCTTCAACAAGTCGACCAGTGTCGGCAACCATAGGTCAACGGGCGTCCGATGAAGACCTTCCAGCAACACCACGCGGAAACGACGTGGATCGTAACGGGCAGCAGCCCAAGCGCGTCCGAATGCGGCCGGTCGGGAATTTGAGGGCTGTCGCCACAGGTCATCAACGCACAGGATCGCTGGATCCAGAATGTGGCGGACCACCTCGCCCCCACTAATTGCACCCGCATAGCACCTGACCAACTCCGCCGCTCGATCCTCGGGAAATACTACAAGTTCGCCCGAACGAGCTGCGACGTCGACCAGCAGCAGATCTGTCAGGTCGTAACCGCAGCGAAAGGAGCTATTGCGCAATATTTGACTGAACTTAGTCCACTCGTGAAAAGGTCTTTGAGTGAAGTCTGGCTTGGTCCAAGGTGCGCCAGGCGCAGCCAGGAGTCCGAATTCTTGTGCTGGTTCTTTCAGTCGCGCCCCGATCCTAGCCGCGAGCATGCCGACGGTTTCCTCCGTGCTGAGCGCGGCGTCGCTAAGCTGTGAAAGTACCATCGACAACTCGTCTTTGAGTGCCTGACGCGCTCCTTCGGCGTCGGACATGGCTTGCTGAACTTCCTTGCGTTCACGGTCGGCTCTTGCGGAGAGTTCGGCGACCTCGGAGGCTAGGCGATCGCGTTCGGCGGACAATGGCTCCATTTCTTTGTCGAGCTCTTGGAGTATCCGGTCCTCTAGCTCATCTCTGAGTTTCGTTTCTATTTCCTCACGTCGCGAGGCAAGCTGAACCTCTACTGGACGCAGCGCACAAATCGCGTCCAAGAGTTCGTCGGTGAGCTGCACGTTGTGAGCGAGGTCTGATGCGAACGATTGAAGGCGCTCACGAAACGAATTCCATTCCGCGCCTGCGGTTGGAAGTAGATTGGCTCGAGTAAGATACGCTACGAATTGAGAGATTTGAGCACGTGTCAGCGAACTATCGGCTTGCGGAGCTGCCCTGCGAAGACGCTTGAGTACAGCTTCCAAAAAATCCGAGTCCCTGCACCAGTTGAGAGCGCCAGCGGGGGCGCCGATGGTAATCCCGGGGACGGCGATCCATCGGCCTCCGATACGATCGCCTTCGAAAAGTCGTGCGTCGAATACGTAGGCGCTAAGCGTTTCCAATCCATCAATGTTGGCTACCCAACGACCTAGCGTGGGATGCCGCTCCATCTTCACCACCACGCATATGCCATCCTTAAGAGCCGCTATGATGCTATCGGTAGCCGGTATCAGGGATTGCACACCTCGTTCGACCAATGCGCGACGAGCTTCCTCTGGTGCAACAAGTCGAAAATCCAATACCTCAGTGACCGGCCGCGGATCGACCGCTACGTATCGATCGGGTCCGGAGTCGATACGTGGATTTGGCTCGACGCCGAATGTCAAAGGATCTCCCTCTCGGAAGCTATTCAAACGCGGCGCGAATACTCTGCCTTCGGTTGGTAGGGCCTTAGTCCAGTCGGCATACACGCGCCAGCGCCCCTCAAGTGCTTGAGCCACGGGGTCGATCCGCGTGTAGGGTTTTGGATCATAGGCCGGGTGGCCAAGATACAATGTCATCAGTTTTCGCTCGCGGTCTGTGGCACGAACCAGGATGGTCGCCGACCAAGTCGGCGCTGCTCGGCCACGTATTGATAAAATGGTTTGTGCTTTGGCTCGGAATTGATGGAGATCGCCGCCCCAAACGCTCGCCCAACCCAACGCGCCCCTTCAGCATCCGAAGGATACACATATATCCAACTGCCATCTGGGCGCAGTGTCAAACGCCATCCGGAACTGCCCCCTTTGCGTCATGAAGAACTGCCCCCACCGTCTGGGTTATGATCTCGGTTGAAGGTTGTTTCCGACGGTGACGGGCCGGAGGGAGGCGGAGCCGACCGGAGGGCCGTCACCGGCGGGCGGCGGCTGGATGAGGCCGCTCTTGCGCTTGGCGCGGAGCCGGTAACTGTCGCCGCGGATCGTCAGCACGTGGCTGTGGTGCAAGAGCCGGTCGAGGATCGCGGTGGCGACCACGGGATCGGCGAACACGGTGCCCCATTCGGCAACACTGCGGTTCGAGGTAATCAGCATGGCGCCAGTTTCGTAGCGCCGGCTGACAAGTTGGAAGAACAGATGTGCCGCGTCAGGTTCCAGCGGCAGGTAGCCGAGCTCGTCGACGATCAGTAGCTTTGGCTTCGACAGCGCGAGCAGTTTCTCGTCCAGACGCCGTTCGCCATGCGCCTTGGCAAGGCCCGCGACCAGCGTCGTCGCCGTGGTGAACTGCACCGTGTACCCGGCCAGGATCGCCTCTCGCCCGAGCGCGATCGACAGATGCGTCTTACCGACGCCCGGCGGTCCGAGCAGCAGCACGTTCTCGCCGTTGGCGATCCAACGTGACGCGGCCAGGTCGCGGATCTGCTTCGGATCGATCGACTGCTGCGCCTCGAAGTCGAAGCCCGCCAGTTCCTTCACGGCAGGGAAGTGTGCGAGCTTCAGCGCCATCTCGATGCGGCGATGATCCTTGCGAGCGATCTCGCGCTCGCACAGCAGGATCAGCGTCTCACGCGCCGACAGGTTCGCGCGCGCCGCCTCGTCGAGCAGGCTGTCGAGCTGATCGCGGATGCCGGAGAGCTGCAATCGCGCCAGCATGGCATCGAGCGGATCGGCCGTTGCTTCCATTATCTTCTTTGCCCGCGCCATCAGAAGCTTCCTCCGACCACGGCTTCGTATTCGGCAAGAGGGCGTAACAACGACGGTGGTGGAGACGGCGCCAGCACCGCCGCGATCTCCGCCCGGCGGACCGCGCCATCGCAACCAGCAACACCATCGAGATGAGCGGAGTCGACGATCCGCAGCCGGCGTCCCTCCGATTGCTTGTGGAGCGCAACCTGGTGCAATCCATGGCGGATCCGCACTTCGCCGGCCGCGATCGTCACCGCCACGCGCTCGCCAATCAGGCGCCACGGCACTGAGTAGCTGTTCGTGTCGATCTCGACGGCGCAATCATTGCCGACGACGCGGGTCAGTTCACGCAAGGATCCGAACGATGGCTGCCCGCCGAGCGGCTTCAACCGATGTATCTCGTCACGCGCGAAGCGAATGATCGGCGCCTCGCCGGTCGTGCCGTGGATACGAACGTTCGCAACCTCACGCTCCCACCTGTCGAGATGCGCCTCGAATGCTTCCCAGCTTGGGAAGGAATGACCGGCGATCGCGTTCTTCTTCACGTAGCCGACGCCGTTCTCCGTCTTGCCCTTCGTGCGCGCCCGATATGGCGCGCAAGCGCGAGGACGGAAGCCCCAATGTTTTGCGAAGGCTATCAGCTTGTCGTTAAACTGAACCGACCGGCTCACCGCGTCGTGGCGCACGACAAGCGCCCGAGGATTGTCCATCAGCACTTCCTCCGGCACACCGCTGAAGGTCGTGAATGCACTCTCGAGCCCGGCGAACCAATGCTCCTGCCTCTCGGCCCGGAACGCACGCACATGGAGCCGTCGCGAATGCCCGAGCGTTGCCACGAACACGAATGCCTTGACTTTCGCCCCTCCGATCTCGACCAGGCGCTCCCCGAAGTCGATCTGCAGCTGCCGGCCCGGCGGCGTCTCAAACCGCGTCGTCGCCAGCGCCTCCGCCTTCAGCGCCTGGCGATAGGGCTGCACGGCGCGTTGCAGCGTCCGCCGGCTGACGATCACGCCTTTCTCGGCCAACAGGTCCTGGCGCACCACGTCGGCATTGCCGCGATGCCGAATGAGCCTCTCGCGCAGCCAACCCTCAAGGCCGTCGAGACGCTTCGGCCGCTCAGGCGACTTGAACGGCTTCACCCCGCCCGCCGCCACGTAGTCCTTCACCGTGTGATGGCTGCAGCCCAGCTGCCGCGCAATCCGCTTCACACCCCACCCGCACGCCCTCAGGCGCAACATCTCCGCCACGTCATCCGGCGTCTTCATCACCTGCCCCCGTGGATCACTCCACGTCGAGCCTTCAGTGATTCGTTCCTGCTTCATTCACTCTCTCCTCAGCTATCCGAGGAGGGGGCAATTCCTCGTGACGCTGAGGGGGCAGTTTTCCATGGCGCGCGACAGACGCAGCACTGGACCGGATGCTCGTAAGCTGCGGATTGCTAGCGTCCGCGCTATAGGCATCGGCAAATGACCGCCCCTGAAGCGCCGAACGAACGTTTTCGAAGTCCAATCAAAAAGAGATTCTTTGCGTCTACGATACGCTTCGAGAACAGCGAGCGTCCGTGAAGTGGTCAGGAATGCCTTGTCATTATCGATGATCCGATAGAGGTCGCGATCGTCTCCGCGTTCTCGGACCAGCCGTTCAAGCCGAACGCTTCCTTCCGAGACGGCGATCTTGTCTGGCGCTAAAAAGAGACCAAGGTCGAACCGCCAAATTCCCTTCAATAACCGACCTTGGCCTGTTCTGGATTCGACGGGCCAGCAGGCAGGAGCAGCGTCCACGTGTGGCCGCCTGTGTTGCTGAATTGTCCAGGCGAGATCATTGGAAAGAGCTCGAATGTCGCCTTGCACGATCACGGTCGGGGGAGCCCACGCGGATACACCAGCGCGGACGATGACCTGACTCCCTGTGGCAGCCGCGGCGTCGCCAAGGCGGCGGCGTGCGGCCGTTCCAAGTGCCCCTCGAACAACCGCCATATGTGGGGTCACGACCTCGAAATAGGGGCTACGCAATCGCCAGATGCGCGCGCGCCAGGATGTTGAAACCACCGGTTCCAACCAGTCGCCTTCAGCCAAACTGCGGAGGAAATCCCATTCGAAATGAGGTGTCGGCAGCACGCTCTGTAGCATTTTGATGAGTACATTTTCGGCCCAGCCGCGCGGTGGGCTTGCATAAACAGCCTCCAAAATGTCCCACAATAGTTCGTCGACCGGCTCTTCGCTGAGCGCCTCTGTGCGACGAAATTCCTCGTGCATTTCGCCGGTAACGAGCAACTCACGTTCGGATTCGAAAGTTGAATTCTCCGCTGGAAATTCCCAACGTTCCGGAACTTCTTCTTCGAAGCAGATGACCTGTTCTGTCTCCAATGCCGACTCAATCGCCCGCACACGCCAGCGTCCGGCAATCGGTTTCTCGGCAAGCAGGCTCCAAGTCGGCGCACGACCGGAGAGTGTGAGCGATCCAGTCGTCACTCCAATACTTTCAAGGGAAACGGTGCTGCCTTGAGAGGCGGTCAACGTCGGTAGAAAGGCGGGACGCCCCAGCCAAGTTGAGTGACCAGTCTTCACTCCATCGGCAAAGGACAGATCAACGAGCCGCAATCCGGTGGCCGGCGCGAGCCCAAGGCGACGTCGAAGCCCCGTCAAGGCATGCGGATCTAGCTTCCCTGATACGAGCCATCCTGCCTCAAGGGAACGCCAGGTCGTATCCAATGGCCAGCTAGCCGCTAAACTTTCTGCTCGCGCAAGTATCACCACAGTACAGTCCATGGGCAGGTCGCTGTCCCCCATTGACCAAGTGGCGCCGGGCGCTTCGCTAAGCATTAGCACTCCTTGACGGAGCGCCTCGGCTATCTCGGTGGGGAGGGTTACTGCACGGAGATCTGCTAACTGCTGGATGGAGCCCTCCCAAGCAGGCTGCTCACCGAGTACTGCCCGTCCCCGAAACAATGCAAGACTGACTTCGTCCTGTTCGTAGCCGCCGAATCGAACGTCCAGGCGCCAGCGCAGGCTTCGGGGATCACCTTCTTCGTCGGCGAGACGGACCTCAATGCTCTGGACGAGTCGCCAAAATCTGTGGCCGAAGAGCATGCGACGGCGAGCGCGGATACTCGTGGCGAAATCGTCGAGCGCGACCGCTACCGCATTCGGTAGAAGGTGGGAGTAGTTAGACCGAGCGAGCTCCTGGACAAGCCGTTCGGGCGTGCGGCGCGTAGCGGGTGAAAGCCTTCTCAGGATCTGTGTAAGGGCACTGCGATCGCGCCAGGACGGGAAAGCGATGCGCACCGCATGCCCGATTAGCGTCGCGTGGCCGGGGTCGGGCAGAACAATGCGACGGAATGGTTCCCCGGCAGCTCGCTTTCGGTCGCACCACCTAGCCACCGACCTCCATAACTCATTCACTCCGTCCACGGCGTGGAACGGGCCATCCGCGTCCAACAATTCGCCGAGTCGAATGCGGAAATTATGAGTACTACCTGCACCAGTGTCGGTGGCCGAAACCAGACAGGTCAGAACTAGAAACCGAAAGTAGGTAGGAACGTCTGCATCACGTGCGGGCGGTCCATAATCTCCCGACAGCCAGCCTTCGATGCTGGAGCGGCTGAAATGCGCGACGAAGGCTTGCTGTGCCTCATGATCTCCAATCCCCTCGATCCCTGAGGCAGTTGCAATCTCAGCGGGAGTGGCATCGAGAAAGGAAAGGGGCGCTCCGCCGGACGGCCCGTCGGACCTCAGATAGTGAACTACGAGACGGTGCTCCCACTCCGCAGGAGACAATGTCCCATCTAGGGCGTGCGCAGCAGACAAGCTTGAACGTCTCCCCCCGGGCGAGAACGCCCTTACCGCGCTTCGCTGATTCAATTACCATTTTGTTAGCTTTGGATGGAGACGCTGGCAATCCTGGGAAACCACGCCAACGGAGCTTTGGGACCGTAAAAAAGTCCAATGCGGCTCCAATAGAAGTGCGCACTGGGATACCTACTGGCGCCTTTGGGCGTCGCAAATAGGGGGCGATGATAGCCGCCGGATCGCAATGCGGAGCCCAGCCCCAACCGAACATCAACCGGGGATAGTAATGGCCTTTCGATTTTTGCTCGAGTAGATTCTTCACTTGTGCTATGTCCTCTGACGACGGCCGACAAAATTACTGAGGAAGAAGAGATTGCTGAAACGGACACCCTTCGAAATCAACGAGAAGGGAACGCAGCTAATACGAAGTGAGACGAGTGGAGATCGGTCCAAGCGAACCAAGCACTCGGTAGTGGGTGTTTTCGCTGGGATCGGGGGAATAGAGCAGGGTTTCCGACGCGAGGGGCATGAGAGCATCCTGCTCTGCGAGGCTGATGTTCGTGCGCGCCAAGTCCTCGGGCGCCGATTCGCCAACGTGCGTGTGTCCGAGGACGTGAGAGACCTCAAGTCGTTGCCGGAATGCGGAATCGTCGCTGCAGGTTTCCCTTGCCAAGATCTGAGCCAGGCCGGACGCACGCGCGGGATTCAGGGACCTAACTCCGGCCTCATCGATGTATTGCTCAAACTTCTAAAGAACTCGCGCCCAGGACCACGATGGCTTGTTCTTGAGAACGTTCCCTTCATGCTGAGTCTCGATCGAGGACGCGCAATCGAAAGGATCGTTTCCAAACTCGAAGGCATGGGTTTTGCTTGGGCTTACCGCACGGTGGACGCACGAGCCTTCGGCCTACCGCAGCGACGACGTAGGGTGGTGATTCTGGCGTCCCGTCAGGCCGATCCCCGCGCCGCTCTCCTCGGTGATGATGCAGGTGTTCCCGAGCCGAGCGCTCGTGGAGCGCATGCCTGCGGTTTCTACTGGACGGAGGGGAATACTGGGCTTGGCTGGGCGATAAATGCGATACCTCCGCTGAAGGGCGGGTCCGGCGTTCACATTCCCTCGCCACCAGCGATTTGGTTTCCCCGGCGACGGTTCGTCGCTGTTCCCACGATCGAAGCGGCCGAGCGTCTGCAGGGCTTCGAGGCCGGATGGACAGGCCTGGAAGGGGAGGAGCCGAAATATGCCCGGGAGCGCTGGCGTTTGGTTGGTAACGCCGTGAGCGTCCCGTTCGCTCAATGGATTGCTGGACGATTGGATGTCGCCGAGATTTACGATGAAGGGAATGATGATGGTCTCCGAACAACCCGGGGCTGGCCTTCCGCCGGCTGGGGTTTCGAAGGTCGGCGCGGATGTTCAGCGGTGTCTGAGTGGCCCGTTTCCAAACCCGCAGAGCACTTGGCCCGGTTCCTTGGCAGCGGTATCGTTCCGCTTTCTAGGAAAGCCGCCTCGGGTTTTCTCTCCCGGCTTGAGCGAAGCAACTTGCGCTCCGAGGAGGCCTTTCGACGTGACTTACGACATCATATCTCGCAGCAATGACGAGCCCACTATTCATTGACCCGGTCTCGCCGGTTACCACCAAGCGAATGTCCGTAACACGGGGGCGCAGCAACGCGCGTGAACGATTGATCCGATCGGAGCTTCACAAGCGCGGATTGCGATTCCGATTGCACCAGCGTCTGCTGAAGACGAAGCGACGTACCGTCGACATTGTCTTTCCTAGAGCGCAGGTGGCCGTTTTTGTCGACGGCTGCTTCTGGCATGGGTGTCCACTCCACCGCACCTGGCCAAAGAACAATGCTAAATGGTGGCGGGAAAAGATCGAAACGAATATCGCACGCGACCGAGATACCGATCGGCAGCTTCTTGCGCTTGGTTGGACCGTTGTTCGTATCTGGGAGCATGAGCAAGTTAGCGAAGTGGTCGACCAAATTGAACGCGTCGTTCGGTCGGGCATTTCCGCCCTCAGGCGGCACCGAGGCGCTCATCGGACCTAGTGGCGGCTAAGGGACGAGCCGCCGGTTCCGCTCTTTCACCACCTCGCGTTCGTAGATCCCAGACCGAAACGATGAACAAGCCGTGTCTTACGCTAATGCTCATCCGCCGCTTCTTGGACTTTTTCTGCGAGCCGCTTAACCAACTCGGGATGTGCTTCTGGCGGCAATCCGGCCTGCTCCATATCGGCTATCGGGGGTGGACCGGAAATCGCGCGCACGCGCCGCCACGGCTCTAAACAGGCGTGGCCGAGGGCAGACGCTATTCAAGGCATGGTTGATCCATACCAAGCGATAGAGGGCGGGATGACAGGCTCCCTTCGGCTTAAAATCGCAACCTCAACCGAATTTCATTGCTGAGCCCGCTTTTCCGTCAGCATGACCACATCGACCACGCGGAAAGATGCCGGAGGGTCGTAGATTAGCCTGAGGTGCGACGGCCGGGTGGTGAAGTCTGGCGCAACATCGAAGTCGCCGGACTCAAGTGCTGCGATCAAGAGTCTTACCGCGTCACGGTCACTCAGTTCGGTATGCCGCAGCGCATCGACCAGCGTCTCAAGCGTCATCCCTTCCTGCAGGAGCAGGCGGGCGGCAGGGTCTAGATGGACCTGCCGCAGCGCACCCAACAATTGAGGCGACCGACTGCGGGTCGTCCATCGCTCGTCATAGCGGGAAAACAGCAGCGATCGTGAGCACAACCGCAGCTCGCCAAACGCTAGTTACCACGACACGGATGACGCCCAAATTGCAGAGTTACCGATTCGATGTGGCCAGCGTTCGTCGGACTGTCCAGCGATCCCAGCACTCACACTCTTGAGCGACTGAGGTGCAAGGCGCTTGGTCTAGCCACAGATCGTTAGGAACGCTCTTTGGGTGCAGTTGGTATCCGCGCCCGCGTGTATCATGGGAGGCCCCAGGGCATGGCGTATTACGTCACCTTGATCCCGAACTATTGACCCACACGCGCCGCTGCCTTTTGGCGTTTGCTCGGCGGCGCGTTTGGCGCGGCGGACAGGCGGTTGCTCCACTTCCTGTTCGCCGCGTATCTGTCGAGTGTAGCCCCTCGCAGGAGCGGACTGTGTCCGCTTAAGGTCCAACAGCGGCGCAAAAGCTGACATTTTATAACTGCCGCTTTGGGCCAATTGGGCGACATTCTGTCGCTCATCCGACGACTTCTCCGTCCGGTGTAAAGGTTAGATGCGCAGACATCGCATGTGGCCACCGAATAACCGAAGTCTCGAAAGCAACGGTCAAGTTAACGTTTCCTTCCTTCAGCGGTATCATTCGGGGAGCCCGGCTCGCCGCAATCCTTCTTCGTATCGCGAGATGTCTTCGGCACGCCGATAAGGTCCCAGCACGTTTTTGAGATTGGAAACCCGCAGTGTAGGATTGAGTTGGCGCAGGCGCACGACCGCCTTCTGCGCTTGATCGAGCCTTCCCGACATCGCATTGCTCGCAGCGCCAATACGAAGTAGAGGTTGAGAGTTTGGATTGTCCTGCAACGCCATTGCCGCCCACGATGCCGCTTCGTCATAGCGACTTAGGAAAAAATGTGCATGCGCAGTCCCAGCTCGCATCGGTGCACCCCACGGATCAAGTGGGCTTAGGCGTATGGCACGCTTGAAGCGCTCGATCGCTAGCTCGTATTCGCCGAGCCAGTTCTTTACCCAGCCACCGCAATCCCACGCCTCGGCCACATTGGAATTGAGCGCAAGCGCGCGATCGATTAAGGCGGCGCCTCGATCGAGATCGCGAACAACATATGCCAATGCCCATCCGCTATCAGCGAGCGCGATTGCATCATCCCTACCTAGCTCAACCGCCCGCTGAGCGAGCCTCGATACCTCGGCCACCTCCTCCGGTGTGAGTGAAATCCAGCCAAAGGCCTTGGCATTGGCATAGCAAAAGGCGGCACGAGCGTAGGCTGTCGCAAAGTAGGGGTCCAGCTCGATCGCGCTGTTGAATAGGTGCAGTGCCTCGCTGCACGCTTGCTGACTAGCATCCTGATAGGACTTAGCTAAACCGCGCAAGTAGTGATCATAGGCGTCAAGACGCTCGGTTGCCTTGCGTGTGGCACGCTCTATCTCGGCTCTCTCCACCGCCGGCGCGATTGCTCCGACAATGCTCTCCGTCACCTGGTCCTGCAGATCGAAAATGTCGCCGAGCCCACCATCAAACCGGTTCGCCCAAAGATGCGCGCCAGTAGCGGTATCGATAAGCTGTCCCGTGATGCGCACCCGGTTTGCCGCCCTGCGAACGCTTCCTTCCAACACATAGCGAACTCCAAGCTCACGCCCGACTACCTTCACGTCGACGGCGCGACCCTTGTACGCGAAGCTGGAATTGCGGGCGATGACAAACAGCGCCTTGAAATGAGATAGCGCCGTGATGATGTCCTCGACCATTCCATCGGCAAGGTAGTCCTGTTCGGGATCCCCGCTCATGTTGGTGAAAGGTAATACCGCAATCGACGGTTTGTCCGGAAGCGCCAGTGCGGGGCTTGCCGATTGCGTCCGCAGCTCTGTAGCTGGTGCTGGCACTCGGAATACGTGGACCGGTCGAGCGATGTTCTTGAGCTGCCGCTCGCCGAGATCCTCAAAGACCAGATCTAGCTTGTCGCGTACTTGATCGTGCACGACTCTGCTCACGCAAATCCCATTGGCTTCGGCGAGGGCTTCGAGCCGTGCCGCAACATTGACACCATCGCCGTAAATATCGTCGCCGTCGATGATAATGTCCCCGAGATTGACGCCGACGCGGAACTCGATGCGATGGTCCGCCGGGACGTCCTCATTGCGACCCTGCATAGCGCGCTGTACCTCGACGGCGCATTCGACGGCTTCGATCACGCTCGAGAATTCGATCAGGAGGCCATCGCCTGTTGTCTTGACGATGCGGCCCTGGTGCTCGGCAATGTTCGGCGCGATCAGTTCTCGTTGATGCGTCTTGAGCGCCGCCAAGGTCTCGGCTTCGTCGACACCCATCAGCCGGCTGTAGCCGACAACGTCGGCGGCGACGATAGCGGCGAGCTTCCGGGCCATGCCCACACCCGTTCAGGTTCGAGGGCTAGAGCCAGTCTACCCGAATAGGCGCCGATGGTCATCAGGTCCGTAGCGTTTCCGTAATTCCGTTATGGGTCAAAGGCTGCCCTCGTTAGCCAGCATGATCTTGGTCGGGTCACCTGTATGAAGCGGACATCCCCGCGCTCTGGGCTGAGGTCAGCGACGGGGCCAGGAACGGACATACTCAGGCAAACGCAGCCGCAAGACTTCTCGTTCGAAATGCAAAGGCCTCGCTCGGTTTCGGCCGCAGCGGGGCCGGTCTAGAGGCTCTCATGCAAGTGCGGCCAAATGTTCATTTGGTCGGGTCAGGTCGCGAACTTCCGACGGTAGCCGGAATTTTGTACTCGCCGCGGAGTTCATCCCATAGGGCGGTGTCGCTGACTAGCACGACGTGGTACTCACCGCGGCCCGTGATCCCTGTATATTTTCCCGTGCCGCCAGTGAACTCGAAGGTGCCGCGGAACTCTTTCGGCTTCGCGTCTTTCAGGACGTACTTGGCAAAGACCTTGGATCCGTCGGCCTCTGTGAAGGTCTTATGGCCGCCGCTGGAATTGCCAGCGTCCGTTAGATCAACGACCTGGTAGCGGGCTTTGTCGAGGAAGGGCTTGCCATCGGCATTGAACACAGCGCCGTCGTATTCGGTGACCGACACCGTGTGGTCAGCCTTGTCTTCCAGCTTCACGCTCTTACTGGACAGGGTGACCAGAACGGCTCGACCGAACCATTGGCCCGCTTCTTCTGCGAAGGCCGGGACAGCGGCCGCCGGGACTGCCAAAGCAAGCACAACACAACCGCACATCCACGATGAATTGAGATGATACCTCATGGTGTTCCTCCCAGATGGGTTGCAGGTTACAAATTTGGTTGGAGCAAGTATCTCCATCATCGATTTCCACGATGGCAATCATACCCTGCTTCGAAGGAGGCCTTGCGCAGAACGATGTATGGATGATGCGTCTATTAGACGCGTAGTCCTGCACGTTTCCGTTCAGATCGCGGCGCTGCCAAAAGATGCGCGACTCACGCGCTGCAGCATGTCTATTCGATCACCTCATCGGCGCGGATAAGTAATGAGGGCGGCACGGTGAGGCCGCTCGCACTCTCCCACTACGCGAGACGATGTCCGCGTCGTCAGTCGAGGTTCGCGGGAGACAGGTCCGGTCTACCCCTGACAGCGGGCCCGACTCCGGGACACGAGTAGTTGGTTGCGCCGCCCCTTGGCGCTTTTTTTTACTTCTTGCGCGGGTCGTCGGCCGGGTTGATGAACTCGATGCCCCCTGGCCCGGTGAACACAATTTGGACGATCGTCTCCTCGTTTGTCGTCCAAACATAATGGGGATGCTTCGCTGTCAGCGCGAATACGGAACCCGCCTTCAACAACTCCCCTTGCGAGGGGTCGAACTTTTCCCCCATGGCATTCCCGAAGCTGCCACTCATCACAGTGACGACCTCGGCGTAAGGATGTGTGTGCGGGGCAACTTTATAGTTCGGGGGGAATTTCACGCGTTGGACGATTGTCTCGGCTTTGGTCGGGTCACCGACCAAGATCACAGTTTGCACATCTTTGAAGACCGGATGCTCCGTCCATGTTAGCCCATCGGGCTTGACTACTTTCATCGCGTTTTGGGCCATCGCAGGACCTGCGAACAGGATCAATGTCGCGACGACAAAAGACTTTTTCATCCTAACCTCCCAATTAGCGAAGCTGGACAGCGTAAATTTTACGGCAAAATACAGAATCGGGCACCAGGCCATTAGGGGGTAGCTTGAACGGTCCATCGCCCACCAAGTCCGAATTGGGTCAAAATGCGAAGAACTCAGGCTGAGCACATCAAGTCCGCTACGGTCCACTGACCCGACTTCACTGATCAGAGAGGTCGTCGAGACTTTCGTGCCTAAGCGAGCGCCACTTGCTGTTTGCCCCGGTAAATGGGGTAGGAGCCGTTTACCAGGCTTTACGCAAGCCTGCGCGTCCTCCATAGGCCCCCGCCGACAGCGCACAGGCGGCGCTCCCACGTAATCAAACTGCAAAATCGCCCGGGCGAAATATCCGCGAGGGGGGCGGTCGCGCGTCCCCGCGCCTAAGGGCGCGGCGCTGCGTGCGGCAATCATGACCCCCGGCTACACTGGCTGCTCTCTAGCGCGTCGATGCCCCAAAGGCGGATGCGGGTGCCGTAGAGTTCTATCGCGTCGCCATCGATGATGCTGGCTTGGCCGATCAGGTCAGCAGACGCGGCCACCTCGATCAGCCCGCAAGGAGCAGCGACACGATTTTGACCATTCGCCGTAACATCGGGAGGCCAGTGCTCGGCTTCCTCCACTCCATGGCGGAGGAGTGAGTGGTATAGGTCCTCGACGTAGCGGCGGGCCTCTATGCTGCCAACGCAGCGCAAGCTCGGGATTGGTCATCCATCGATAATGCAATCGGCGAAAGCTTCCGAGCTATCTTTGCCAGTTCTTCCAGTGTCAGTGCTACCCCATCTACGCCGTCGTGCGATCTTCCTTGTCCGGCCCCGCAATACGATCCCGAGCGCATCGTCCGGCAATGGGCGCTGCAATGCCTTCGCCTCGTCCCATGGCGCGCGCATCCAAACATCGCGCTCCTCGTCGGTGGTCAGTATGACCGGCATGGCTTTGGGGTGGATCGGCGCGACCACGGCGTTGGCATTTGTGGTCAAGAACCCGTAGACCAAGTGTGGTCCGGGGATTGGCTTGGACTTGGTACCCCGATCGCCCTTGAACTCGGTCCGCATGCCGGGCAACAGCGGCCGGTCATCGTTCTCAGCGAGAACCGGGCCGCATGTCTCCGGCTAGCGTCGGCATGGCGACCGATGGCTTGTGTTTGTAACGCAAGTCAGTATTTCGCGACGACCGGGCCGCCCCAGCGGTAGTTCACACGGACCAAACCGATGTCGACGTCCTGACCAATACGGGCGGTTGCAGCAACAGCGCCCGCAGCGTCCACGAAGTTCACGTCTCTATCGCCCATAAACAGGTGGTCGTATTCAACGCCGACGGACCAGTTCGGGGCGAAGCTAAATTCGAGGCCGGCCCCCACCGCACCACCCCAGCGGGTTTCGCTTCCGCTGACGATAGTCAGCCCGGTCGGAATATCGAAAGCTCTGTATTTGTCGCTGACGACCGCTGCACCGCCTTTCACGTAGAGCAGCACGTTATTCCAGGCATAGCCAACTTGACCTGTGAACAGGCCGAACGCATCGATCTTGGTTTCATTCTGGATGTCCGGGGCGGCGAGGTTGGCGTTGGACCCCTTGAAATCAGCCCAGTTGCCCTGCGCCTCCACCCCGAACACCCAGCCCGCCGTCTGCCAGCGGTAGCCGATCTGACCGCCGACCGTGCCCCGGTTGCATCGTGGCACCCCAAGGGGACGGGCGGAGCAATGGGCACGCCACCGACATTGATCAGATCCCAGCACTTATGGGCGGAGCCGCCGCCGCCATTGAGGCCGGCGTAGAAGCCGCTCCAGTCGTAGATCGGGGCGACCACCGGCTGCGGCGCTTTGGTGTATGGGCGAGCCGCCAAATCAGCGGCGGAGGCAGGAGCGGCGAGTGTGATGAGGGCAACGGTGCCCACCAACATTTTCTTCATTTTTTCAAATCCAGTAACGCCCCAGCATGCAACCTATCATTGTTCGCCGAAGTGTCTGTCACCCGAGCGCCACATCGCCCGAGAAAATAGAAAGTTCTTCAACCGGACGTTGGCCGCCGCCGTCGCGGATAGTCATCAAGGATTGCCACGGGCCACGAGAAAATCTTCCGGTCGCCGAAGAGCGGCGACTTAATGACTGCGACCGGGCGGTTCTCACGTCCATGCGAGCCGCCAACCCTTACGGCGTGGAACGGTCAGTGTTGGCTCCCGTTACACCGGTCCAACCACAATGAGGGACTTCCACATGTTGAAGATCGCTCTTGCCTTGGCGGCATCCGCAGCCGCGCTGACAACTACTCCGCTTGCCGTTCCGGCCAACGCCCAAGGCTTCAAGATGGCCCCAGGCGTTGATGTTCAGATCGGACGGGACCGCGAGGACCGCTACTACAGGGACCGTGATTACAGGGACCGTGACCGGTACGACCGCGACACCACAGTTGGCGTCGGTCCAGGAGGCGTTACCGTCGGCCCAAGACAGCGCTGCCGCACAGAGACTGTCACGGTCGAACGTGATGGCCGCATGGTTACGCGCAGGGAGCGCCGCTGCGACTAATTCCGTCGTCCGAGTGAAAAGGGCGGAGTTATACCGGGCTGGCCTAGGGGCCACATCATGGTGCACGCCGCAAAAAGGCGGGCGAGCTTGCCGTTCGACCCCAGCCGTTGGCCGCGCCATGTGGCCAGGGGGGCGCAAAACTCCGTCTCGTTCTTAGCATTCAGCGGGACCGCTTTGGCAATTTCGAGAGTTTAGCCGGGTTGAATTGTGGTCTCGGCTTGATCGCTTCTGGCGCGGGCGTCTGTTGTTCGCTCAGAATGAGCGTTCCCTCAAGCACCACTCCCGGCACCTGATCCGTTGTGCCGACGTAGCGAGCTATCTTGCCGGGGCACGTTCCCTCAAGACGAAGCGTAAGGTCATCTGCGCCGAAGACCGTGGCATGTCCTTCGGTGTGTCTTTTGATCGTAACAATCGCGGTGAACCGGTCACCGTCTGTCTGGCAAGAGCCGCTGTACGTCATGATGCTATCACAACCCCAGATTTGCCCGTCCGCGACATGAGCGATACCGGTTCCATTGCCCAGCGGGGTTCTAAACCACGCACTGTATGTGCCGTCCTTCAACATGGGAGCAATCCTCCCCTTGCATTCGCAATGTGAATGATCGGACCATCAGCACTAATATTTGGTAAAATCCTGCGTTCGGACGATCCCGGTGCAGACGATGGTTAGGCCGGGTCCTTGGGGGTGAGTGGAGGCGTGCCGCCGTTTAGGAGTTGGGAAACGGCGGTGACCAGTTGGGCGGAGGCAAATGGCTTCTGTAAAAGAACGCTGTTTGGCACGCCTTGCGAGGACCACTCGTGACCGGCACCGGCGGTGATGTAGATGACGGGGAATGTCGGATCGATCTCTCGTGCCCGGCGGGCGGTGACCCAACCGTGCGTTCTGCCCCGCAGGCCGATATCCGTAACGAGTGCGCGGTAGTTTTCCGCGCGGCCCGTGAGCAGGGCGATCGCTTCCTCATCCGACGCCGCTATCGCCGGTTCAAAGCCGCCGTCACTCAGCGCATCCTCGATGATGTGCTGTATATCGGCATCGTCCTCGACAACCAAGATTACCGGCTTCTCTGCCAAGGCGCTCCCCCGCTCAGGCAAAACCGGTGAATACGCGCAGCGGTAGACAAGTTCCCGAAAAATCACCAAAGGGGCCGGGCTTCATTCACCCGGCGGAGCCAAGCGTCTTGGCGGCGCTCCGATCTCGCTACCGTAGACGCCCGGATCGAATTGCCAGCACAATTCGCGCTAGAACGCAGTTCGCACCGGGGCTGGCAATCTCAGCACGGAAACATAATTCATTCCGGTGGGCCGCAGAGCAATCTGCGGCCATTTTGCATTCTCACCCTTCGCAGCGGACGGAATTCCGCATTGGGCCGATGCGAACCCGCCCAGCGGTGCGCTGGCCGGGCTTTAAATTCCCAAATTGCGGGACTGGCGCTTGGTCAGGCGACGAGCCGCAGTCCGGTGTCCGGTTGCCGCAATGGTGCAGGCTCGGCGATAATCCGCCGCAGTTCGGCGGCCCACGCCTGCAGGACTTCCCGCTTCTCTTTCACCTCGCGATCCTCGGCGCGGACGTAGTGCTTGCCGGTGACGGGCGGGAGCTTGATGCCGTCCTCCGTCGTCACGCGATGATCCAAGCAAAGCGCAATCTTCGCCATCGGCTGACCGATCCGACGCGCCCAACTCGCCGCTGTCCGCCGCAGATCGTGTGGCGTGAACGGCCGCAGGCCGAGCAGTGCGCAGATGCCGGGCGTCCTGACCTTGCCCTTGCGCTTGTCGCCACGCAGCGCGTCAGCCATCGCTTTGCGGTGCATCGGCTTGTTGTCGAGGGGGCTGGCGAATACGAAATCCTTGTTGTTGCCCTTCAATGCCTCCCGGATGATCTCCATCGCGAGGCTCGGCAGCGGCTGTTGGATCATTCGCCGTTTCTTCACCCGCTTGAGTGGCACGTCGAGGCGCGGCTGCTCGCCGTCGAGGTCAATCAGTTCGTTGCGGTGCGCGCCGAGCAGTTCGGCCGAGCGCAGCATGGTGGCCAACTCGAACTTGAGTGCGAGCCGGGTCCTGCGGTCCCATGACGTCATCAGGTCGTCGCGGTCGAGGCCGTGCCAGAAAATCCTGATCTCGTCCTCGGTCAGCACGCGGGTGCGCGGATGCTCCGGGTCGAGCGGCTCAAGATCACTGCAAGGGTTGGCGGTGATGTACTCGCGCCGCAATGCCCACCGGAACATGCCCGACGCCGCCTTGCGCATGTGACGCGCGTTGCTGACCGACGCCTTGCCGCCGTGCCGACCCGCCACGATGTCGTCCGACAACGCCTGAATGTCGCCCCGGGTGACGTCGGCTGCGATCTTCCGGCCGAGCTTCGAGCCGATGAAGCGGCGCAAATGGCTCGCGGTGTTCTCCCAACTTTCCAGCCGGGGCCGCATCTCGCCGTCCGCCTTCCGGACTGGCGTCTTCATCCAGTCGATCCGCTCCTCGATGATCTCGTCGACGGACTTGCCCCGCTTCGCCTGCCGCTCTTTCCGGTCGCGGAAGGTTTCAGCGATCGCCGCAGCACCTGTGCCCCGCAGGCCATAGACCTTGCTCCGGGCATCATCGACGGTGAAGGTCTCGGGGTTATACACGCCGAGCCAGCCGGTGCGCTGCTTGCCGGTCTGCGGATCGGTGAACTTAATCGAGAAGGTCGCCACGCCCGCCGTGGTGATGCTGACATACAGGCCGGGGCATTTGCGATCGTAGAACTTGACCCGTTTGGGCACCCGCCTTTCGCAAAGGCGGTTGGTTAGGATGACGCTGCCGTTGCGGGCGCGCTTGCCAGCGGGGGCGGCGGTGATGGTAGTATCCATTTCGGTTTCGGCTCCTAAGGCTTGGGACCAAAGGGCTCGGCTTTGGGACTTTCAGTTTGTCGTGCGGACGCTGAAAGGCTTAGGGCCGGGCCCTAGATTTGACGAAACCCGCCGAAGCGCCCCGAAACAGGCTAGTCGAAAAAGGCTTGTTTCAAAGGGTTTTTGTAGTTTCGGCGTGTTTCACCGAATGCCAAAATATAGACGTGTGGTCCTGGCCGTCGTTGCTACGGTCAAGCCCTGGCGGATGCGGCATTGGCGTCAACCGGCGCGGTGTCGGCGACTTTCGCTGGGGTGAGGGAGGCCAGAAGGAACTCGGCTCCCGGGAGAGCACGGCATAAGCCGTCAAACCACTGCGCAGGGAAGGCCGTGTGTTGGGCTTCACCTGTATGCTGCTGTGCGGTCTTCTCTGCGTGTGCTTTTCGCGCAGCGGACCGCGGGTGCCGCCGGCACCCGGCCTTCCCTGCGCCCTCTTGGATTTCGAGGGGGGAGAGATCAAGCAAAGCTCGGGCGAAACGCGCCGCGAGGATGCGAAGGCGTGTCTGCAACGCAGATGCGAATTGGAGAGCGACGCCATTGCCCCTTGCTCCGTCATTGCGAGGAGCCCTTGCGACGAAGCAATCCAGAATCTTGCCGCGGAGGGATGCTGGATTGCTTCGCTTGCGCTCGCAATGACGAGCCTGTGGCACGCGCACGCACACACTCGCTGTCATCGCCCGGTCAAGTGTTCAGCCCTGGGACATGACCGACGGGTGTTCGGGGACATAGCCGACACATCATAGTGCAGGGATTTGGCGGTAAAGGAGGCCAAGTCGATGCCCTGGCGAGAGGTGTCGGTGATGGATCAGCGGCGGGAGTTCGTGCGGCTTGCGATGCAGGAGGGAGCGAACCGGCGGGAGCTCTGCCGGCGGTTCAATATCCATCCCGACACGGGCTACAAGTGGCTTGCACGATGGCAAGCGGATCAGAATGTCAACGACCGCTCGCGCCGACCGCATGCGAGCCCGGGACAGACCGATTGCGAGCTCGAGGCACGTATTCTCGCGGTGCGCGATGCCCATCCGGCATGGGGAGCTCGCAAGATAGCTCACTGCCTGGAGCGCAATGGTTTGCGTTCGCCAGCAGTCTCAACAGTTCATCAGATCTTGCGTCGGTCTGGCCGCATCAAGCCTCCGATCGGCGGCCCGATGGCAAGCCAGCGTTTCGAGATGCCGGCCCCCAATCTGTTGTGGCAGATGGACTTCAAAGGCTGGGTTCGGCTCGGCAATGATACCCAGTGCCATCCTCTGACGGTGGTGGATGACCACTCCCGCTATGATCTGTGTCTGCAGGCCTGTGCCGATCAACGCACAGATGCCGTGCGCAGCCGCCTGGAGAAGACCTTTCGCCACTACGGGCTCCCGGAGGCCTTCTTCGTCGACAATGGTTCGCCCTGGGGTGATCCTTCCGGCGAGCGATGGACACGGTTCTCGGTGTGGCTGCTCAAGCTTGGCGTCGCCGTCATCCGCAGCCGCCCATATCACCCGCAAAGCCGCGGCAAGAATGAACGATTCCACCGCACCCTCGCGGCTGAGGTGTTCGCACTGCGACAGTTCCGCGATCTCGCAGAGACGCAGCGTGCCTTCGACGCCTGGCGGGAAGTCTACAACTTCGAACGGCCACACGAGGCGCTCGGACAACAGGTCCCGGCCAGTCGATATCGGCCCAGCCAGCGACCAATGCCCGATCGATTGCCACAGGTCGAATACGACAGCCATGAGATCGTGCGCCGCGTCTCCACGACCAAGGCCTATGTCAGCTTCAAGGGACGTCTGTGGAAAGTGCCACAGGCCTTCCGTGGCGAGCGCCTCGCCATCCGCCCCTCGGCAAACGATGCGCAATACGGGATCTTCTTTGCCGCCCACCAAATCGCTATCATCGACTTGGCGAGCGGAGAAAGTGTCGGCTATGTCCCCGAACACCCGTCGGTCATGTCCCCGGGCTGAACACTTGACCGGGCGATCCAGTACTCCGAGACGGAAGTGATTGAACCGAGAGGCCGCGGCGTACTGGATTCCCCGCCTTCGCGGGGAATGACAGTGGCAGTTGGAGGACGACGGCAGTGCCCCTTGCTCCGTCATTGCGAGGAGCCCTTGCGACGAAGCAATCCAGAGTCTTGCCGCGGACTGATTCTGGATTGCTTCGCTGCGCTCGCAATGCCGATGTGGAGGCGGCGTGCGCCACACTGCGCTCTCGTGCCCCCGACGCAGCGCTGCGTCACCCTGGCGATGCGAAGCATCGTCCAGCGACGATGCGCTGCAGAGCCGGGGCCCATGTCGCTGCGTCGTACCGTGTGGCCCTGGATCCCGGCTCTGCGCCGCAACCGCTGCGCGTCCGGGACATGAGAGGGGCTCGGTGGTGCAGCAGGGTGGCGCCGACTCAGCCGAGCTGCCTCATCGTCAAACGGGGGCGCGCTGCCCGTGCTGTGAAATCGGAAGTTGTGGATCATCATCCCTGCGAGGGTATCTTGGTAGGACAATCCGTGTCTTCCACGCCACGATTGTTGTGTTCAAGCAACAGTGATTGGTGTTTTAACCCTCATCACCGGCCGTTCGCATCAGCGCCGCTTTTTGGCCACACCCGAACATGAATAAAATCACTCTAATGATTTAAGGGCAGCGGCAGTCTTCGACGGCGACGGGAAATCCCAAGGTCGATTCAAATCTTGGCTCTGATTTTTCGGGTCTGAAAGGGTTGACCGGGGAAACTGGTTTGCGATGAGCGCGAAGATTGACAAGCAGAGGCTGCCGAGCCGTCACGTGACGGAAGGCCCTGCGCGCGCGCCGCATCGGTCCTACTTCTACGCCATGGGTCTGACCACCGAGCAGATCCACCAGCCCTTCGTCGGCGTCGCCTCGTGCTGGAATGAGGCCGCCCCCTGCAACATCGCCCTGATGCGCCAGGCGCAGGCGGTGAAGAAGGGTGTGGCGTCGGCCGGCGGGACCCCCCGCGAATTCTGCACCATCACCGTCACCGACGGCATCGCCATGGGCCATGACGGCATGCGCTCCTCGCTGCCGTCGCGCGAATGCATCGCCGACTCGGTCGAGCTGACGGTCCGCGGTCACGCCTACGACGCCCTGGTCGGCCTGGCCGGCTGCGACAAGTCGCTGCCGGGCATGATGATGGCGATGGTCCGTCTCAACGTGCCGTCGATTTTCATTTACGGCGGCTCGATCCTGCCCGGCAATTTCCGCGGGCAACAGGTCACCGTGCAGGACATGTTCGAGGCAGTCGGCAAGCATTCGGTCGGCGCCATGTCGGACGAGGATCTCGACGAGATCGAGCGCGTGGCCTGCCCCTCGGCGGGCGCCTGCGGCGCGCAGTTCACCGCCAACACCATGGCGACCGTCTCCGAGGCGATCGGCCTTGCGCTGCCTTACTCGGCCGGTGCCCCCGCACCTTATGAAATCCGCGACGCCTTCTGCATGACCGCGGGCGAGAAGGTGATGGACCTGATCGCCTCCAACATCCGGCCGCGCGACATCGTCACCCGCAAGGCGTTGGAGAATGCCGCTGCCGTGGTCGCCGCATCCGGCGGCTCGACCAATGCTGCGCTGCACCTGCCGGCGATCGCGCACGAGGCGGGCATTAAGTTTGACTTATTCGACGTCGCCGAAATCTTCAAAAAGACACCATATATCGCTGATTTGAAGCCGGGCGGCCGTTATGTCGCCAAAGACATGTTTGAAGTAGGTGGCATACCGCTTCTGATGAAGACGCTGCTCGACAACGGCTTCCTGCACGGTGATTGCATTACCGTCACGGGCCGCACGATCGCCGAAAACCTCAAGAGCGTGAAGTGGAATCCGCACCAAGACGTGGTGCACCCGGCAGACAAACCCATCACCGTCACGGGCGGTGTGGTCGGTCTGAAGGGCAATTTGGCGCCAGAAGGTGCGATCGTGAAAGTCGCGGGAATGTCCAACCTCAGGTTTACCGGTCCGGCCAGGTGCTTTGACCGTGAGGAGGACGCTTTCGAGGCGGTTCAGAAGCGCACCTACCGCGAAGGCGAAGTCATCGTGATCCGCTACGAGGGGCCGAAGGGCGGCCCGGGCATGCGGGAGATGCTCCAGACCACCGCGGCGTTGACCGGCCAGGGCATGGGCGGCAAGATCGCGCTCATCACCGACGGCCGCTTCTCCGGCGCCACCCGCGGCTTCTGCATCGGCCATGTCGGGCCCGAGGCCGCAATTGGCGGCCCGATCGGGCTGCTCGAGGACGGCGACATCATCGAGATCGACGCCGTCGCCGGTACCCTTAACGTAAAATTGAGCGACCAGGAGCTCGCCCAGCGCAAGACCAAATGGGCGGCTCGCGCGACTAACCACACGTCGGGTGCGCTCTGGAAGTATGCTCAGCAGGTTGGACCAGCGCTCGGGGGGGCGGTGACCCATCCGGGCGGCGCGCACGAGAAACAGTGCTATGCGGACATCTAGGCGTGCGATAGTTGCGTTTATGTTGGGGGCTGCTGTGCTGGCCGCGCCGGCGCTCGCCTTCGACGGCGCGCCGGTCAACAAGGATGCGACCATCCCGGTCGTGACCACCTTGCCAGGGGCTGCGAATACGGTTCGCACCAGAGTTCCGCCGGCGGTCGCATCCCAGGAAACCTCGCTCAGCGCCCTGCAATATGCCGCCGAGGGCGGTCACCCCATCGCGCAGTGGAAGCTCGGCCGCATGTACGCCAATGGCGACGGCGTCGCCCAGGACGATCTGCGCGCCTTCGAATATTTCAGCCGCATCGCCAACGCGCATGCCGAGGACAGCCCCTCGGCGCCGCAAGCGCAGATCGTGGCCAACGCCTTCGTCGCGCTCGGCCGCTACTATCTCAGCGGCATCCCGAACTCGAAGATCAAGTCGGATCCGGAGCGGGCGCGGGAGATGTTCTCCTATGCCGCGTCCTATTTCGGCAACGCGGATGCGCAGTACGATCTGGCCCGCCTGTACCTGAAGACGCCGGACGCCTCGCGCGAGGATTTCCGTTATGGCGCGCGCTGGCTCGGCCTCGCCGCGCAGAAGGGCCAGCATCAGGCCCAGGCGCTACTCGGCCAGATGCTGTTCAACGGCGACCGCCTGCCGCGACAGGCCGCGCGCGGCCTGATGTGGCTGACGCTGGCCCGGGACAGCGCCGGGGCCGAGGAGACCTGGATCAAGGAAAGCTACAACCGCGCCTTCGCCAAGGCCTCCGACGACGACCGCGCCATGTGCCTGCAAATGCTGGAGCAGTGGGTGCAGGGCCGCCGTGAATAGCTCGGTCCCGTAGGGTGGGCAAAGCACAGCGTGCCCACCACCTGATCGGCGCTTACGCCGCTTCGAGATCGAGATCCGCCCACACCGGTACATGGTCCGACGGCTTCTCCCAGCCGCGCACATAGCTGTCGATACCGACATTGGCGAGCCGGTCACTGGCCTGCGGCGACAGCAGCAAATGGTCGATGCGCAGGCCTTGGTTCTTCTGCCAGGCCCCGGCCTGATAGTCCCAGAAGGTGTAGAGCCCTCCCTCATCCGTGACCGCCCGCAAGGCGTCGGTCAGGCCGATCCCGAGCAGGGACTGAAAGCTCTCCCGTGTCTCGGCCTTGAACAGGGCGTCCTCGGTCCAGGCGGCGGGATTGTACACGTCGCGCCCATGCGGGATGACGTTGAAATCGCCGGCGAGGATCAGCGGGACCTCCTCCTTGAGGCGCTCCTTCGAATACTCAAGAAGCCGCGACATCCATTTGAGCTTGTAGGGATATTTGTCGGTGCCGACCGGATTGCCGTTGGGCAGATAGAGGCAGGCAATGCGCAACACCCCCTGCTTGAGCGTCACCACGCCTTCGAGGAAGCGGGCATGCGCATCCTCGTCGTCGCCGGCGAGGCCCGACTTGGTCTCGTCGAACCGGAGCTTGGAGAGCAGGGCGACGCCGTTGAACGTCTTCTGCCCGTGCGTGACCACGTTGTAGCCGAGCGCCTCGATCTCCAGCCGCGGGAAGGCTTCGTCGACGCACTTGATCTCCTGAAGGCAGACGATGTCCGGCTGGCACTCCTTCAGCCAGGTCAGCAGCAGGTCGATGCGCTGCCTGACCGAGTTCACGTTCCAGGTGGCTACTCTGATGGGCATTGGAGGGCTCCAGGCGGGAGCCACCGTTAGAACAAAATGCAAACGCGCCCGTCAAGGCGGCCGCAGAATCTCCCACAAAATTAACCCGGCTTAAGCGCGCGTCGGGTCATTGATGCCCAAAAGGTTCCTCGGATGGGATGGCCGGACAAATCCATGAAGCGAACTGAGCCGCGCGATAGCGTGATGGGCGCGTTCCTGTACTGGCTCGGCGGCTTCGAGATCGAGGACGGCCTGACCGCCGATCTCAGCGAGCGGGCGCTGCGGCGCATCCGCGCCAAGCAGATCGACGCGGTGACGCGGCTGATCCCGGTGACGATGGCCGTGACCATGCTCAACGTCGCCATCGTGCTGATCCTGTTCTGGGGCAGGGGCTGGAACGATTTCCTCGCGATCTGGGGCATGGCGTTCGCCGCTACCGCCTTGTTTGCGGTGCGTTCGTGGCGGCGGTCGCATCGAAATCCACTGCAGGAGGCCTCAAGCCGCGCCGCGCGGCAGGTGCTGCGACAGGCGTTCTTCCTCGCCGCGATCTGGGGCATGCTGCCGCTGGCGCTGTTCAGCCGCATCGGACCAACCAGCCAGCTCATCCTGGCCTGCCTGATGGTCGGCATGATGTCGGGCGGAGCGTTCACGCTGTCGACCTTCCCTCGTGCCGGCCTCGTCTATCTCGCCACCATGACGATTGCCTGCGTCGGCGCGCTGCTCTTGTGCGGCACGGGGCCGTATCTGGTGACAGCGGTATTCCTGCTGCTGTTCGCATTCTTCATGGCGCGCAACATCGTCTCCCAGGGCAACCTCTTCCTCGGCAATCTCAAGGCCCAGCTCGAGCTCGAGCGTCAGACTGAAATCATCTCGCTGCTGCTGAAGGACTTTCAGGAGAACGCCAGCGACTGGCTGTGGCAGACCGACGCCGAGGGGCATCTGGTCGACGTGCCCCAGCGCTTCGCCGACGTCGCGCAGCTGCCGCTTCCGCTGCTGAAGGGATCGCACTTCGCCGACGTGCTCGACATGCTGTGCCCCGAGGACAAGAGCGCGGCCTACAACATTGTCGGCCTGATGGAGCAGGCCGAGCCGCTGCACGAGATGAATATCAAGGTCGTCGCCGGCGGGGAGGCGCGGCTGTGGTCGCTGACGGGTAAGCCGGCCTATGATCGCGACGGCCAGTTCCTCGGCTATCGCGGCTTCGGCCGCGACGTGACCGAGCGCTGGCGCGCGGAAAAGGCCGAGGCCGAGAGCCGCGCCAAGTCCGACTTCCTCGCGGTGATGAGCCACGAGATCCGCACGCCGATGAACGGCGTGCTCGGGCTCGCCAGCATGCTGCTGGAGACAAAACTCGATCCGGAGCAGCGCGAGGCCGTGACCACGATCCGCGAGTCCGGCGACAATCTCCAGCGCATCCTCAATGACATCCTCGATCTGTCCAAGCTCGAGGCCGGCCGCTTCGCGTTCGAGGCGATCGACTTTGCGCCGCAGGCGCTGGTCGAGACCGCCGCGACCGTGGGGCGCGCGAGTGCCAAGAGCAAGGGACTTGCGGTCAAGGTCGAACTCGATCCGAACCTGCCGCCGACGCTGCGCGGCGACGTCGCCCGCATCCGCCAGGTGCTGCTCAACCTCGTATCCAATGCGGTGAAGTTCACCGACGAAGGCGAGGTGACGATATCAGTCATCTGCCAGGCGCGGCGCGATCTGCTGGCGACCGTGGAATGGACCGTGACCGACAGCGGCATCGGCATCGCCCCGGAAAAGCTCGGGCTGCTGTTCAGCGACTTTGCCCAGGCCGATGCCTCGATCAGCCGCCGCTTCGGCGGCACTGGCCTCGGGCTTGCGATCTGCAGGCGCATCATCGAGCAGATGGGCGGCACCATCGGCGTCACCTCGACGCCGGGCGAGGGCTCGACCTTCCGCTTCACGCTGGTGCTGCCCTGGAGCCAGGCCCAAGTCTCCGATGCGACGGCTGAGCGCGATGAGGCAGAGGAGCTGAAAGCCCGCATCGCCGGCCTCGACCGGCCGCTGAAGGTGCTGGTCGCGGAGGACGATGCCGTCAACCGCATGGTCGTGAGCAAGATGCTGGGGGCCTTCGAGATCGAGCTGCGCGTCGTCACCGACGGCGGCGAAGCGGTCACAGCGGCCTCCGAAGTCGACTACGACGTCGTGCTGATGGACGTGCGCATGCCCGATATGGACGGCCTTGCCGCAACCCGCGCGATCCGCGCGCAAGGCGGCCGCTTCGAGGCCTTGCCGATCGTCGCGCTCACCGCCAACGCGTTCCCCGAAGATGTCAAGATCTGCCGCGAGGCGGGCATGTCGGATTTCCTCGCCAAGCCGCTGCGCAAGCCCGCGCTGGTCGCGGCCTTGCTACGAGCACTGGACGGCCAGGTCATGTCGGAGGACGCGCCGCTTCAGCCAGAGCTGATGCCGGTCGAGGTGGAGTGGACGGACGAGGAAAGGCAGATCACCGGCGCGTAAGCGCTCAGACCGAGAAGCTGGTCCCGCAGCCGCAGGACGCCGTCGCATTGGGATTGTTGACGCGGAACGAGGCGCCGATCAGATCGTCGACGAAATCGACCTGCGAGCCCTCCAGGAAGGGCTGCGAGGCAGAATCGACCAGCACCACCGCATTGTCCTGCTCGATCACGAGGTCGTCGTCGCTGCGGGCACGGTCAATGTCGAACTTGTACTGGAAACCGGAGCAGCCGCCGCCCTCGACCGAGATGCGCAGCATCGCGCCAGAACCTTCGCCCTTGAGGATCTCTCCAATCCGGCGCGCGGCCCGGTCGCTGATGGTCACGGCAGTCGTCATCACTCGTCTCCGATAGTCCCGCAGTCATACCCAATTCATTTGGTATCCTGCGCCTGACATAGTTAAGTGCCACCATACGCAGAATCAAATGGATAGGGACTAAATTCGCCGTGTCCGTCGGAATGGCAGCCCCTCGCGCGCCCTATGCCTGCGACCCCGATCGTAGCCGTGGCCGGCTAGTCGCCGAGCCGCCGAGCCGGACCCGCAGCCCGTTCCGGCGGGATTGCGACCGGGTGATCCATTCGACCGCGTTCCGCCGCCTGAAGTACAAGACCCAGGTGTTCGTGTTCCACGAGGGCGACCATTACCGCACCCGCCTGACCCATTCGCTGGAGGTGGCGCAGATCGCCCGGGCGCTGGCCCGGCAGCTCGGGCTGGACGAAGACCTCACCGAGACCCTGGCACTCGCCCACGATCTCGGGCATCCACCGTTCGGGCATGCCGGCGAGCGGGCCTTGGACGCCTGCCTGAAGGAATTCGGCGGCTTCGACCACAATGCCCAGACGCTCCGCGTCGTGACTTCGCTCGAGCACCGCTATCCCGAGTTCGACGGACTCAACCTGACCTGGGAATCGCTGGAGGGCATCGTCAAGCATAACGGCCCGCTGACCGACCGCGGCGGCGCCCCGATCGGGCGCTACCGCGAGCACGGCGTTCCCGTGGGGATTGCCGACTACGTCAAGACCTACGACCTCGAATTGTGGAGCTTTGCCTCGCTGGAAGCGCAGGTTGCCGCGATCGCCGACGACATCGCCTATGACGCTCACGACATCGATGATGGCCTGCGCGCCGGCCTGTTCCACCTCGACGATCTCAAGGTGATACCGCTGACCGCGGAGATCATCGCCGAGACCTCGGCGCAATATCCTGATCTCGAAGATGTCAGGCGCGGCGCAGAGCTGGTGCGCGAGCTGATCTCGCACCTGATCGGTGCGGTGTTCGCGGAGGCGCAGAAGAACCTTGCGGCGGTCAAGCCGCAATCGGCTCAGGACGTGCGCCAGCAGAGCCGGGCGCTGATCGCGTTCCCTGCCGAGGTCGCCGAGGAAGAGGCCGCCATCAAGCGCTTCCTGTATCAGCACATGTACCGCCACAAGCGGGTGATGCGGGTGATGGGGGAGGCGGAGCAGATCCTGTTCGAGCTGTTCGCAAAGTACCTGAAGGAGCCATCTGAACTGCCGCCGGAATGGCTGTTGGGGGCGGAGGCGGACAATGAGGGTGACCGGGCCCGCCGGATCGGCAATTTCATTGCCGGAATGACCGATCGTTTCGCCCTGACCGAGCACCAGCGGCTCTTTGACTCGACCCCGGATTTGCGTTAGGCGGCGGCCATGCCCGAAACATCCTCATCCCTGCACCTGTTCGCCGACGTGCTCGCGCGTGTGCACGCCGCCTGCCGTACGCTGGCCGTGGACGCCAACTGGCCTGAGGGCATCGATTTCTCGCGTGTGGTGGTTGAGCCGCCGCGCGATGCCTCCCATGGCGACATGGCGACCAACGCCGCCATGGTGCTTGCGAAAGAGGCAAAGGCAAAGCCCCGCGATCTCGCCGAGCAGATCGCCGAGCGGCTGCGCACGGATGCGCTGATCGCCAGGGTCGATGTCGCCGGCCCCGGCTTCATCAACCTGACGCTGAAGCCGGCTGCCTGGGCGGAGGCGCTGCGCACGGTGCTGCGCGAGGGCGCCGATTACGGTCGCGTCCGCGGCGGTTCCAAGGTCAATGTCGAATACGTCTCGGCCAATCCGACCGGGCCGATGCATGTCGGTCACTGTCGCGGCGCCGTGTTCGGCGACGCGTTGGCAAGCCTACTTCAGTTCGCGGGCCACGACGTCACGCGCGAATACTACATCAACGATGCCGGCGCCCAGGTCGACGTGCTCGCGCGCTCCGCCTTCCTCAGGTATCGCGAGGCGCTCGGCGAGGACATCGGCGCGATTCCGGAAGGACTCTATCCCGGTGACTACCTCAAGCCCGTCGGCGCGGCGCTGGCCAAGGAGCATGGCGACAAGCTCCACGGGGTGAGCGAGGCCGAGTGGCTGCCGACGGTGCGCGCCAAAGCGATCGCGATGATGATGGACGAGATCAAGGACGATCTCGCCGCCCTCAACATTCGCCACGACGTGTTCTTCTCCGAGCGCTCGCTGATCGAGAACGGCAACAACAAGGTTGCCGAGACCATCGATTTCCTACAGGCCAAAGGCGACATCTACGAGGGTCGCCTGCCGCCGCCAAAGGGCGCGCCGGTCGAGGATTGGGAAGACCGCGAGCAGCTGCTGTTCAAGGCGACCGCTTATGGCGACGACGTTGATCGACCGCTGATCAAGTCGGACAATTCTTACACCTACTTCGCCTCCGACATCGCCTACCACAAGAACAAGTACGACCGTGGTTTTGCGGAGATGATCGACGTCTGGGGCGCCGACCATGGCGGCTACATCAAGCGCATGCAGGCGGCGGTGAAGGCGACGACATCAGGCAAGGGCGCTCTCGACGTCAAGATCGTCCAGCTCGTGAAGTTGCTGCGCAATGGCGAGCCGGTGAAAATGTCGAAGCGGAGCGGGGACTTCATCACCTTGCGTGAGGTGGTGGATGAGGTCGGCCAGGACGCCGTCCGCTTCATGATGCTCTATCGCAAGAACGATGCGGTGCTCGATTTCGACCTCGCCAAGGTCATGGAGCAGTCGCGCGACAACCCGGTGTTCTACGTCCAGTATGGTCACGCCCGCGGTCACTCGATCTTCCGCAACGCGCGGGCCGAGGTATTCTCGGAACTGCCCCGGGATACCGCCGAGCGGATCGCCTGGCTGAGTGAGTCGGCCATGGAACGGCTGTCAGACCCGGTCGAACTCGATCTTCTCAAGCGCCTCGCAATTTATCCGCGGGTGATGGAAGCTGCCGCCGCGGCGCACGAGCCGCACCGAATTGCCTTTTATCTCTATGATTTAGCCAGCGAATTTCATGCGCTTTGGACGAAAGGGCGCGATTTGCCCTATTTACGCTTCATTATCAATAATGATGCAGATCTTACAAAAGCGCGACTGGCCATGGTCCAGGGCGTCGTCTCTGTCCTGGCATCGGGCCTCGCCATCCTCGGCGTCCATGCCCCGGACGAGATGCGGTAGTTTGGGGCGAACTACCTAATGGGAATTCGGGGGTAACCGGCAGAAGCCGGATCGCTTAGACTTGGTTGAAAGCCTTGTGGGTCGAAAGCCGTGCCTTGGTCGAGGGGCGCGCGGCTTTCCCGAAGGGACGCATCATCACGATGGCCGAACGATATCAGGACAGACCGTTTCCCTCCGATGACTATGGTCGCGGTAGCGATCAGCATGGGAAGGCGGAAAATGATCCCTTGGCCGAGCTCGCCCGTCTGATCGGACAGACCGATCCGTTCGCAGCGCAGTCGCGGCCGACTGTGCGCCCGAAAGCGGCGCCTGCCCAGAGCTATCGGGAAGATGACTATCGCCAGGACGATGATCAGCAGGACTATGCCGAGCAACCTGCGCCGCCGCCCGGGCCGCCCTCATGGATGCGGCGCGCCAACGTGCAGCCGCAGCCGGCACCCGCGCCGGAGCCTGACTATCCCGTCTCCGTAAACCCGGTTCATCCGTTGCATCGCTATTCGGCCCAGCCGACTGCGCCTGCCCCAGAGCCGGATTTTCATCAGCCGCAGACCCATCAGGATCACGCTTATCAAGCTCAAGCGTATCAGGATCAGGCCTATCAGCAGCACGGACAGGCTTATCAGGAGCAGGCCTATCAGGAGCCGTACGCGCAACCCGATCCGTCGCGCTACGATGATGCGCTCTATGGCCGGCTCGAGGCAGGCGAGCAGGACTATCAGCGCGATCCGGCCTATCCCGACGATCCCTACGCGTACCAGAACGACTATCCCGAGACCGAACTTGACGAGCCGAAGAAGCGGCGCGGCGGCATGATGACGGTCGCGGCGATCCTGGCGCTTGCCGTGGTCGGGACTGGCGCTGCCTTTGCCTACAAGACCTATGTGGGCTCGCCCCGCAGCGGCGAACCGCCGATCATCAAG
Source organism: Bradyrhizobium zhanjiangense (assembly GCF_004114935.1). Classification (NCBI taxonomy): domain Bacteria; kingdom Pseudomonadati; phylum Pseudomonadota; class Alphaproteobacteria; order Hyphomicrobiales; family Nitrobacteraceae; genus Bradyrhizobium; species Bradyrhizobium zhanjiangense. Next base: position 4,813,787 of record NZ_CP022221.1, read on the forward strand.
GCCGATAACTCGCCGACCAAGATCGTGCCGGCGCCGACGGACTCCACGGCCAAGGTCCCGGATCGCATGGTTAGCGGTGACGGCACCGAGAAGATCGTGCCGCGCGAGGAGGCGCCTGTCGACGTCAACGCCAGGGCGGGTGGGCCCCGTTTGGTGTTCCCACCGCTGAACCAGAATGCGAACCCGCCGTCGGTGGCGAGTGTGTCGCCATCGATGGTGCCGCCGCCGAGCGCAGGGCCGACTCCGAGCAACGGCACACTGCCGAACAATTCGCCGCGTTCGATCAGGACGGTGGCCGTGAAAGGCGATCAGACCGATAGCGCCACACCGCAATCCGCCGCTGCGAAGCCGGCAGCTGCGCCAAAGCCTGTTGTCGCGCCGCCTGCACCAATCGCGTCGCGCAATCCGCCGACCTCGGCCAATGCCAGCGCCAACCAGCCGATGTCGCTCGCGCCGCAATCGGGACCGACGGCCGAGCCTCCGCAGCGGATGGCTGCGACCAATCCGACGCAACTCGCCCCCACCAGCAGCGGCGGCTACATCGTGCAGGTCTCCTCGCAGCAGAGCGAGGACAGCGCCGCCGCATCCTATCGGGTGCTTCAGAGCAAGTATGGCAGCGTGCTCGGATCGCGCTCGCCAGTGATCAAGCGCGTCGACCTCACCGACAAGGGCAAGGGCATCGTCTACCGCGCCTTCGCCGGTCCCTATGGTTCGGCAGAGGAGGCGACGCAGGCATGCAACAGCCTCAAGTCCGCAGGCCTGTCTGCCTGCTTCGTCCAGAGGAATTAACGGCCGTTTTCTTGACCCCCTCGCAGGGCAGGGTTAATCGGCCGTTATGAGCACGCGGGCCTTCATTACCGGCGTATCCGGAACGGAACTGACCGCCGCCGAGCGGGAGTTTATCCGTGCCGAACGCCCATGGGGCTTCATCCTGTTCAAGCGCAATGTCGCGACACCGGCGCAAGTTGCTGCATTGGTTGCGGAATTGCGGACGGTTGCGAATGCTGCCGAGGCACCGGTCCTGATTGATCAAGAGGGTGGGCGGGTGCAGCGGCTGGGGCCGCCGCACTGGCCGGTCTATCCGCCGGGGGCCGTATTCGCGACTTTGTACGACACTGATTCGGTGCTCGGGCTCACTGCGGCGCGCCTGAGCGCCCGCCTGATCGCGGCCGATCTCGCCGATCTCGGCATTACCGTGGATTGCCTGCCGCTCGCTGACGTGCCGGTGCCGGGTGCCGATGCCGTCATCGGCAACCGGGCCTACGGCACGGAGCCGGGCAAGGTCGCGGCGATTGCCTGTGCGATCACCGAAGGCCTGGAGCAGGGCGGCGTGTTGCCGGTCCTCAAGCACATCCCTGGTCATGGCCGGGCCACCGCCGACACCCATTTCAAGCTGCCGACGGTCGATACGCCCCGGGACGAGCTGGAGCGGACCGATTTCGCCGCGTTCAAGCCGCTTTCGGACCTGCCGATGGCCATGACTGCACATGTTGTGTTTAGCGCGGTCGACCCCGCCCATCCGGCGACGACATCTGCGACAATGATTGCTGACGTGATTCGCGGCGCAATCGGGTTCCAGGGTTTGTTAATGAGTGATGACGTGTCGATGAACGCGCTGTCGGGGAATATCGCCGAGCGGACCCGCGCTATCTTTGCGGCCGGTTGCGACGTGGCCCTGCATTGCAACGGCAACATCGAGGAGATGCGCGACGTCGCCGCTCAGACGCCCGAACTGTCTGGCAGGGCACTGGAGCGGGCGAAAGCCGCGCTCGCCGCACGCAAGCCGCCGCAGCCGTTCGACCGGGCGGCCACACGCGCGGAACTGGACGCATTGATCGCACGGGCAAACACGGCATCGGCATGACCGCAGAAATCCTATCGTTCGAAACCGGGCGGCCCGCAGAGCTCGCCGAGGGCGAGCCGGCGTTGGTCGTGGACGTCGAGGGCTATGAGGGCCCGCTCGACCTGTTGCTCGCGCTGGCACGGCAGCAGAAGGTCGACCTTGCCAAGATTTCGATCCTGGCGCTGGCGGACCAGTATCTCCACTTCATCGAAGCTGCGCGGAAGATCCGGCTGGAGCTCGCTGCTGATTATCTCGTGATGGCGGCCTGGCTCGCCTTCCTGAAGTCGCGCCTGCTGCTGCCGGAGCCGCCGAGTGCGGAAGGCCCAAGCGCCGAGCAGATGGCGACTGCGCTCGCCAACCGGCTGCGCCGGCTGGAGGCCATTCGTGAAGCCGCCAATCGGCTGATGAACAGGCCGCAATTGCAGCGCGACATCTTCCCGCGCGGCGAGCCCGAGCAGATCGCCGAGATCAAGCATCCGAAATACACGGCGACGCTGTACGACCTGCTCACCGCCTATGCTGCTCAGCGCCAGTCGCGCGTGCTGGCGAGCGTGCATCTGGCCAAGCGCACGGTGTGGTCGCTCGCCGAGGCGCGCGCCACGCTGGAGCGGCTTGTCGGCAGCATCAGTGAACAGGACGACTGGGGCGTTCTCGACGACTTCCTGATCCGGCACGTCGCCGATCCGACGCAGCGCGCGACGGTGTTCGCCTCTAGCTTTGCCGCCGCGCTCGAACTGGTGCGCGAAGGCCAGCTCGAGCTGAACCAGAAAGAGGCGTTTGCGCCCATCTATTTCCGGAAGGGGCGTCCTAAACCGGTTCCGGACGCAGCTCCTGCGCCCGATGCGCCGGTCGGTTAAGTGCAAGAAGGAGAATCTGCCATGGCAAGCCTGGCTGAAGTGCGGGTAGAAGAGGCCGAGCCGATGGACAATGAATCCCAGGCACGTCCCGAGGAATTGCGGCTGCTGGAAGCGCTGCTGTTCGCTTCGAGTGAACCGCTGGATACCGCGACGCTGGCCAAGCGGATGCCGGATGGCGTCGACGTCAAGGCGGCGCTCGAGCAGCTCCAGGCCGATTATGCCTCGCGCGGCGTGAACCTCGTGCGCGTCGCCAACAAATGGACCTTCCGCACCGCCGGCGATCTCGCCTGGCTGATGACGCGGGAGAGTACCGAGACCCGCCGCCTGTCGCGTGCCGCGATCGAGGTGCTGGCGATCATCGCCTATCACCAGCCGGTGACGCGCGCCGAGATCGAGGAGATCCGCGGCGTCGTCACCTCGAAGGGCACACTGGACGTGCTGCTGGAGACCGGCTGGATCAAGCCGCGCGGACGCCGCAAGACGCCCGGGCGCCCATTGACCTTCGGAACCACCGAGGACTTCCTGTCGCAGTTCACCCTGGAACAGCTCGGCGACCTGCCGGGCCTCGAAGAGCTGAAGGGCACGGGCCTGTTGGATTCGCGCCTGCCGACCGGATTCACCGTGCCGACGCCATCGGATGACCCGGCGCTGCGTGAAGACGAGGATCCGTTGGAACCGGGCGAAGACCTCGATCTGGCGCTGGCGCCCGCGGTCGAGCCCGAGGCGCCGGAAGGCGGCAATGAGGGTGGCAGCGAAGGCGGCACTGAAGAGTGACGCCGGTCCGTTCACGGGCCCCTGCGACCAGTTAACACTAGCAAGATTGCGTAGTGCCAACAGCGAATTGGCGCTGCCTTGGTCCTTGTTTTTGAGACCCGCCAAGCCTAGGTTTCGGTAAAGATCGGCCGGGTCCCCGGCCATGCGCGTTTGGAGGGTTGCAGGATGGGTTCACTCAGCATTTGGCACTGGATCTTGGTGATCGCAGTGGTCCTGCTGCTGTTCGGCCGCGGCAAGATTTCGGATCTGATGGGCGACGTGGCGCAGGGCATCAAGGCGTTCAAGAAGGGCATGCAGGACGACGACAAGCCCGCTGAAAAGCCCGAGCCGAACAAGTCCATCGAGCACAACAACGCCGCGCCGACCGCGGCACGGTCCGACGTCGGCAGCAAGGCCGTCTGAGCCAGAGAGCATGCGAGACGCGGGTAGCCCCGATCCTGCGCGCGAGGGATTGGGCCGGTTGCGGCTGGCGTGAACGGAAGACCTCATGTTCGACATCGGCTGGAGTGAACTGGTCCTCATCGGGGTCGTGGCCCTCATCGCCATCGGCCCGAAGGAGCTGCCGGGCGTGCTGCGCATGGTCGGACAGTGGATGGGCAAGGCCCGCAAGATGGCCGCCGAATTCCAGGGCCAGTTCCAGGAAGCGATGCGCGAGGCTGAGATGGCCGACCTCAAGAAGAGCTTTGACGAGGTCAAGGAAGCCGCGACCGGCTTCAATCCGCTGACCTCGCTTCAGAAGGACGTCAGCGACGCGCTCCGCGTCGATGCGCTCGACAAGCCGGCCGAGACGCCAGCCGCCAGCGCCGCCGAACCGTCGGCGACTTCAAGCGAAGCACCGGCGACTTCGAGCGAAGCGCTGGCGACTTCAAGTGAAGCGCCGGTAACGCCAACGACGCCGGAAGCGCCGACCCCCGCGACCTTCATGGAAGCCGAGGCGCATGCGGCAGCGAACGAGCCGCTCGCGATCACCCGTGAGGTCGAGCAGGCCCACGTCACGCAAGACACCGCGCCATCCGAAGCGATCAAGGACGTCAAAGCGTCATGACCGACGCCGATATCGAGGCCAGCAAAGCCCCCTTGATGGACCATTTGATCGAGCTGCGGTCGCGGCTGATCAAGGCACTGCTCGGCTTTGGCGTCGCCTTCATCTTCTGCTTCTTCTTCGCCAAGCAGATCTACAACGTGCTGGTCTGGCCGTTCGTGTGGGTCGCGGGTCCTGAGAATTCCAAGTTCATCTACACGGCGCTGCTGGAATATTTCATCACCCAGCTCAAGCTCGCGCTGTTCGGCGCCGGCTTCATCTCGTTCCCGATCGTCGCGACGCAAATCTACAAGTTCGTGGCGCCCGGTCTCTACAAGCACGAGAAGCAGGCCTTCCTGCCGTACCTGGTCGCGACCCCGTTCTTCTTCGTGCTGGGCGCGGCGCTGGTTTATTTCGTCGTGCTGCCGATGCTGGTCCGCTTCTCGCTCGGCATGCAGCAGGCCGGCAGCGACGAGACCGCGCAGATCCAGCTCTTGCCCAAGGTCGGCGAATATCTGTCGCTGATGATGTCGCTGATCTTCGCCTTCGGCATCGCCTTCCAGCTTCCGGTGATCCTGACGCTGCTCGGGCGGATCGGCATCATCACATCGAAGATGCTGCGCGAGAAGCGCCGCTATTTCATCGTCATCGCCTTCGTCATCGCGGCCGTGCTGACGCCGCCTGACGTGCTCAGCCAGTGCTCCCTGGCGATTCCCTTGCTGGCGCTCTACGAGGGTTCGATCATCGCGGTGGCGATGGTGGAGAAGAAGGCGGCGGCCTCGCAGGCCACCGGTACCGACGTGTCGACGCCGGCCAAGCCTGCGGAGTAGAGGGCGGGCCAAATCCTCAGTGTCATTCCCCGCGAAGGCGGGGAATGAAGTACGCCGGGGCCTATCGGGGAATCACGGACGTCTCTGGAATACTGGATCATCCGCCTTCGCGGATGATGACAGCCGTGCTAGGAGACGCGCTAATGTAAACGGGCAACGTTCGATGTTGCATGTTTACGCGCTGCCCCAGGACCACAGCCATGCACGACATCAAATCGATCCGCGACAATCCGCAAGCCTTCGACGCCGGCCTCGCGCGGCGCGGCCTGAAGCCGATGTCGGCCTCGCTGCTCGCGATCGACGAGAAGCGGCGTGCGGCGATTCTGGCCTCCGAGCAGGCGCAGGCGCGGCGCAATGCGGCATCGAAAGAAATCGGCGATGCCAAGAAGGCCAAGGACGAGGCACGCGCCGCCAAGCTGATGGCCGAGGTCGCCGAACTCAAGACCACGATGCCGCAGCTCGAAGCTGCCGCGAAGGCCGCCGACGAGGAGTTGACGAAAGAGCTGTCCGCGATCCCGAACATTCCGTTCGACGAAGTGCCCAACGGCGTCGACGAGCACGGTAATGTGCAGCACCACGTGTTCGGCAACAAGCGCAACTACAGCTTTGCGCCGAAGTTGCATGACGATCTCGGCACCGCGCTCGGCTACATGGATTTCGAGGCGGCGGCAAAGCTCTCCGGTGCTCGCTTTGTCGTGCTGAAGAAGGGGCTGGCGCGGCTCGAGCGCGCCATCGGTCAGTTCATGCTCGACCTGCACACCACCGAGCACGGCTACACCGAAATCAATCCGCCGCTGCTCGTACGCAACGAGGTGATGTTCGGTACGGGGCAACTGCCGAAATTCGAGGACGACCAGTTCTGGGCGATCAAGGGCGAACTGCTGGCTGCGCCCGACCATGAGCGGCTGAAGACCGAGCGCCTCGGTCTGATCCCGACCGCAGAAGTGTCGCTCACCAACCTCGCACGCGAATCCATTCTCGACGAGAAGCAATTGCCGATGCGCCTTACCGCGCTGACGCCGTGTTTCCGCGCCGAGGCCGGCGCCGCGGGCCGCGACACCCGCGGCATGATCCGTCAGCACCAGTTCACCAAGGTCGAGCTGGTCTCGATCACGACGCCAGAAGCGAGCAAGGACGAGCTGGAGCGGATGCTGTCCTGCGCCGAGCAGGTGCTTCAGAAGCTCGACCTGCACTACCGCGTGATGACGCTCTGCGCAGGGGATATGGGTTTCTCGTCGCAAAAAACCTACGACATCGAGGTCTGGATGCCCGGGCAGGGTGACGGCGGCATGTTCCGGGAGATCTCGAGCTGCTCGATCTGCGGCGACTTTCAGGCGCGGCGCATGGATGCGCGCTCGCGCGGGCCGGACGGCAAGCCGCGCTTCGTGCACACGCTGAACGGCTCCGGCACCGCGGTCGGCCGCGCGCTGATCGCGGTGATGGAGACCTACCAGCAGGAGGACGGCTCGATCGCGGTCCCCAGCGTGCTCCAGCCCTATATGGGCGGGCTGAAGGTGATCGCGCGCGAGTAGGGTTGCGAAGATCAGGCGGCAGGCTATCCTGCCGGCCCCTCAACGCGAACCCACCATTCATGGCCTTGCACCGCGACATCTTCTGGGTCGGCCGACAATGGGCGGTGACGGGTGCCGGCATCCAGGCCGTCGATCAGCGCCTGCGCGGCGTGCTCGACATCGAGATCGCGCGGCTCTGGGACGACGATCTCGTGCGGAGTAGGCGGGCGAAGCCCGGAGTCAATGCAGCGGATTTCGACAAGGCGCTGACGGTCGCGCGCGAACGCTTCCCGCAGGCGCCTGTGTCCGACCCGTTCGTCGCGCAGCTGGAGGCACTCGGCGTGATCGAAAATCCTGTCGAGAGCCCGGTCGTGCCGGCGATGCAGCTGCATGCCGAGGGTCGGCTGGCGCGCTTCCTGCCGCAATGGCGCATCCGCCGGTAGTAGGATCCAGGCCGGGAACCTGGCCGCCGCGACCGAATCGGCCGGTTTGCCTGATTGGGCAGAGCCGGATAAGACGGCTCAGACCCGCTTTCTGGAATCGACCTTTCGCATGCGTATTCTCTGCACCAATGACGACGGCATCCACGCCCCCGGCCTCAAGGTCGTGGAGGAGATCGCGCGCGCCTTGTCCGACGACGTCTGGGTGGTGGCGCCGGAGCTCGACCAGTCCGGCGTGTCGCATTCGCTGTCGCTGAACGATCCGTTGCGCCTGCGCGAGGTCGGCCCGCGGCACTTCGCCGTGCGCGGCACGCCGACCGACTGCGTCATCATGGGCGCGCGCCACATCCTCGGGCCCAAGCTGCCTGATGTCGTGCTGTCCGGCGTCAACAAGGGGCGCAACGTCGCCGAGGACGTGGTTTATTCCGGCACCATCGCTGGCGCGCTGGAAGGCACCATCCTGGGGCTGCCGTCGTTCGCGCTGTCGCAGGAGTTCAGCGTCGAGACCCGCGAGCGGCCGCCGTGGGACACCGCGCGCAAGTTTGGGCCTGACATCCTGCGCAAGGTGATCGCCGCCGGCGTCCCGAAAGACACGGTGATCAACATCAACTTCCCGTCGTGTGCGCCGGAGGATGTGCTCGGCATCCGCGTCACGCGCCAAGGCAAGCGCAATCTCGGCTTCCTCAGGATCGACGAGCGCAGGGACGGCCGCGGCAATCCCTATTTCTGGATCGGGTTCGAGCGCACGGCGATGATGGACACGCCCACCGACGGCACCGATCTCGCGGCGCTTCGCGAGCGCTATGTCTCGGTGACGCCGCTCAGGCTCGACCGCACCAATGAAGCGTTTTCAGAAGAATTGAGCGCGACGCTGAAGTAGCGCCTAGAGCATTATCGGTTCTGATTGAATCAGAGCCGAAGCTTTGTTTTGACGCGTTTTCTTCACGCGAACCGGTATCCACTTCGCTCGGAAACGCTCTAGCCGCTGCGAAGCGCGGCTTCGATGGTCTTGCCGAGTGCGTCGAGCTGGAACGGCTTCTGGAGCGCCGGCCGATCGCGGTACTGTTCGGGCAGGCCGGAGGAGCCGTAGCCGGTGGCGAAGATGAAGGGGCAGCCTTTCGCCCTGATAACATCGGCCACCGGCGAGATGACCTTGCCGTTGACGTTGACGTCGAGAATGGCGATGTCGAACTCGGTCGCCTGGGCGAGCCGCATGGCCTCGGTGATGTCGCCGGCCTCGGCAGCGACCTTGTAGCCGAGCTCTTCGAGCATGTCCGCAACCATCATTCTGATCATCACCTCGTCTTCGACGAGGAATACAGAGCGGCCGGAAAGCCCCGTCGCGGTCATGGTCGAGTCCTTGCCCATTCCCAAAAACGTTCGCAGATAACATGAATCGACGCAATGCGCGTTTTGACGAACGGCTGCCTGAAAATGGCGATCACGACTGGCCTGTTGCACGCCAATCTGTGCTCAAATATCCAGCCGAATGGTATCATGGGTTCCCGACCAAGGAACAAGATTCTCGCGCCCGGGTTGGCGACTTAACGGGCCTGACAACACAGCATTGGCAGCAATGACCTCGCATCAACCCCCGCCCGAAAAGATGATGTTTCAGCTCACGCTGAGGCGCCGGGGCATTAGCGATCAGGCCGTGCTGCGGACGATGGAGGAGGTGCCGCGCGAGCTGTTCGTCGACGACGCCAACCGCGACGGCGCCTATCGCGACAGTGCGCTGCCGATCGCCTGCGGGCAGACCATCAGCCAGCCCTTCGTCGTCGCCTACATGACCGAGCAGCTCCAGCTCCAGAAGCGGCACCGCGTGCTCGAGATCGGCACCGGCTCCGGTTATCAGGCCGCCGTGCTGTCGCGGCTCGCAGGGCAGGTGCTCACGGTCGAGCGCTACCGCATGCTCGCGGACACCGCACGCGCCAGGCTCGAAGAGCTCGGCTGCCACAATGTCGAGGTGATGCTGGGCGATGGCCTCAATCTGCCAGCCAATATCGGCCCGTTCGACCGCATCATCGTCACCGCCGCGATGGAGCAGATTCCAGAGAACCTGATCGAACGGCTCGAGATCGGGGGCATCCTGATCGCACCGGTCGGCCCGCATCAGGGCGTGCAGACGCTGACCCGCCTCAACCGCACCGAGGCGGGGATCGAGCGCAAGGAACTCGTCGATGTCCGCTTCGTGCCGGCGCTGCCTGGCGTGGCGCGGGAGCTGTAGAATTCCGGATTGGCTGTGCCGCCAACATCTTATTGGGAGGGTTAAGCCGTTATTTACTCGGCGCGTGTTTACTTAAAACACTAGTTCTGTTGCGTACGAGTGAGTAACCATGTCCGCTGTCGCCGAGTTGCTTTACTCGCGCCGCGTGCCGCAAGTCGCGGTGCTGGCGCTGATCTCCTTCAGTTTTGCGGGGTGCAGCGCCGACATGTCGTCGCGACTGTCCCAGTCGAATTTCTCCAATCCCTTCGCCTCGGAATCCACCGGTTCGGTGCAGCAGGCGCCACCGCCGCAGCGTGAGCTGCCGCAATATGCGCGGCCGCAGACGCAGCCTGGTTCCTATCAGTCCCAGCCCCTGCCTCCGCCCGCGGTGTCCACCCCGCAATCCTATCCCGTTGCCTCTGGCGGCGGAGTGTCCGGTGGTGGGCGCGGCGTCGGCTCCTACGCGCCCCCGGCGCAGCCGCACCTCGAGACCACGGCGACCGTACCGCCGCGCTCGGTTGCTGCAGCCCAGCCAGCCGGCGGCACCAAGATCATCGTCGGCACCAGCGACACGCTCGACGTGCTCGCCAAGCGCTATCATGTCACGCCGCAGGCGATCCTAGCCGCCAACGGCTACAAGGGCCCGCGCACGCTCTCGCCCGGCCAGCAGCTCATCATCCCGCATCCTGCCACGGCCGCTGCGCCCGTGCCGGCGATGGCTCCCGTCGCGGCTGTGCCTGCGGCGAAGCCGGTTGCAGCCGTCGCTGCGCCGCCGAGCACGCACTTCGTCAACCGTGGCGACACGCTCGCCAGCATCGCGCGCAAGAACCACATCTCGGCGGCCGAGCTGGCCCGTGCCAATGGCCTCGCCCCCTCAGCCAAGCTCAAGCTCGGCACTAAGCTGACCGTGCCCGGTGCCAAGACCGCCGCCGTCGCGGTGCCGGTTGCTCCGGCTCCGGTCGCGGCTGCTCCGGTTGTGGGAACGCTCCAGCCCGTGGCGGCCGCTCCGGCGCCTGCTACCAAGATGGCCGCTGCTGCCGCGCCGGTGCAGAGCGCGCGTCTGGCCCAAGCCACGGCCAATGTCGAAGAGAAGCCCGCCGAGACGCCGGCGAAGGCCGCGGAGGCCACTGGCGCGCTGCCGACCTTCCGCTGGCCGGTGCGCGGCAAGGTGGTCACGAGCTACGGCGCCAAGACCAACGGCAAGTCCAATGACGGCATCAATCTCGCGGTGCCCGAGGGGACGCCGGTCAAGGCGGCTGAAGACGGCGTCGTCGCCTATTCCGGCAACGAGCTGAAAGGTTACGGCAATCTGGTCCTGGTTCGGCACTCCAACGGCTACGTCACCGCATATGCCCATGCGAGTGAGCTGTTGGTGAAGCGCGGCGATACTATCAAGCGCGGTCAGGTCATTGCCAAGTCGGGTCAATCCGGGGAAGTGGCGTCGCCGCAGCTCCACTTCGAGATCCGTAAGGGATCGAGCCCGGTTGACCCGCTTCAATTCCTGAACGGAGCGTGAGGCGGACGCTTCAGCCGGGTTCACACCGCGCGCTCACTGTCATCGTCCGCGAAGGCGGACGATCCAGTATTCCAGAGACAGCAATTGTTCAGCCGATAGGCCGCGGCGTACTGGATTCCCCGCCTGCGCGGGGAATGACAGGTGTAGGTGAGGCGAAAGTGTCCGCTACATCATCGTCAGCTTCACACCCAGCCGTCCCGCCAGCTCCTGCACGAACTGCCAGGCGACGCGGCCTGAGCGGGAGCCGCGCGTGGTCGACCATTCCAGCGCCTCGCGCTCCAGCGCCTCGTCGTCGATCTTGATGCCGAAATGGCTGCAATAGCCGCGCACCATGGCGAGATACTCGTCCTGGCTGCAGCGGTGGAAGCCGAGCCAGAGGCCGAAGCGATCCGACAGTGAGACCTTCTCCTCGACCGCTTCGCCGGGATTGATCGCGGTCGAACGCTCGTTCTCGATCATCTCGCGCGCGAGCAGATGGCGGCGGTTGGAGGTGGCGTAGAGGATGACGTTCTCGGGCCGGCCTTCGATGCCGCCTTCGAGCACGGCCTTGAGCGACTTGTAGGACGCATCATTGCCGTCGAAGGAGAGATCGTCGCAGAACACGATGAAGCGGAAGGAGGAGGCGCGCAAGCACTCCATCAGCGCGGGCAGGCTTTCGATGTCCTCGCGATGGATCTCGATCAGCTTCAGCTTGTCGGTCGGGTTGCGCTCCGCGTTGAGGCTGGCATGCGCCGCCTTCACCAGCGATGACTTGCCCATGCCACGCGCGCCCCAGAGCAGGGCGTTGTTGGCGGGCAGGCCATTGGCGAAGCGCTCGGTGTTCTCCATTAGGATGTCGCGCATCCGGTCGACGCCCTTCAGTAGGAATAGCTCGACGCGGCTGACCCGCGGCACTGCCGCAAGGCGGCCGTCCGGGTGCCAGACGAACGCGTCGGCCCGTTCGAACGACTCGGATTCGAGGGTCGGGTTGCTCTGGGCCGAGAGGTGCGCTGCAATGGTCTCCAGCGCGCGGACGATGCGCTCCTGGGAGGGATCGACCGGGTCTGCCTTAACGGCGCCCTTGGGACGTTTTGCCGCGACGCCGGCGGGCTTCTTGGCAGGGGTATTGGGGCCTTTGCCGGCCGGGCTTTTGCTGGGTTTTTTGGGCATGTCCGAAGTTCCTGAGAACGCAGCCTTATCGGGCCTGAGGACGCGCCGCAAGGTGGGCCAAAAGGGCGGTCTGGCAGCGTTGCAATTGGGGCAATGGCCGCTATAGTCCGCGCGAATTTGACCGAACCGGTCGCCTTTGAGGGCCTGACCGGCTTTCCCCCGTTGTCACGAGGATCGTCCGAATGCTGATTACCCCTGCGTATGCCCAGGCCGCGGGCGCCGGCGACACCAACAGCATGTTGATGTCGCTGCTGCCGTTCGCCCTGATCTTTGTGATCATGTACTTCCTGATTCTGCGTCCGCAGCAGAAGAAGGTCCGCGATCATGCCGACCTCGTGAAGAACATCCGCCGCGGCGACACGGTGGTGACTTCGGGCGGCCTCGTCGGCAAGGTCACCAAGGTCGTCGACGACGACCAGATCGAGTTCGAGATATCCGACGGTGTGCGCGTGCGGCAGATGCGCCAGATGATCTCAGGCGTGCGCGCCAAGGGCGAACCGGCCAAAGAATCCAAGGAAAGCGCCAAGGACGACACCGCGGCGAAGTGAGTGCTCCCCCGCGAGTCACTATAAGTCTCCTGCAAGTCTCCTGATCTGACAGGTCTAGTCGATGTTGTATTTCACGCGGTGGAGGGCGCTCGGGATTATCCTGACGGCGCTGATCGTGTGCCTCTGCGCGGTCCCCAACTTCTTCCCCGAGGCGCAGGTCAAGACCTGGCCGGCCTGGGCGCAGCGCCGGCTCGTGCTCGGCCTCGACCTGCAGGGCGGATCCTATCTGCTGCTTGAGGTCGATTCCGCCTATGTGAGGAAGGAGAGGCTCGACCAGATCCGCGACGACGTTCGCCGGACGCTGCGCGATGCCAAGATCGGTTTCACCGGTGGCGTTACCGTGCGCAACGACGCGGTCGAAGTTCGCATCAGCAAGGAATCCGATGCGCAGGCCGCACTCGCCAAGCTGCGCGAGCTGTCGCAGCCGCTGGGCGGCCTCATGGGATCCGGCGGTCAGCGCGACCTTGAAGTCACCGATGCCGGTGGCGGTGTGATCCGCCTGAGCATCCCGCAGGCCGCGATGCTCGACCGCATGCGCAAGACCATCGAGCAGTCGATCCAGATCGTCGAACGCCGCGTCAACGAGCTCGGCACCGTCGAGCCCGTGATTCAGCGCCAGGGCAACGACCGCATCCTGGTGCAGGTCCCCGGCCTCCAGGACCCGACGCGCCTGAAGGAACTCCTGGGCAAGACCGCGAAGATGGAATTCCGCATGGTCGATACCTCCGTGCCGCCGGATCAGGCTCAGCAGGGCAGGTTGCCGCCGGAATCCGAACTCTTGATGAGCGCCTCGCCGCCGCCGACGCCTTACGTGGTCAAGAAGCAGGTGCTGGTTGCCGGCGGCGATCTGACCGATGCCCAGGCGAGCTTCGACCAGCGCACGGGTGAGCCGGTCGTCAGCTTCAAGTTCAATACGTCGGGCGCGCGCAAATTCTCGCAGGCGACGCAAGAGAATGTGGGACTGCCGTTCGCGATCGTGCTCGACAACAAGGTGATCTCGGCGCCCGTCATCCGCGAGCCGATCACCGGCGGCCAAGGCCAGATCTCCGGGAATTTCACCGTGCAATCGGCCAACGATCTCGCGATCCTCCTGCGCGCCGGCGCGCTGCCGGCGCCGCTCACGGTGGTCGAGGAACGCACCGTCGGTCCGGGTCTCGGCCAGGATTCGATCGAGAAGGGCGAGCTTGCGGCCTATGTCGGCTCGATCCTCGTCATCGTGTTCATGCTCGCGACCTACCGGCTGTTCGGCGTGTTCGCGAACGTCGCGGTGGCGATCAACGTCGCGATGATCTTCGGCCTGTTGTCGCTGCTCAACGCCACGCTGACGCTGCCCGGCATCGCCGGCATCGTGCTCACCGTTGGCATCGCGGTCGATTCCAACGTGCTGATCTACGAGCGCATCCGCGAGGAGCTGCGCGGCGGCCGGAACGCGATCTCGGCGATCGACGCCGGCTTCAAGCGGGCGCTGGCGACGATCCTCGATTCCAACATCACCACCTTCATTGCTGCCGCCGTGCTGTTCTACATCGGCACCGGCCCGGTGCGCGGCTTTGCCGTGACGCTCGGCATCGGCATCATCACCACGGTGTTCACCGCCTTCACCCTGACGCGGCTGATCGTCGCCGGGTGGGTGCGGTGGAAGCGGCCGCAGAGCGTGCCGATCTAGGAGCCTGATCGTGACTCACACCGTTCTCATCGGGCTCGGCGTCCTCATCGCCATTCTCACCGTGGTCGCGGCCCTCGGCCTCTTGCCGTCGCTGCGTATCGTCCCGGACAATACGCATTTCGACTTCACGCGCTTTCGCCGCATCAGCTTCCCGATCTCGGCGGCGCTGTCGATCGTCGCGATCACGCTGTTCTTCACCCACGGGCTGAATTTCGGCATCGACTTCCGCGGCGGCACCTTGCTCGAGGTGCAGGCCAAGTCCGGCACCGCGGACATCGCGGCGATGCGCACGACGCTGGATTCCCTGCGACTCGGCGAAGTCCAGCTCCAGCAGTTCGGTGGTCCCGCTGACGTCCTGATCCGCGTTGCGGAGCAGCCCGGCGGCGACGCCGCGCAGCAGGAGGCCGTGCAGAAGGTCCGCGCTGCGCTCGGCGATTCCGTCGAATATCGCCGTGTCGAGGTGGTCGGCCCGCGCGTCTCCGGTGAGCTCTTGGCCTACGGCATGCTCGGCCTGATGCTCGCGATCGTGGCGATCCTGATCTATCTCTGGTTCCGCTTCGAATGGCAGTTCGCGCTCGGCGCCATGATCGCCAACGTGCACGACATCGTGCTCACGATCGGCTTCATGTCGATCAGCCAGGTCGATTTCGACCTGACCAGCATCGCCGCGCTGCTGACGATTCTCGGCTATTCGCTCAACGACACCGTCGTCATCTACGACCGTATCCGCGAAATGCTGCGGCGCTACAAAAAGATGCCGATGCCGCAGCTGCTCAACGAGTCCATCAACTCGACGCTGTCGCGCTCCATCATCACCCACGTCACGGTGACGCTGGCACTGCTCGCGCTGCTGCTGTTCGGCGGACACGCCATCCACAGCTTCACCGCAGTGATGATGTTCGGCGTGGTGCTGGTCGGCACCTACACCTCGATCTTCATCGCGGCGCCGATCCTGATCTATCTCGGCGTCGGCGAGCATCGCGAAGATGCGCCGGATACGGCTACGCCGGCGAAGAAAAACAAGGCATGATCCGAACCGCATACCCCCGCATGCGTTTGCGGGGGTAGTAAGCTCATTCGGACCTGGCTCATGGCTGGCGACCCCAACGCACCCCATTTCCCGCGCTCGGCGCCGATCGAAGCCTATGGCAAGGGCGGCTTCGCCTTCGCTGGCATGTCGCATCGAGGATCGTTGCTGTGCCTTCCCGACGCGATCTGGGCCTGGGACGTGACGGACCCCACCAAGATCGACCGCTACTCGCTCGATCGCGTGTTCACGGCCGCCAACAGCATCGACACGCTTCTGGTCGGCACTGGAACCGGGGTTTGGCTTCCGCCGCCGGAACTGCGCCAGGCCTTGAAGGCGGTGAGAGTAGTGCTGGACACGATGCAGACCGGCCCCGCCGTGCGCACCTACAACATCATGATCGGCGAGCGACGCCGCGTCGCGGCCGCGCTGATCGCGGTGCCATGAGCAGCACCGCGCCGCCATCCGATTCGGCTACCTTTTGCGCCGATCTCGTGCGCAGCCACGACTTTCCGCGTTACGTCGCGACGCTGTTCGTACCCGCCGCAGAGCGTCGCGCGCTGCTGGCGCTCTATGCCTTCAATGCAGAGATCGTGCGCGTTCGCGACCAGGTGAGCCAGCCCTTGCCCGGCGAGATTCGCCTGCAATGGTGGACCGACATGCTGTCAGGCCATGTCCATGGCAGCGCCGAGGGCAATCCGGTGGCGGCGGAGCTGCTCCGCGCGATCCGCGATTACGACCTGCCGGTCGAGCCGCTGTCCCTGCTCGCCGACGAGCACCAGTTCGATCTCTACAACGATCCGATGCCGACCATGGCGGCACTGGAAGGCTATCTGGCGGCCACCTCATCGGCGTTGTTTGCCCTTGCAGCCCGGATCATGGCGCCGCCGTCGGAGGCGGCCGAGCATCTCGCCCGTCATGCTGGGCTTGCCCAGGGAATCGTCCAGGTCGTGGCCAACCTGCCGCGTGATGCGGCGCACCGGCAATTGTTCCTGCCGCAGCAAGTGCTGGCGAGCCACAACTGCAATATGGAGGATGTGTTCGCCGGCAAGGAGACGCCGAGCCTGCGCGCCGTACTGGACCAGCTCGCGGGCGAAGCGCGGCAGCATCTGACCACGGCCTCCTCGCTGCTGCCGCAGGTGCCGCCATCCGTGCGGCCTGCGTTTCTGCTGCTGAGCCAGACCCGGGCCGATCTGAAGCGCCTGTCGAAACCTGGCCGCAATCCGTTCGCGCCGCAGCCGGCCTCGCGGCTGCGCACGCTGTGGACGCTGTGGCGGGCTTCACGCTCCAGGGAATTTACCAAATAGGGGTCGGCTTATCGCCTGAGGCGGCCAAATGCTCTATGCTGGCCTATGGCCGACTTGTCCCAAAGCGCGACCTCCGATCTCGGCGACTTCCCGGTCGCACCAAGCGACATCCATGCGGCCGCCGAGACCATCCGGGGTGCCGTCGTCGAAACGCCTTGTAGCTACAGCCGGACGCTGAGCAGCATCTGCGGTTGCGACATCTGGCTGAAATTCGAGAACCTCCAGTTCACCTCCTCGTTCAAGGAACGCGGCGCCCTCAATAGGCTGACCGCGCTGACGCCGGAGGAGCGTGCGCGCGGCGTCATCGCGATGTCGGCGGGTAACCACGCACAGGGCGTCGCCTATCACGCGAGAAGGCTCAACATTCCCGCCACCATCGTCATGCCGGTCGGCACGCCCATGGTGAAGATCGAGAATACCAGGCATCACGGCGCGGAGGTGGTGGTTACGGGCGCGACGCTGGAGGAGGCGGCCGCGTTCGCGCGGAGCCACGGTGAGGCTCGCGGCATGATCTTCGTCCATCCCTATGACGATCCGCTGGTGATCGCCGGGCAGGGTACCGTCGGACTGGAGATGCTGAAGGCGGTGCCGGAGCTCGATACGTTGGTCGTCCCGATCGGCGGCGGCGGGCTGATCAGCGGCATCGCCATTGCCGCCAAGTCGATCAAACCGTCGCTACGGATGCTCGGCGTCGAGGCCTGGCTCTATCCCTCGATGTACAATGCCATCCATGACGGGAATCTGCCGGCGCGCGGTGACACGCTCGCCGAAGGCATCGCGGTCAAATCGCCCGGCAAGATCACCACCGAAATCGTCCGCCGCCTCGTCGATGACATCGCGCTCGTGAACGAAGCCGAGCTCGAGCGTGCGGTTGCGACCCTGATCTCGATCGAGAAGACGGTGGTCGAGGGCGCCGGTGCCGCCGGCCTTGCCGCGCTGATGTCCGATCCATCTCGCTTCGCCGGCCAGAAAGTGGGCCTGGTGCTGAGCGGCGGCAACATCGATACGAGACTGATCGCCTCGGTCCTGACCCGCGAGCTGGCACGCGAGGGGCGACTGACCCAACTCTCGCTCGATATTCCTGACCGCCCCGGGCAATTGGCCGCGGTCGCGGCGCTTTTGGCCGAAGCCGGCGCCAACATCATCGAGGTCTCGCACCAGCGGACCTTCTCCGACCTGCCGGCCAAGGCGACGCTGCTGCAACTGGTCATCGAGACCCGCGACAGCGCCCATCTCGACGAGGTGATGGCAAGGCTCAGTGCATCCGGTTTGACGGCGCGCTGCACGTGAGCGCGTCCTATCGCGGTGTTAAACCCGCGAGGTGACCGATCAGCCGATCGATCTCGGCTTCCGTATTGTAGTAGTGCGGCGAGGCGCGCACGACTGGCGGTAGCGCGCGAAGTTCTGCGTCGATGCGGGTGCTCGACGGATCCGAAGCGCCGATGGTGATGCCCGCCGCAGCGGCACCGCTGACAATGGCGTTCGCGTCATATCCGTCCACCGTGAAGCTGACGATCGCGCCCGGCGCGCGGCCGAGGTCGCGTATTTGGATTCCGCGAATGGAGGCGAGGCCGCTGCGAAGGCGGTCCGCAAGCAAGCGGCAGCGCTGCTCAATAGGACCAAGGCCGATCGCGAGGGCATAATCGACGGCAGCCCCCAATCCAAGCCGGGCGGCGTAGTTGTTCTCCCAAGTCTCGAAACGGCGCGCATCATCGCGGAGCTGATACTCATCGCGCGAGACCCAGGGCGCGGCGAAATGGTCGATCATCGGCGGCTCGAGCCGCTGCAGCATCGCTCGGCGGACGTAGAGAAAGCCGGTACCGCGCGGCCCGCGCAGGAATTTGCGCCCCGTGGCGGACAGCATGTCACAGCCGATGGTTTCGACATCGACCACCATCTGGCCGACCGCCTGGCAGGCATCGAGCAAGTAGGGAATGCCGTGCGCTCGCGCGATCCTGCCGATCGCCGCCGCGGGATTGACCAGCCCGCCATTGGTCGGAACCCAGGTGATGGCGATGAGCTTCACGCGGTCATCGATCATGCGTTCGAGCGCAGCGACATCGAGTTCGCCCGTCGAGTCGCTCGGCACGACGTCGATGATCGCGCCTGTACGCTTGGCCACCTGAAGAAACGCGACATAGTTGGCGGCGTACTCTGCCTCGGCGGTCAGGATGCGATCGCCCTGGGCAAACGGAAGCGAATAAAACGCCATCTGCCAGGCAACCGTCGCGTTCTCCATGAGGGCAATCTCGTCGGGCGCGGCATTCAGTAGCCGCGCCACCGAACCGTAGACCGTGTCGAGCCGGACGGACTCGCGATCAGCGGCGGCATAACCTCCGATCTCGCTTTCGAAGTCGATGTGTCGCTTCATCGCTGTGGCAACGGGCGTTGGCATGAGGGCAGCACCCGCATTGTGGAGATACGCAAGCCGGGAGGCGGCAGGTGTGTCGGTGCGTATCCGGTCGATGTCGATCAAGTGTGAGCCTCTGCGTTAGGGTTCCCTGAGTTTGACACACTGACGCACGCGAGCAAGATCGGACAATGGATGCCGCGGCTGGAGCATGCCGATTCGGATGCTATGATGATAGAGGGCGTGATTTGGTGGTGATTTGAAAGGACCCGCGATGGCGAAGAACACGATTTGCCTCTGGTACGACAAGGACGCCGAGGCGGCGGCCCGCTTCTACGCCGAGACGTTCCCCGATAGCTTCGTAAGTGCCGTTCACCGCGCGCCCAGCGATTACCCGTCCGGCAAGGCCGGCGATGTGCTGACGGTCGAATTCACCGTGGCTGGCGTTGCTTGTCTCGGACTTAACGGCGGGCCCATGTTCAAACACAATGAGGCCTTCTCGTTTCAGATCGCTACCGACGATCAGGAGGAGACAGACCGTTATTGGAGCGCCATCGTCGGCAATGGCGGGCAGGAAAGCGCCTGCGGTTGGTGCAAGGACAGATGGGGCGTTTCCTGGCAGATCACGCCGCGCGTATTGATCGAGGCGCTGGCGGCCGGCGGCCCTGAAGCCAAGCGCGCCTTCGACGCAATGATGGGGATGACCAAGATCGACGTGGCCGCGATCGAGGCGGCGCGGCGCGGCTGAAATTGTCAGGCCTCAGATGCAGAGGCTGAGCAGCTTGATGTGGCAGCCGCTGGATTTGGGCTTGCTCGCGGGCACGGCCTCGCGCTTCACGGCAACCAGCGGCTCCTTGTCCTTCTTTCTCTTGCCCTTCGGCTCATAGTCGCCGGCGATCACCATCGCCCAATAGGTGCGCTTGCCGCTGGCATTCTTGGCGCTCGCGATGCCGACGCGGGAGGCGTTGTGCAGCAACAGGTTCTTGCGGTGTCCGGAGGAGTCGATCCACTGTCCCAGGGTCTTCTCGAAATTGTCGTAGCCGTAGGCGATGTTCTCGGCGGCACGGCCCGCGCCGGCTGGCGCCACACGGCGGGTGAACGGGCCGAGTGCGTCGTGGCTGAGATCGTCCTTGGCCGCCATCGCGCGGGCCTGGTCCATGGCGATGCGGTCAAGGGTTGAATCGCGGACGACACGGACTTCGCCGTGCTTGAGGCGGAAGCTCGAGATCAGCTCGGCGGGGGACTCGGCCATTGCCGGTGTGATGGCCAAAAGCAAGCCGGCGATCAGGCCGCCAACCACACGATGCATCATCGTCCCCCGAATGCCCATAACCCGCCAAGCCCGAATGATCCGACGCTTCTCTATCGCCAATGTGGACGCTTCAAGGCGCGTCAGGCCCTAGCTCGTTGGCAGATCCGCCTCGAAATTGAAGCGATCGCGCAGGTTCTTGCGCTGCTCGAGGATGTCCTTGAGGAAGGCGCGATCCTGATCGTTCTTCATCATCGGCTCGATCAGGTCGAGCTGGTTCATGGCGACCAGTTGCAGGATCTCGGTGCGCGGTTTGCCGCTGGTGTCGCGGGGCAGGGCGTGGACGACCTGGATGTGCTCCGGCGGCTTCGGACCCTTGGCGGCCGCAAGCTCGTTGCGCAGCTCGCCTTCGAGCACGGCCCGGTCCGCTTCGACGAAGGCATATAGACCGACGCCGGAGCGGCGGTCCGCAAAGGCGACGATGGCGGTGTCGCGCACGGCCGGGTTCTTGCGGATCAGTGCCGCCAGCACCGGCGCGTCGTTGACGAGCCGGCGGCCGCCACCCTCGCGATCAGTGAAGTTGAACAGGCCGCGGGTGATGGCGCGATAGACCTTCTTGCCGGTGACAAGCCACAGGCTCGCGGCAAACGATTTTTTCGCGAGGATTTTCCGCTCGCGCGGCGTCAGTGCGTCCGGCGCATAGGAGCGCTTGTGCTTGAGCAGATGCCGGAGGTCTTCATAGGCGAGGATGCGGTAGAGCTGGCCGCGCCGTGCAAAGCAGGCGGCGAGCTGGAAGTCGGTGACGTAGGCGCGGCCGTCGCGGCCGACCAGCCAGTTCTGCTCCTTGGCGAGATCGTTGTGGCAGATGCCGGCGCGGCGAAGCCGCCGCAGCGCGGCCTTGGCCGAGCGGAAATAAGCGAGGTCGCCGTGCGGCTTGGCCAGATGCAGCGCGACGCCATCAACGAAGCCGCGCACGAGCGCGCGGCGTCCAGCCCACAGCAGCTTCGGACCGACGTTGAGGCCTTTGGCGAGCGCCAGCGCGCGCTTCTCGCGGGCGAACAGGTGGCGTGCCAGCAGGAAAGACCACCACGGCACCTCGTCGAGCCGGCGCAGCACCGCGTCGACCTCGCCGTTCTCGCTGCGGAAGCGGCCGCGCTCGACGGTTGAGAACACGTCGCGCTTGAGCAGCACGCCCTCGGTCCAGCGCGCCGAGAGTGCCGCGGCGTCGTCTTGGGGGAGGCTCATCGAAAACTCACGCCGCGGCGGCAATGCGCAGGTGATCGGCGATCCAGCGATCGAGATCGGCGAGCGCGCGTGCGCTCATCGCCTGCTTCTTGGCCACCGTCTTCTCGTTGCCGCGCAGCCGCGTGCCGTCGGGCTTCTTGGTCGGCACGGTCGCGAGCGGCGGGAATAGGCCGAAATTGATGTTCATCGGCTGGAACGAGCGCGAGCCGGGCTCGATGGTTTCGATATGGCCGCCGGTGATGTGGCCGAGCAGCGATCCCAGCGCCGTCGTGCCCGGCGGACTCGCGAGCGTCTCGCCGCGCGCATCGGCGGCCGCATAGAGGCCGGCGATCAGGCCGACGCTGGCGGATTCCACATAGCCTTCGCAGCCCGTCATTTGGCCAGCAAAGCGCAGCCGCGGCTGCGCGCACAGGCGCAACTGGCCATCGAGCAGTTTTGGCGAATTGAGGAAGGTGTTGCGATGCAGGCCGCCGAGGCGGGCGAATTCGGCCTTCTCCAATCCCGGAATGGTGCGGAAGATGCGCTGCTGCTCGCCGTATTTCAGCTTCGTCTGGAAGCCGACGATGTTGTAGAGCGTGCCGAGCTTGTTGTCCTGGCGCAGCTGCACGATCGCGTAAGGCTTTGTGGTCGGATCGTTCGGATTGGTGAGGCCGACCGGCTTCATCGGACCGTGGCGCAGCGTCTCGAGGCCGCGTTCCGCCATGACCTCGATCGGCAGGCAACCGTCGAAATAGGGCGTGTTGGTCTCCCACGCCTTGAACTCGGTCTTCTCGCCGGCGATCAGTGCCGCGACGAACCCATCATACTGCTCCTTCGTCATCGGGCAGTTGATGTAGTCGGCGCCGTTGCCGCCAGGACCGACCTTGTCGTAGCGCGACTGGAACCAGGCCACCGACATGTCGATGGACTCGCGATGCACGATCGGCGCGATCGCATCGAAGAAGGCGAGCGCATTCTCGTCCGTCAGCTCGCCGATGGCATCAGCCAGCGGCGCAGAGGTGAGGGGGCCGGTCGCAACGATGACGTTGCTCCAGTCGGCCGGCGGCAGGCCAGCGACCTCGCCGCGGGCGATCTCGATCAGGGGATGGTCGTTCAGCGCCTTGGTGACGGCCGCGGAGAAGCCGTCGCGGTCGACGGCCAGGGCGCCGCCGGCGGGTACCTGGTTGGCATCGGCGGCGCGCATGATTAGCGAGTCGAGCCGGCGCATCTCCGCATGCAGCAGGCCGACGGCGTTGTTGGCGGCGTCGTCCGAGCGAAACGAATTGGAGCAGACGAGCTCGGCGAGCCCGTCGGTGCGGTGCGCCTCGGTCATGCGGGTCGGCCGCATTTCGTGCAGCACCACGGCCACGCCGGATTTGGCCACCTGCCAGGCGGCTTCGGAACCGGCAAGGCCGGCGCCGATCACGTGCACGATGTTGGATTGGGGTCCTGTCATGGGGCGGACAGGTAGCGCTTTTCGGCGTCCAGTGGAATCGCCGAGATCGAGTTTTCTGCCACCAGATACGACAACGCCCGCACGAGGCGGGCGCTATCGGTTCGTCCGGTGAAGGGCTGAACGATATCAGCCCTGATACTGGCCGGCGGCAACGCGCGGGATGTCCGAGCGATCAAGGCCGATATCGGCCAGTTCGCGATCGCTGAGCTGGGACAGCTCGGCAACATTGCGCTGATAATCCCGGAAAGCCTGGATCATGCGGATGAGCGAGAGCAGCATTGATAGTCTCCTGTAGTTCGATTCAGCCCTTGCCCGGGCCTCATCGTTGAAATGAATATAGGTGAGAGTGGTGCAGTGCGAAAGTTCCGATGTTGCGACGCAGCTAGGCGAGGAACGCATAGCACTGGTAACGGGCGATTAACCCGACGGCATTCCCGCTCAGGCCGCGGGCAAGACAAGCAATTTGGTGCCATAAATTCCCGTGAATTCACGGGGTTATCGTGGATCATGCAGTTTAATACATTATGGAGTTCCACGAACCCGCAAGGAATTCATCCAGCGTCTGGACCCAAGTTAGATATGCACGAATCGCATGCACGACTTGGCATAAAAATGAATATTAATTCATAATAAGATCTGCCGATTCGCTTCGGAAATCGGCTGAACGGCAAAAACGAGGGGTCTTAAGGCGCGCGGGCGAGCTGGGTGGCGAAATAGGCGACGGTCTTGGAATAGACCTCGCTCTTGTTCCACTGCTGGAGCACCGCGAAGTTCGGACCGCCCGGCTGCCAATCCTTGCCGCGCTGCCAGCCATAGCCGGCGAGATAATTGGCAGTGGAGGCCAGCACATCCGGCGCGTTGTGCAGGAGATCGCGCTTGCCGTTGCCGTCGAAATCGACCGCGTATTTCATCCAGGATGACGGCATGAACTGGGTTTGGCCAAGCTCGCCGGCCCAGGCGCCCTTCATGTCGGCGGGTGCGAGATCGCCGCGCTGGACGATGCGCAATGCGTCCATCAGCTCGCCGCGAAACTGCTCGGCGCGCCGACAGTCATAGGCCAGTGTCGCCAGTGAACGGATGGTGGCGAACTTGCCGGTGTTGACGCCGAAATCGGTCTCGAGCCCCCAGATCGCGACCAGCACCTCGCCGGGGACGCCATAGGCCTGCTCGATGCGCGACAGCACCGAGCCATATTGCTTCATCATGTTGGAGCCGCGCTGCAGGCGCGGCGGCACCATGCGGCCGGAAAACTCCTCGAAGGTCTGGGTGAAGACCTTTTGCGACCGGTCGCGGTTGAGCACGCCCTGATCGAGCGTCACACCGGCGAGCCCCGATGCAATGGCTTGTTGCGAGATGCCCTTGGCCGCAGCGTCGGTTTTGAAATCCGCAAGCCAGGCGTCGAAATTGCCCGAGCCGCAGGCAACAGCGGCGAGCGCTGGCTGGACTGACAGGATGGACGCGGAGAGGGCGAGGGCTGCAAGAGCGAGACGAGAAATCGTCGTGGTCATCAGATGAAATGGATTCCGTGAAGTGATCTGACCGGCGAGCATAATCTCGGTTGTAACCGCGGCCAAAGCAAGGCTGTGACAGCGCGACCCTGCCCGAGCCGGGCAGGATCGCATGTCACGATATCGTCAGGCGTCCGTGTTGTTCCTCCAGGGGAAGAGGTTGGCGGGGAAGTCGGCGGCCGGCTTGCGCGGACGATGCGGCGGAGGCGGCACTGGACGTGCACCTGGATCGGACACGATCACCTTGCGGTAGAGGTGCCAGGTGGCATGGCCGAGCAGGGGGATCACCACGGCGAGGCCGAGGAACGCCGGGATCGTGCCGAGCGCCAGCAGCACCGCCACGATCAGGCCCCAGGCCGCCATCGGCGCCGGGTTCTTTGCGACGACGCGCAGCGAGGTGACTATCGCCTCGAACGCACCGGCATGGCGGTCCAGCATCAAGGGGAACGACACGGCACTGATGCAGAGCGCGGCGAGCGCGAACAGGAAGCCGGTGCCGCAGCCGACCACGATTAGCCACCAGCCCTGCTGCGTCGTCAGCACGCGTGTGATGAAATCTGAGATACCGGTCACGCCCTCATAGCCGAACGCCGCAACATAGATCGCCTGTGCGGTCGCGACCCAGGTCACGAACAGAGCGAGCAGCAACGTGCCTAGGCCGAGCATCGCACCGAAGGAGGGCGAGCGGAGCACCTCCATGGCGTCCCAGGCGGTGGCCTCTTCATGGCGTTCGCGCCGGCTGGAAAGCTCGTAGAGACCGAGCGCGGCGAAGGGCCCGATCAACGCGAAGCCGGCGGCCAGCGGAAACAGCAGCGGCAGCACCGAATAGCCCATCACCACGCGGGCGAGCACGAGGCCGAGCACCGGATAGATCACGCAGAGGATGATGGCGTGGCTCGGAACGGCCTTGAAGTCCTCCCAGCCGCGCTTCAGCGCGTCGTGCAGGTCGGACAGTTGGATGGTTCGGATCACCGGTCCGGCCGCTTCCGCGGTCCGGGCCATGCTGGGGACATTGCCCTGGTAGAGTGTGGCCATGGTCGGTTGCTCCCTTGCCATGTGGTCGATCTCGCGCCGGCAACGGCGCAAGTGGTCGCCTTCTTTGAACGATCGCGATTCCGACCAGACGCGAATTCCGGATGGCATCGCGAGCTGAACGGTAAGCGTACTCCCAATTCCGAGTCCTGTCCCTCACGCCTGGAGCGAATTTCGATGACGCAGTGCAAACCTCGCCGATGTCATTCGGTCGTCATTTCGCCGCAGATAAGCTGATGCTGCGTGCTGCTTCGCAGAACTTCGCGGGCGTAACGCACGAACATCGTCTATAGTGCCACTCAAGGCCCTTCCAACGGATCCTTTTCGGGGAGCAGACATGAGCATTTTCGGGAAAATCATGAGCGCGATCTTCGGCAGCCATCCGGCTGCTGTCGCGCCTGGCGGCAGCGCGCCCGCAGGGGCCGCGCCGGGCACATCGGCGCCGGCTGCCGCGCCCATGGCAGCCGTCGACGTCGCCGCGATCGTCGATAAGGCGGTGGCTGCGCACAAGGGCGAGAAGCTGGAATGGCGCACCTCCATCGTCGATCTCATGAAGGCGCTCGACATCGATTCCAGCCTTGCTGCGCGCAAGGATCTCGCCAAGGAGCTGGGCTACACCGGCGATATGAACGACTCGGCGAGCATGAACGTCTGGCTGCACAAGCAGGTGATGTCCAAGCTTGCCGCCAATGGCGGCAAGCTGCCGCCTGAGATCAAGCACTGACCGATCGCTCGGTCGTAGCGCAAGGGCCCGCGATCTCGCGGGCCCTTTTGCGTTCAGGCGAGGAGATCCGCATCTTCCGGATGCCTGTCGAGATAGTCGACGACGAAGCCGCAGCCCGCGATCACCTTCTTGCCGTCGCGGCGGATCAAGTCCAGCGCGCCCTTGACCAGTTCGGACCCGATACCGCGGCCGCGCAGGGCGCGCGGCGTTTCGGTATGGGTGATGATCACGGCCGACGGCGTCAGCCGGTAATTGGCGAAGGCGATGCCGCCGCCGACATCGAGCTCGAAGCGGCTCCTGTCCTTGTTGTCGCGTACCGAAGCCGCCATGCGGGATCCTTCCGAAGTGCAGATTGCGTCCTGATCTAGGAGGCTGAGCCCGCCCTTGCCAAGGTGAGACCAAGGGAGATTGCCGCAGGGGAGATATCCGCAAACGCGCGTCCCTGCGGCCGCAGTGCAGTATGGAAGTCTCGCTCTGCGAGCATGACGCAGCGACCGCAAATAATCCCCGATATTGCCCTTGCAAGGTCCGCGACGGTTCCCACGTCCTTGAGAGGACATACGCCCGAATGCGGCCGGCAGGGTCGCTAGACATTCGGAGTGTCATGATTGCCAGCCGCAGACGTATGCCTCTTGTAGGAGGGTACGATGTCGGATTTTGGTTTCTTGGGTACTCATCGAACTTGGGAAGACTGGTGCGGGATGCTGCTCGGCGCGCTGATCGTGGCTTCGCCGTGGTTTCCCATCCAGGATCAGCCGGTCACCGGACACGAAACGATGATCCTGAATGCCGTCGCGGTCGGTCTGGTCGTGTTTGGCATCAGCCAGCTCGAATATGTTGCCTTGCAGCGCTGGCAAGAGGTGACGACGATCCTGGTCGGGCTGTGGCTCATCGCCTCGCCTTACGTGATCGGCTATTCCGGTGAAGGCTTTCTCCGCATCTACCACACGAGCCTCGGTGCGGTGGTGGTGCTGCTCGGCGTACTGCAGTTGTGGCAGGACTGGGATCTGAATGACCAGGACATGCTCAGGCACGGACAATAGGCCGTAGATATCGGCAGGCCCGCCGGCCGCGGGTGGCGGGCCTGTGTCCTTAGCGCCGAGATCTGAGTAGCCTGGCGCCGCTCGATCCGCGACTGCGGTTCGGTTCAATCGGCGGCTTTGGCGAGCCTGGAATCTTCGGGCTGCGGCTGCAGGCGGAGGCAACCCTGACAGATGACCAGGGAGCGACTGACCCTGGCGTCCTGCTCGGCGTCGGTGCCGTCCTGCGCCTGCCACCATTCCTTCGAAGAGGTCTGAAGTTCGCCGTGCGATCGGTCGTGCTCGGATCGGGCTGCGGTGCGCGCAGGTCCGGACGCTGCGTGCGGCCGGTTGGGATCTTCGCCGGCGCCGTCCCAGGCATAGCGCGCGGGCTTGAAGGCGGGATCTGGGGCCAGATGCGCTGGCGGGGCCACGGCACATCCGGCAAGCGCCAGCGTAAGCAGGAGGACGGCGGGCGCTTTGACCATGATGTGACACTCTGAACGCAAGAACTGAGCGAGGTTGCGCCGGTCATGTTTAAAATTCCCTGAACGATTGCGTCCGCGCCGGCGACAGAGGCGTACGCGCTATCTGATCCTCCTGCTCGTTCTCTTCGCTTCCGCCGCGCGCGCCGAAGGCACAAGACCCTTCAATCCGTCCGACTATCCGCCCGGCGTGCAGAAGGCGCTGCGCTACACCAATGAGGAATGCGACAGCCAGGACGGTGGCACCGTGACCTTCGCGCCGGACACGGTGCGCAAGATCGACCTGACCGGCGACGGCCGTGACGACTACATCGTCGATTTCAGCGGCACCAAATGCGGCGAGCGCGAGACCATCTATTGCGGAACCGGCGGCTGCACCATGAACATCCTGGTGGCGTTGCCGGGTGGGGATGTGCGTCTCGTCTTCGACGGTCGTGTCCGCAGCTACGAGATCAAGCCGAAATCGACCAGGCACGGCGCTTCGCGCGTCATCCGCTTCGATCTGCATGGCAGCTATTGCGGCGGCTTTGGTGCGCAGACCTGTGTGAAGGAGAGGGCCATCACGACGAAGCCGTTCGCATTCAGGGAGCCGTAGGGCAGGTACGCGGCCGGCGGCCTTGCAGGGGCGCTGGCGATGGCGATAAATGGGCTGCAATGAGCGGGCAGCTAACGTCCTGTCCGCGCTTGAAGAGGAAGCCCGATGCAGCCCCTGCGCATGTCCCGCCGCGTCATGAATCTCGCCTACATGCTGACCCAGAATACGCGGCGGCATGGATCGCGAGCTGGCTTTGTCTGGGGTGACAAGTCCTGGACCTGGCGCGAGATCGATGCACAGGTCTCGGCGCTGGCGGCCGCGCTCGCCGCACGCGGCATCGCGAAGGGCGACCGCATCCTCGTCCATTCCAAGAATGGCGACGAGATGTTCTTTTCGATGTTCGCCGCGTTCCGGCTCGGTGCGGTCTGGGTCCCCACCAATTTCCGCCTGATGCCGGATGAGGTCAGCTATCTCGCGCAGGCCTCCGGTGCCAAGGCGTTTCTGTGCCACATCGATTTTCCCGAGCACGCTGCGGCGGTGAAGGGCGGCGCACTGGAATTCACCTGGAGCATCGAAGGCAAGGCTGCGTTCGGCGAGCGCTCGGTGGCTGACGCGGTCGCCTCGCAAACCGGTGCTGCCGTGGAGAACGTCGCGGTCGAGCACGACGATCCCTGCTGGTTCTTCTTCACCTCTGGCACCACCGGCCGCTCCAAGGCCGCCGTGCTGACCCACGGCCAGATGGGATTCGTCGTCACCAATCATCTCGCCGATCTGACGCCCGGCACGACGGAGCAGGATGCCTCGCTGGTGGTGGCGCCGTTGTCGCACGGTGCCGGCGTGCATCAGCTGATGCAGACCGCGCGCGGCGCACGCACCGTGCTGCTGCCGACCGAAAAGTTCGACATCAATGAGGCGTTCCGCCTGATCGAGGCGCATCGCGTCAGCAATCTCTTCACGGTGCCGACGATCCTGAAGATGATGGTCGAGCATCCCGCCGCCGACAAATACGATCATTCCTCGCTGCGCCAGGTCATCTATGCCGGCGCGCCGATGTATCGCGAGGACCAGAAGGCGGCGCTGAAGAAGCTCGGCAAGGTGATCGTGCAGTATTTTGGCCTTGGCGAGGTCACCGGCAACATCACCGTGCTGCCGGCCGCGCTGCACGATCCCGAGGACGGCCCGCATGCGAAGATCGGCACGTGCGGCTTCGAGCGCACCGGCATGCAGGTCTCGATTCAGGACGACGACGGCCGCGAGCTTGCCGCCAACCAGAGCGGCGAGATCTGCGTGATCGGGCCCGCGGTGTTCGCCGGCTACTACGACAACCCTGAAGCCAATGCGAAGGCGTTTCGCAACGGCTGGTTCCGCACTGGTGATCTCGGTCACATGGACGAGGAGGGTTTTGTCTACATCACGGGACGGGCTTCCGACATGTACATCTCCGGCGGCTCCAACATTTATCCGCGCGAGATCGAGGAGAAGATCTTGACGCATCCGGCCGTCGGCGAGGTTGCCGTGCTCGGCGTGCCCGATGCGACCTGGGGTGAGGTCGGCGTTGCCGTCTGCGTCGCGCGCGAGGGCGCGACGCCGGTGAGTGAAGCGGAGATGGCGGCGTTCCTCGCGCCGAAGGTGCCGCGCTACAAGATGCCGAAGCGCTTCTTCTTCTGGGAGGCGCTGCCGAAATCCGGCTACGGCAAGATTCCAAAGCGCATGGTGCGTGATGAGCTCGAGGCGCGAGGCCTGCTCGATCTCGACAAGACGAAGGCAGGCTGAGCGGGCGTCATGCGCAGCATCAAGCAGCCGGGCGCACCTGGCGCAGAACGCATCCAATGGGTGGAGGCGAGGGGACGCGCCTTCGCGTTCACGCTTGAAGCCGGCCTGCCGCTGCTGGAAGCCGCGCGCCGCGGTTTTGCCGCGGAGGGTTTTGCCGGCGGCGTGCTCAATTTTGGTGCTGGCGCGCTGGGGCCGTTCGCCTATGTGATGCCGGCGCTGTCGAAGACTGGCGAGAACGCTGCGTTCTACAGCGATACGTTCCGGCCAAAGGGCGTGACGCGCACGAAGCTCGGCAGCATGACGCTGGGCATGCGTGACGGCGCGCCGTTCTTTCATTGCCACGGGCTGTGGACCGAGGCCGATGGCCGCGCCAGCGGCGGCCACATGCTGCCGGACGAGACTGTTGTCGCCGAGCCGTTTGCCGTCGAAGCGTTCGGTCTCGATGGTGCGATGTTCACGGCCGAGCCTGATCTGGAGACCAATTTCAAGCTGTTCGGACCGGTGGCGGCGGCGAGCACCGGTGCGCAGGCGACGAGCCGAGCGTTTGCGATGCGGCTGCGGCCGAACCAGGATTTTGCCGGTTGCCTCGAAGCATTCTGTCGCGCGCACGGCATTGCCCGCGCCAAGCTCCACGGCGGCGTCGGCTCGACCATCGGCGCGCGCTTCACCCATGGCGGCGCGACCGAACCGTTCGCCACTGAGCTGGCAATAACGTCCGGCGTGATCGAGGCCGGTTCGTCCGGCGCGCTCGAAGCCGCACTCGACGTCGCCCTGATCGACTACACCGGCGGCCTCGCCGAGGGCCGCCTGGTGCGCGGCGACAATCCCGTGCTGATGACCATGGAGCTGGTGCTGGTGCCCATGGGCTAATCCTTGGGCTAAGGGACGACCGAAGCTTGCGACCTTCCGCAGATGCCACTTCCATGCAGTTTGCGTTCCTGATATGTTCCTTCGAAGGTTTCGGCGGGGACGGAGCGGGGCGGGGGCATGAGCCGGACACGACGTCGACAGACCACACTGCGCGCGCCCTATCTCAGGCGTGTCTGGCTCGATCGCTCGCGGGTCGAGGACTGGGAGGCTTATCCGTTCTGTCTTCCCGTCTTCAGGGATGAGTTCGATCACAGCTTCGAGTCCGCGGTCACGATCATCGTCGGCGAGAACGGGACCGGGAAGTCGACCATTCTCGAAGGCATCGCGGGGATGGCCGGCTTTGCTAGCACCGGCGGCCGCAAGGGCTTTCAGGAGATCGACGGCGGCGGCATCGAAATCACTGGCGAAGAGCTGTCGTCTGCCTTGCGGGCCGCGTGGGTCCCGAAGGTGACCGACGGCTGGTTCTTCCGGGCCGAGACATTCTTTTCGGTTGCGCGCTATCTCGACCGCTCGGCCGTGAGCGCCGCGCAAGCCATGGAGGGCGTGTTTGGTGCAAGCGTTCAGGAGGCGCCAGACTATCTCTCCTTTTCCCATGGCGAGGGCTTTCTGGTCTTCTTCGAGGAGCGCTGCCAGAAGCAGGGCATCTACATCTTCGACGAGCCGGAATCGGCGCTGTCGCCGGCGCGCCAGATGGACTTCCTCAAGCTCCTGCATCGCATGGATCTCTCCGGCAATTGCCAGGTGATCATGGCGACCCATGCGCCTCTGCTGATGGCCTATCCCAATGCGCAGCTGCTGCGGCTGGGAAAATATGGCCTGGAGCCTGTTACGGTGGAGCAGACCGATCATTATCGGGTGATGCGCGAATTCTGCGACGATCCGCGCGGATTCGTGGAGGCGACGCTGGGGAGTGATTGAGGGATGTGGCAGACACCGTCCTCTCCGTCGTCATTGCGAGGAGCGCTTGCGACGAAGCAATCCAGAGTCTCTCCACGGTGGCAGTCTGGATTGCTTCGCGGAGCCTGTCATCGGGCCGCGCTTCGCGCGGACCCGTTGGCTCGCAATGACGGGGTGGAAGGCAACAGCGCACCTACTCTCGTGTCCCGGACAAGCTGCAACGCGTGAGCGTTGCGGCGCGGAGCCGGGCCCCAGGAGGCCGCGCGGTGCGCTGCTGCATGGGGCCCCGGCTCTGCAGCGCATCGCCAAGGGGGGCGCTGCGCTGCGTCCGGGGCACGAGAGACGAATCCATCTCGCATTCCTATCCAGATCTCACACACGGTTTCCCGTTCTCGCGGCACATCTGCCCGAGCTTTGCTTCGATCATCGCCCTCGAAGATGCCGAGGGCGCAGGGAAGGCCGGGCGCCGGCTGGCACCCGCGGTCCGCTGTGCGCAAATACGCTGGAAACAAATGCACAGCGGCATACAGGGCAGCCTGGACATCCTGGCCTTCCCTGCGCAGTGGTTTTACGGCTTATGTCGTGATCTCCCCGGGGAGCGATGCACTATTGCCCCCGTCGCCTTGCGGATGACTGATGTTGCGGGCCCGGTCGGGCCGCATGCATCACCGCAACACTTGGCGCACAGACCCCGGGCGCCAGGACCACACGATTTTGCCGTACGCAGGCTGCACCCGTCGTGTGCGCGCGGCGTTTGCTCACGGAGTGACCCGCCCTGCAAACCGACCCGCGCGCGGCACTGCCCGCGTCCACCACATCCCATCCCGCGTTCGTGACGATCGCGATCCGCCCCTCGGCCCGGGTTGGGGTGACCGAAACATGCGATAATTCCGAATTCGAGTAAAGCGAATTGTTTTGATCTGGACGCATTGACCCTGGCCTCGTGTGTTTTGCCCGTCGGGCAACGCAAGGGATGGTGTGGATACGGGCACCGACCCTTGCCACAGCCGCGCCACGAACAGGTCTCCCCATGGTCCAAATATGCGTTACGATGATCTCAGCGCGCCTCAAGTCGCGCAGATTGATGAATGAGGAAACGGTATGAGGATGACGATGGGAACGGCGATCGCCGGGGTGGCGGCGCTGGCGGTGGTGGGGACGGCTCTGACGGCGGCTTTTGAGCCGGTCTCGGCCCATGGGCCGACCCGGCAGAAGGTGCGGGAATCGATCGAGATCAGCGCGCCACCGGCCAAGGTCTGGGCCGCGATCGGCAATTTCCAGGACATGGGCTGGCTCCCGCCCGTCACCAAGACCGAGGGCCAGAAGGGCAACGAGATCGGCGCGACGCGGACGCTGACCCTGACGGGCGGCCCGACGGTCGAGGAGGAACTCTACAAATACGAGCCCGAGATGCTGAGCTATTCGTACCGGATCACCAAGGTCGATGTGAAGGTGCTGCCAGTGACCAATTACTCCTCGACCTTGACGGTGTCGCCCGCGCCTGATGGCAAGGCGAAGCTCGAATGGGCCGGCGCGTTCTATCGTGGTTATCCCAACAACGATCCGCCACCGGAGCTGAGCGACGAGGCCGCGGTGAAGGCGGTGAGCGGGCTGTACAAGGCCGGGCTCGAGGCGCTCAAGAAGAAGATCGAGAGCGGTAGCTGATCGTGCGAGCGCTGGTCCTGGCGGCCTTGGCCGCCAGCC
Source organism: Bradyrhizobium zhanjiangense (assembly GCF_004114935.1). NCBI lineage: Bacteria > Pseudomonadati > Pseudomonadota > Alphaproteobacteria > Hyphomicrobiales > Nitrobacteraceae > Bradyrhizobium > Bradyrhizobium zhanjiangense. Next base: position 4,847,308 of record NZ_CP022221.1, read on the forward strand.
TTTGCGGTGCCAGTCTCGGTATAGCGGGGCCTGGCAGCGCGTCCGCCGAAGAGGCGTTCGTCACCAACCAGCTCAGCGACGATCTGATGGTCGTGGACCTCGCCACTGCGCGCAGCGTTGCGACCATCCCGATCGGCGGCAAGCCGGCGGGCGTCGGCGTCAGCGCGGACGGGCGTTTTGCCTATGTGACGAGCCCGGACGCCAAGGCGGTGACGGTGGTGGACGCGGCCGCGCGGCAGGTTGCGGGGCGGATCGAGGTCGGCGGCGGGCCGCTCGGCATTGCCGTCGCGCCCGATGGCCGCACCGTCTATGTCGCCGACTGGTATGCCGCCGCGGTGCGGGCGATCGATACGGCCTCGCGCAGCGTCACGGCCAGCATCGTGGTCGGCGCTTCGCCATCGGGCCTTGCGGTGACGCCGGACGGCAAGCTGCTGCTCTCGGCCGACCGCGACGACGACAGCGTCTCGGTGGTGGACACCGCGACGCGTCAGCGCAAAGCAATGATCAAGGTCGGCACGCGTCCGTTCGGCGTCACCATCGATGCCGATGGCAAGCGCGCCTACACCGCCAATGTCGGCTCCGACGATGTCTCCGTGATCGACATCGCCGAAGGCCGCGAGATCGGCCGCGTGCCGGTCGGGATGCGGCCCTATGCGGTGGCGTTGACGCAGGGGCGCGGCTTCGTCACCGATCAGTATGGCGGCACCGTCAGCGTGTTCGATCTGGCGACGCTGAAGCCAATCAAGCGCATCAATGTCGGCGACTATCCCGAAGGCATTGCCGCCACCGCCGACGGCAAGCGCATCATCGTCGCGTGCTGGGAGAGCAACGTGCTCGATATCATCGATGCGGTCGAGCTGAAGGTGATCGGCGAGATCAAGACCGGCGACGGCCCGCGCGCGTTCGGGGCGTTTTTGCGGAGGACGGAGTAGGGGATTGCGTAGGGTGGGTTAGCCGGACCACGCGCGAGATGTCTCAACGAGTCACAGTGGAAGGCGTAACCCACCAAGCCGCGAGCAACGGAGGATCGGGAGACGCACAGCGGTGGGTTACGCCGAGCAGATGCGCTACGCGCATCTGCAGGGCTAACCCACCCTACGGATTCCGCGATCCGAGCACACCGCTTCCGCAATGTCGTCCATCCGCTCAAATACGTGGTCTGGCCCCAGCGCCCGCAGCGCCGCCGGTGCCGCATAGCCCCAGCACACCGCGCCACAGGCAATGCCGACGGACCGCGCCGCCTCGATGTCACGGACTTCGTCGCCGATCGCGATGACCTGGCTCAGCTCGACGCCGGCGCACCTGACAACCCGGCGGAATTTCGCGGGCTTACCGAACAACGACGCGGCACAGTCAAAATGCGAAAACAGCGCCGCGGCCTCGCCAAGCTTCTCACGCGCATTGGCCTCGCTGTCGGAGGTCACCAGCGCCAGCTGCACGTCACCTTCAGCCAGCGTCCGCAGCATCGCCTCGACACCGGCGAACAGCGAAATCTCCGCCGTTGCCTCCGCCTTCAACCGCCGCGCATGCCGCGCGATCGCCGGCAGCTTCCACAAGGGCACCTCGAGCCGGGCGACAATCTCGCGGCTCGACGCATGCCGCAGCTCTTCGATGTCCTCATCCGCGACGCGGCGGAAGCCGAAGCGGTCGGCGATGTCGTTGATGGTGCGCAGGAACCACGGAAAGCTGTCGGCCAGCGTGCCGTCGAGGTCGAAGATGGCGAGGGCGTAGGGCATTGTGGGTTCTGGAGTTCGCTGACAGGCAAGATGTGACGTGCTATTATTCGGCAAGATTTCGAGGACAGCCATGCGGCACGAGCGGATTGAAATCAACCCGGCGGTCATGGACGGCAAGCCCGTGATCCGCGGGACGCGTGTGCCGGTCGAACTGGTGTTGCGCGAGCTGGGTGCCGGTATGACCACTGAGGCCATCATCGCGGAGCACCCGCGGCTTACGCCTGATGATATCCGGGCGGCCAAGGCGTTCGCAGCCGACTATTTGGCTGACGAAGACATCATTTATCGCTGAACCGTGCTGGCTCGCGGACGAGTGCGTCACGGTCTCTTTGGTTCGAGAACTGCGCGGCGCCGGTCACGACGTGCTTTACGTCGCCAAATTTGCTGCCAGTCTGAGCGACGTGGAGGTCATCGTGCTGGCGTCGCGGGAAGGGCGTCTTCTCCCCACAGCTGACAACCATTTCGGCGAGCTTGTGTTTCGTCGCGGCCAAGCCGTTCCAGGTCTTATCCTGTTGCGCATCGATCCGGAGAATGGGCCGCTGGTACGGAAGCGGCTGCTGGAGGCCGTCGACAAGTTCGGCCAAGGGCTCTTCGGCCGCTATGTCGTGATTGATGAGGTTCGTTTTCGATCCCGTCCACTGTAGTGCCGCACCGGGAGTGAGTCACCGCAATTTGCGGACATGAACATTGATATCGATATCGATGTTGCTGACGCAAGTCTGAGTGGTCCGATGTGAGCCGCCCTCGTGCCAATGGCCGTCGCGCGCTCGGGCACCGCTGACATTGGCCAGCTTCAGGCAGCGCCATTGCGGCAACGGCCCGCTGCTTTCGCCAGAAAACTGCCAAGCGAGCACAGTTTCTTCACCGCGTTTGTTGGTGCCGATGATATGCGGACAGAGCTCGCGGTATCGCCCCTCGTAGACGCAGGTCACCTGCTGTTCCACAAGGATGGCGTTGCGGAAGAGCGTGTAGGTTTGGTTAGGCATCGCTTCCTCCAGATCGATCATCTGGTCTTGTCGAATACTTAAATTTAGAGGTAGGGGATTGGAAGGGAAGCCATGCCGATCGATGACGTCCAGCTCAGCAAGTTTCTGAGCCTCGTCCGGCACCATAAGCCTGATGTGATCGGGCTTGTGCTGGATTCGCAGGGATGGGCCGGTATCGACGACCCACTCGTCAAGGCGAATGCCGCTGGCACGAAGTTTGGCCGTGAGGATCTGCTGCGCATCGTCGCAGAGAGCGACAAAAAGCGATTTTCTCTGTCACCAGATGCCGACCGCATTCGTGCTGCGGGGCAGCGCCATGGAAAGCCTCATATCTTCAAGGTCGATGCTGCCGTCATGCACGCGCGCGGTTTCAAGTTTTGTCGCGCTGACAATGGAGTATGGCTAACCGATACCGTCCCACCAGAGTACCTGGTGCCGGTTACGAACGAATAACGCGAAGAGGTAGCGGAGCTGGCTTCACTCCGCCGCCTCGCTTGTCCTCCCGCGCTTCGGCTTGCGCGCCTTCTTCAGCACCGGTTCCAGGAACTTGCCTGTATAGCTCCGCGGCGCTTTCGCAATGTCTTCCGGTGGGCCCCAGGCGACGATCTCGCCGCCGCCGTCGCCGCCTTCGGGGCCGAGGTCGATGACCCAGTCGGCGGTCTTGATGACTTCGAGGTTGTGCTCGATGACGACGACGGTGTTGCCCTGCGCGACCAGCTCGTGCAGCACCTCCAGCAGCTTCTTGACGTCGTGGAAGTGCAGGCCGGTGGTCGGCTCGTCCAGGATGTAGAGCGTGCGGCCGGTGGCGCGCTTGGACAGCTCTTTTGCCAGTTTGACGCGTTGCGCTTCGCCGCCCGAGAGCGTTGTCGCCTGCTGGCCGACGTGAATGTAATCGAGGCCGACGCGGTGCAGGGTCTGAAAAGTCTCGCGCACGCGCGGCACCGCCTTGAAGAACTCGGCGGCTTCCTCGACGGTCATGTCGAGCACGTCGGCGATGCTCTTGCCCTTGAACAGGACCTCCAGCGTCTCGCGGTTGTAGCGCTTGCCCTTGCAGACGTCGCAGGTGACGTAGACATCGGGCAGGAAGTGCATCTCGATCTTGATGACGCCGTCGCCCTGGCAGGCCTCGCAGCGGCCGCCCTTGACGTTGAAGGAGAAGCGGCCGGGCTCGTAGCCACGCGCCTTGGCTTCGGGAAGACCCGCGAACCATTCGCGGATCGGCGTGAAGGCGCCGGTATAGGTCGCGGGATTGGAGCGCGGGGTGCGGCCGATCGGCGACTGGTCGATATCGATGATCTTGTCGATGTGCTCCAGGCCCTCGATGCGATCGTGCGGCGCGGCGCCCTCGCTGGCGTTGTTCAGCTTGCGGGCAATGGCGCGGTAGAGCGTGTCGATCAGCAGCGTCGACTTGCCGCCGCCGGAGACGCCGGTGACGCAGGTGAACAGGCCGAGCGGAATCTCCGCCGTGACGTTCTTGAGGTTATTGCCGCGCGCGTTCACCACCTTGATGGTGCGGCGATGGTTCGGCGGACGCCGCTCCGGGACCTCGACCTCGAGCTCGCCGGTGAGATACTTGCCAGTGAGCGATTTCGGGTTGCGCATGATGTCGGCGGGGGTGCCTTCGGCGACGATGTTGCCGCCATGCATGCCGGCGCCGGGACCGATGTCGAGCACGTAGTCGGCAAGCCGGATGGCATCCTCGTCATGCTCGACCACGACCACGGTGTTGCCGAGGTCGCGCAGCCGCTTCAGCGTATCGAGCAGGCGGGCGTTGTCGCGCTGGTGCAGGCCGATCGAGGGCTCGTCCAGCACGTAGAGCACGCCCGTGAGGCCCGAGCCGATCTGCGAGGCCAGCCGAATGCGCTGGCTCTCGCCGCCGGACAGCGTGCCCGAGGAGCGGGACAGGGTCAGATAGTTGAGGCCGACGTCGAGCAGGAAGGTGAGGCGCTCGCGGATCTCCTTCAGGATGCGGCCGGCGATCTCGTTCTGCTGCTTGTTGAGCGCCTCCGGCACGCTCGCGAACCATTCGCCGGCCTTCTTCACCGACAGCTCCGAGATCTCGCCGATATGCTTGCCGCCGACCTTGACGCAAAGCGCCTCGGGCTTCAGGCGGAAGCCATTACAGCCCTCGCAGGGCACGTCGTGGAAGTACTTCGCCAGCTCCTCGCGGGCCCACTCGCTTTCCGTCTCGCGATAGCGGCGGTTGATGTTGGTGATGACACCCTCGAACGGTTTCTTGGTGTCGTAGGAGCGCACGCCGTCCTCGTAGGAGAACTTGATCTCGTCCTCGCCCGAGCCGTAGAGGATCGCGTTCTGCGTCTTCTTCGGCAGGTCCTTCCACTTGGTGTCGAGCGTGAACTTGTAGTGCTTGCCGAGCGCGGTCAGCGTCTGCACGTAATAGGGCGATGACGATTTGGCCCAGGGCGCGATCGCGCCCTTGCGCAGCGTTAGATCCTTCTCGGGGATGACGAGATCCTCATCGACATGCTGCTCGACGCCGAGGCCGCCGCAGGCGGGACAGGCACCGTAGGGATTGTTGAACGAAAACAGTCTGGGCTCGATCTCGGGGATGGTGAAGCCGGAGACCGGGCAGGCGAACTTTTCCGAGAACAGGATGCGCTCGGGCCCGCTCTTGTCGTGGATTTTCGCGGTTTTCTTTTTCTCTTTCTCTTCCGCAGGCGCGGCTGCGGGCGCGTCGGCGAACTCGACGACGGCGAGGCCTTCGGCGAGCTTTAGCGCGGTCTCAAAACTCTCGGCGAGGCGCTGGCCGATGTCGGCGCGCACCACGATGCGGTCGACCACGACGTCGATGTCGTGTGGGAATTTCTTGTCGAGCGTCGGCGCTTCCGCCAGCTCGTAGAAGCTGCCGTCGATCTTGACGCGCTGAAAGCCCTTCTTGAGCCATTCGGCCAGCTCTTTGCGGTACTCGCCCTTGCGGCCGCGCACGACCGGAGCGAGCAGATAGAGGCGGGTGCCTTCCGGCAGCGCCAGCACGCGGTCGACCATCTGCGAGACGGTCTGGCTCTCGATCGGCAGGCCCGTGGCCGGTGAATAGGGCACGCCGACGCGCGCCCAGAGCAGGCGCATATAGTCGTAGATCTCGGTGACGGTGCCGACGGTGGAGCGCGGGTTCTTCGAGGTCGTCTTCTGCTCGATCGAGATGGCCGGCGATAGCCCGTCGATCTGGTCGACGTCAGGCTTTTGCATCATCTCCAGGAATTGGCGCGCATAGGCCGACAGCGATTCGACGTAGCGGCGCTGGCCCTCGGCATAGATGGTGTCGAAGGCGAGCGAGGATTTGCCGGAGCCTGACAGGCCCGTGAACACCACCAGCTTGTCGCGGGGAATCTCGACGTCGATGTTCTTGAGGTTGTGCTCGCGCGCGCCACGGATCGTAATTGCGCGCAGGCTCGAGCCCGCGTTCTGTTGTTGGCGCTTGGCCTTGATCACTTCGTCCATCCCGGTGGTCCTCAAGGAATCCAAAGACGCGCGATCGCGCCAATGCAAAAGGCGCGCTTCGCCCGGAACCGGGATCGGCGCCGCTGGGTATGGCAGCGAACGTAGGAAGAACGGGCGCGGATTTCCAGTGGCCTTTGCGAATCGTCAACGGATTGTTGGCGCGCTGGCGGCATCTGGCAGCAGGAGCGGCGGAACTGCGGGGAACGGCTCTACAAACAAAAAGGCCGGCGCGAGGCCGGCCTCTCGTGACGATGTGACGTCGGTCGCGAAGATCAGTACTTCAGATCAGTACTTGGCGACGACCGGGCCGCCGAAGTGATAGTTCACGCCAACCTGCACGGTGTGGAAGTTGATCGTGCCGGACGCCAGCGGAGTGCCGAGGTTGGAGAAGTAGTTCTCGCTGCCGAGGCTGCGATAGAGGTACTCGCCCTTGACCGACCACTGCGGAGCGAAGAACGCTTCGACGCCCGCACCGACGGTCCAGCCGGAGTGCCACTTGCTGTCGGAGACGCTCACGCCCAGCGCGCTGAGGGTGATCTTGTTGTCGATCCAGGCGTAACCACCGGTCCCGTAGAACAGGAAGTTATTGACGGCCCAGCCGATACGGCCACGCACTGTGCCCAGCGCATCGGTCTTGGAAGCCACGGTGATGCCAAGCGCGGTCGCCGAAGCGTTGACGTCAGCCCAGGCGCCATCCGCCTCGATGCCGAACACGACGTTGCCGGTCTGCCAGTTGTAGCCGGCGGTGCCGCCGACGAAGCCGCCCTGCATCTTCGGGTCGGTCGAAGTAGCTTCCCAAGCGCCGCCGCCGACGACACCGAGATAGAAGCCGGTCCAGTTGTAAACAGCAACCGGAGCGATCGGCGCCTTGGTGTAGGGGCGGGCTGCGAGATCAGCGGCCGAAGCCGGAGCAGCGAGAGCGAACAAACAGGCCGAAGCCAACAAAACCTTCTTCATCTTCAATCTAATCCCAGTCCCAGTTTCTGTTGTTGCCTTCCATGCCGGAAGGGCAGCGGACTCAACGGCCCAACTAATGCCGTGCTTACACCACTAAAGCCGCAAGTTGTGTCTCCGAAAAGCCACAACAGCCCCCAAAACGTGGCAAGTGCCGACCTATTGTTCCGGAGAGCACGCAAGCAAAAGGCCGGCGCGAGGCCGGCCTTCAATCTCTCAGTGATATCAGGTAGATATCAGTATTTTGCGATGAGCGGACCGCCCCAACGGTAGTTCACGCGGATCAAGCCGATATCGACATCCTGGCTGATGCGCTCGGAGCGTGTGACGACACCGAGCGGGGCAGTGACAAAATTGCCGGACCCGGTGAAGTTGATCGTGCGGTTGCCGAGGAAGATGTGATCGTACTCGAAGCCGACCGACCAGTTCGGCGCGAATCCGAACTCGATGCCCGCACCCACCGTGCCGCCCCAACGGGTCTCGTTGGCCCGGTCGAACTCGAGGCCTGTCGCCAAATCGTAGGTCCGATAGCGATCACCGACAACGGCGCCGCCGCCCTTCACGTAGAGCAGCACGTTGTTCCAGGCGTAGCCGACCTGGCCGGTGATCAAACCGAACGAGTCGATCTTCGAGCGGTTGCGAAGGGCGAACAGCGCGCTGACATTGTCGCCAGAAAAGTCGGCCCAGTTGCCCTGGCCCTCGACGCCGAACACCCAATTGGCCGACTGCCAGCGATAGCCAACCTGGCCACCGACCGTGCCGCCCGTCGCGTTGTGGCAGCCTTCGCCGACCAGAGTGCCGGTCACAGGCGTCACGAAGTCCCAGCACTTGTGGCTGGTGCCGCCGCCGCCGTTGATACCGATGTAGAAGCCGCTCCAGTCGTAGATGGCGGCGACCATCGGCGGCGGAGCTTTGGTGAAGGGACGCGCAGCGAGATCTGCCGCACTTGCAGGAGCCGACAGGCCCAACGCGATTGCACCGATTGCACCATACAGAAGCTTATTCATTGCAGTCTCCCCAGTTTCGTCCGCTTCTCGAACTCCCCGAAGCGGTTGATCAGGCGCGACGCCCATATGAACTAAGTCCGGCTCAACCGTAGCCTAGGGAGTGGGCAATGTCCGTCTCCGAAATGCCACACTCGCAAACCGATTGAACCAAGTGCAACTTGATGAATGTTAAGTAGTTTTTACCGTCTCTCGGGAACCCAAAAAGTTCCATCCGGAGGCTGCCTTTTTCATCGCCAATCGTGACCGGACTCGGCCCGATATCCGCCCGATCGCCACAAAGAACAAATCTGGAACGAAGCGGATGGCGATGCTATATGTGGGGATAACCTTGGGGGTGATGGGCTGAGCGGCGTCCGTAAGCGTATAGGTCGCCTCAACAGGGCGGCGGAGGAACGCGGGGAGCGGACTTTCGCCTTTGAAATTCAGTGGCATTGGAGTGGAGAGCGGCGATGGCGGGAAGCGTCAACAAGGTCATTCTGGTTGGAAATCTCGGCAAGGATCCCGAAATCCGCCGCACCCAGGACGGGCGGCCGATCGCGAATTTGAGCATCGCCACCTCGGATACCTGGCGCGACAAGAATACCGGCGAGCGCAAGGAAAAGACCGAGTGGCATCGCGTCGTGATCTTCAATGAAGGGTTGTGCAAGGTCGCCGAGCAGTACCTGAAGAAGGGCGCCAAGGTCTACATCGAGGGCGCGCTCCAGACCCGCAAATGGACCGACCAGAGCGGCGTCGAGAAATACTCGACCGAGGTCGTGCTCCAGGGCTTCAACTCGACGCTGACGATGCTCGACGGCCGCGGTGGCGGCGGAGGAGGCGGCAGCTTCGGTGATGAGCCGGGCGGCGATTTCGGCTCCTCCGGTCCCGTCAGCAGCGCACCGCGCCGTCCTGTTGCCGCCGGCGGCGGTCGCAACAGCGACATGGATGACGATATCCCGTTCTGAGAACACGGATCGCGCGGCCAAGGCGCATCGCCTGATCGCGCCGCGCCGGGTGTGTCGTGTCAGCAATTCCTACTAATCGGCGGGGCGGGCTCGGATTTTCCGGGCCCGCTTCATGTTCGACGTGAGCTCGGACTTCACATGGGCAAACCGTCTGACAGGGGCCCGCTCGCGGCGCGGTTTTCCAGGCGCGTGAGGTCATTTTGGAGGGGCGATTCCGGGCCTCTCGGAAGCAGCGCTCAGAAGGGCTTAAGTTGTTGGAAAAATAGGCGGAAAAATCGCTTGCCAGGGCCCTCGCGAGGGTGGTTATCCGGCCCCCGATGCGCTATATGATTCCCAGATAAAACCTCACCGGATTTCCCCTTGGCTGACGACGATAACAAGCCCGGCGACCAGCCGGCGCAACCCTCGGACATTCGCCCCGTCTCCATCCTCGACGAGATGAAGAAGTCCTATCTCGATTACGCCATGAGCGTGATCGTGTCGCGCGCGCTGCCCGATGCGCGCGACGGCCTGAAGCCGGTGCATCGCCGCATCCTGTTCTCGATGAACGAGGAAGGCTACACGCCGGACAAGAAGCACAAGAAGTCGGCCGGTATCGTCGGCGACGTCATGGGCCAATACCATCCGCATGGCGACCAGGCGATCTACGACGCGCTGGTGCGCATGGCCCAGCCTTTCTCGATGCGCGAACTGCTGGTGGACGGGCAGGGCAATTTCGGCTCGGTCGACGGCGATCCGCCGGCGGCGATGCGCTACACCGAGTCGCGCCTGACCAAGATCGCGCTGAAGCTGCTCGACGACATCGACAACGAGACCGTCGACTTCCAGGACAATTACGACGGCTCGACCAAGGAACCGGTGGTCCTGCCGGCGCGGTTCCCGAACCTGCTGGTCAACGGCGCCGGCGGCATCGCGGTCGGCATGGCCACCAACATCCCGCCGCACAATCTCGGCGAGGTCATTGATGCCTGCCTGGCGTTGATCGACAATCCGTCGCTGACCATCGACGAGCTCAACAACATCATCCCGGGCCCGGATTTTCCGACCGGCGGCATCATCCTGGGCCGCCAGGGCATCCGCAGCGCCTACCATCTCGGCCGCGGCTCCATCGTGATGCGCGGCAAGGTCACGTTCGAGACGATCCGCAAGGAGCGCGAGGCGATCGTCATCACCGAGATCCCGTATCAGGTGAACAAGGCGACGATGGTCGAGCGCATCGCCGAGCTCTACAAGGAAAAGAAGATCGAGGGCATCTCCGATCTGCGTGACGAGTCCGACCGCGAGGGCTATCGCGTCGTCATCGAGCTCAAGCGCGATGCCGTGCCCGACGTGGTGCTGAATCAGCTCTACAAGTTCACGCCGCTGCAGACGAGTTTCGGCGTCAACGCCGTCGCGCTCGATTCCGGCCGTCCGCAGACGATGAACCTAAAGGATATGCTGACGATCTTCGTCGGCTTCCGCGAGCAGGTCGTCACGCGCCGGACCAAGTACAAGCTGCGCAAGGCGCGCGAGCGCGCGCATGAGCAGGTCGGCCTCGCCATCGCGGTCGCCAACATCGACGAGATCATCAAGGTCATCCGCACTTCGCCGACGCCGGCGGCTGCGCGCGACACCCTGATGACGCGCGACTGGCCGGCGCGCGACGTCGAGGACATCATCACGCTGATCGACGATCCGCGCCACCGCATCAACGCAGACGGCACCATCCGCCTGTCGCTGGATCAGGCCAAGGCCATCCTGGAACTGCGCCTGGCACGTCTCACTGCACTCGGCCGCGACGAGATCGGCGACGAGCTGTCAAAACTCGCCGGCGAGATCGGCGACTATCTCGATATCCTGCGCTCGCGCGCCCGCATTCTCGAGATTATCAAGACCGAGCTCGCCGAGGTGAAGGCCGAGTTCGCCACGCCGCGCCGCACCGTGATCATGGAGCAGGAAGGCGAGGTCGAGGACGAGGACCTGATCCAGCGCGAGGACATGGTCGTCACCGTCTCCCACGCCGGCTACGTCAAGCGCGTGCCGCTGTCGGCCTACCGAGCGCAGCGCCGCGGCGGCAAGGGCCGCGCCGGCATGCAGACCCGCGACGAGGATTTCGTCAGCCGCCTGTTCGTGGCCTCCACGCACACGCCGGTGCTGTTCTTCTCCTCGCGCGGCCAGGTCTACAAGGAAAAGGTCTGGCGCTTGCCGATGGCTGCGCCGAACGCGCGCGGCAAGGCGCTGATCAACATCCTGCCGCTGGAGCAGGGCGAGCGCATCACCACCATCATGCCGCTGCCCGAGGATGAGTCGACCTGGGGCAACCTCGACGTGATGTTCGCCACGACAGGCGGCAACGTGCGGCGCAACAAGCTGTCCGACTTCGTCGACGTCCGCCGTTCCGGCATCATCGCGATGAAGCTCGACGACAACGAGGCGATCGTCGACGTGCAGATCTGCACCGAGCGCGACGACGTGCTGCTGACCGCTGCCGGCGGCCAGTGCATCCGCTTCCCCGTCACCGACGTGCGCGTGTTCACCGGGCGCACCTCGATGGGCGTGCGCGGCGTCGCGCTTGGCGAGGGCGACAAGGTGATTTCGCTGGCGATCCTGCGCCATGTCGAGACCACCTCGGACGAGCGCTCGGCCTACCTGAAGATGCGCCGTGCGGTCGCCGGCGAAGCTGCGACTGAGGAGACCGCCGCGGACGGCGAGGCCGAGGAGGCCTCCGGCAGCTTCCAGCTGGCCCAGGAGCGCTACGCCGAGATGTCGGCGCAGGAGCAGGTCGTGCTCACCGTGTCGGTCAACGGCTATGGCAAGCGCACCTCGTCCTACGAGTACCGCACCACGGGCCGCGGCGGCAAAGGTATCGTCGCCATGAGCGTCAACAACCGCAACGGCAACCTCGTGGCCTCATTCCCGGTGGAAGATGCCGACCAGATCATGCTGGTCACCGACAAGGGCCAGCTGATCCGCTGCCCGGTCGAAGGCATCCGCATCGCCGGCCGCTCGACGCAGGGCGTGATCGTGTTCGACACGGCCGAGGACGAGCACGTCGTCTCGGTCGAGCACATCACGGAAGAGGCCGAGAGCGGTAATGGAGAGAACGGCAACGGCGGTGGAGCCTAGCGCATGATCCGGAAAAGCGCGCAGCGGTTTTCCGAAAAGATCATGCTCAAACAATAAGCGCGATGACGATTCATCCTGATCTCATCGCGCTTTTCGCTGGCCCGGGAGCTGACGAAGCTGTATCGCAACGCAGGTTGGAGATGAATTCTCCGATCTGAGCGATGGCCGCATGGGCTTCCGGCAGCACCGGAACGAAGAGCTGGAAGACGTGCGGCATGCGCGGCCAGACCTCCAGGCGGCTCCGCGGATCACCTTGTTTCAGCTTGTCGGCCATGCGGACCGCGTCATCCCGCAGGATCTCGTCGCTGCCGACATGGATCAGCACCGGCGGAAGGCCGAACGCATCGCCATAGAGCGGCGAGGCATGGGGGTTATACGGGTCGGCGCCTGCCAGATAGCAACGCACGAATTCCGGAACATCGTGCACGTTCAACATCGGATCTGAGGCGGCATTCTCGATCAACGAGGGCGCGGTGAGCGCGAGATCGGTCCAGGGTGACATGGCAACGGCGGCGGCAGGAAGCGGCTTGCGTTCGTCACGCAGCCTCATGAGAAGGCACAGGGCCAATCCTCCACCGGCTGAATCACCCATCACGAAGAGTTCGCCTGGATCGCCTGTCTCGCCGGCGAGCCAGAGAAAACCCGCTACGGCGTCGTCCAGTGCGGCCGGAAACGGATGTTCAGGTGCGAGACGATATTCAAGGGCCCAGACCGTCGATTTGGTCACATTGGCAATGCGCCAGGTGAAATGCCGGTAGTAGATCGGCGCGCCCGAGACATAGGCGCCGCCATGAAGATATAGCACGTTGCGTCCCGGGTGCGACGCCGGGGTGGCGATCCGGTGTAGTCCGAGGTGACTGGCCTGCACGACGCTTGTCTTTGTGCTGCGTGGCGGACGAGGCACCCATCGCTCCATGCGATGCATGTTGGCCCGCCACGTCCCGACATCGAATGGCTGACGGTGCCGTTTCAGGAACATGCGGATGCCGAGACGCAGCATTTCCGCGCGCAAGCTCATGGTGCTTCCTCTTGCTTCATTCGCTTGGGTCTTACGGCCTGAATGCGGCCGCCTTTGGCAGGTGCAGCCGCTCGGGTTCGCCGGATCCGGTGTCGACCAGCAGGCCATCCTCGATCTCGACGATGCGATCCGCAAAGGGAATGACCCGCGGATCATGCGTCACGACGAGCACGGCGCGCTCGCGCTGATGGGCTGCATCGGCGAGAATCCGCATGATGCTTCGCCCGTTATTGCCGTCGAGCGCGGCAGTTGGCTCGTCGGCGAGAATGACCGAGGGATTGGCGACAAAGGCTCGCGCGATCGCGACCCTCTGCTGCTCACCGCCGCTGAGCTCGCCCGGCAAGGTATCGGCCTTCTGCTCCAGACCAACCAGGTTCAGTGCTTCCTGCGCCCGTTTCCTGGCCTTGCGTCCACGCTCATGACGGATGTCGAGGGCGAGTTGCACGTTCTGTGCAGCGGTGAGCGTCGGAAACAGATGATAGGACTGGAACACAAAGCCGATATGGTCGCGCCTGATTCTGGCCAGTCCCTCCTTGTCGACGCCCGACGTGGGCGTACCGCACACGGTGAGCGCGCCCGAACTTGGTGCCAGCATGCATCCGAGCACGAGCAGCAGCGTCGTCTTGCCGCTGCCCGACGGCCCCATCAGCAGTGTGAACTCGCCGCGTCGCAGCGTGAGGTCGATCCCGCGCAGCGCCTTCACCTCGCCCGCGCCACGCCCAAGCGTTTTCTTGATCGCGGTGGCCTCAATGATGATTTCGTTCATCGCATGAATACCGTTGCTGGATCGATCCGCACCACACGCACGATTGCGCCGATCGCCGACGCTACGCACATCACGACCGTCAGCACGAACAGGGCTGCAATCAGCCACGGCGTGATGACGATGGGCAACGCGCTCTTGGCAGTCATCTCCACAACGACAGCGCCGATCGCGGTCGCAATGATGAAGCCGATGATCGCGTTGAGGAGCGCCTGATAGATGATGACCCTGTAGATATATCCATTCGACGAACCCATTGCCCGCAGGGTGGCGAATTCACTGAGGTGATCCTTGGTGCTCGAATAGAGTGTTTGCGCGACGATGACGGTGCCGACGATTACTCCCAGCAATGCGCCGGCAAACAGCGCAGCGCCGGCGCCGGTCCCGAACAGCCAGAACGAGCGGCTACGGCTGCGGAATTCATCCGTCGTAAGCACCTCGTGTTCACCAACCTGAGCTCGAACGGCCTTAAGAACCGTGTCGCGGTCGGCGTCGGGCTTGAGGCGAACCAGGAGGTTGCTGGCGCGATCGGGAAAGGCTCCGGTGTAGGTGCGAGCGTTTTTCAGGTCGACGAAGACATAGGGCGTCGTGGTGAATGAGCGGATGCCATCGGTCAAGGCCACGACCTTCACGCGGCGGCCGCGGATCTCGGCCGTTGATCCGATTTTTGAGACGCCGAGGCGATCGTAGTAGGAGCGGTCGACGACCACGGCTCCATTTTGCGACAGCGCGCGAACGTCACCCTCGACCACGTTCCATGGTCTCAGGCTTCCATCACGCAAATCGGCGCCGACAACAAAGATGGGTGTCAACTCGCCGCTCTCGAGGCGCCAGTCCGAGAAGCCGATGACTAGCGGGACCACCGAGGCGACGCCATCGACGGATGCGACCTTGTCGCGCAGCTTCGCATCCAGCAGCGAAGGATCCTCAAAGCATTTCGCTCCCTTCGGCAGCACCCAGAGATCGGCTGACGTATGGTCGATCATCGTTGTCACCATGCGACCGAAGCCCAGGAACAGGCCCATCTGGATCATCACCAGGACGACCGAAAATACGATGCCTACGAGTGTCGCGGCAAAACGCAGGCGATCGTGGAAGAGATTGCGGGCCGCGAGCGTCGGGACCAGTGACATGGACGTTCCGTCATCGAGGTTGATCTGAGATAGCGCCCTTGCCCGGGAGTCCGGAATGCCGGTGCACCAGCAGTCTGACGCCTGCGGCGAGGAATCCGCTCGCGGCCCAGCTCAGAGCCAGTGCCACGATGAGGACGAACGCGGCTTTGGCGACGGCATTCAGTCTCGTGCCGAGCAGCGCATATTGCAGCCACAGCACGAACGGGTAATGCGTGAGGTAAATGCCGTAGGCATTGGTCGAAAGACTATCGGCGAGCGCCGAGCGGCGACGCAACAATGCCAGCGAACTGGCCACGAAAGCGATCACGCCTGTTGCGCATGCAGGGGGAAAGGCGAAAGCCGCGGCGAGACGGTATGCGGGCGGGCTGGCATTCCAATCCGGCATCGTCAGCGAGGTCAGCCCGCCCCACAGTGCAAAGCAGGCACATGCTGCGGCAACCCAGGTGGGCCAGTGGCGCGCGAGTGGGCCGTCGATGCGGAAGATACTGCGATCACAGCCGTAGCTGCCGATGGCAAATCCCGCGGAGAAATAGAGGAGATAGTGCAGCGGGCGGCTTAGCTGGAAAGACAATAGGCCGAAAAATGTCCATTCCCAGGGCGTAAAGATCATCGCAAGCGGGACATAGGCCAGTGCCGACAGAATTGTGAGGCCTGCAAAGAACAGCAGCGGACGATCGTCGCACCGGGCGACGATCAGGCTCGCAGCCCGTGGCCATGATGGCATCAGTTCATGCAGTGCAGCGGCCAGGCCGCTGAGCAACAGAAGCTGCCACAAGAACCATTGCGGGCCCGCGGGCCACATCGGCAAAGCGCGCCAGTGCTGCCAAAATGCCGCAGGCGATGGGTCGGTCGCGGTCGTCAGATATGAGGAGTAGTACGCCACCGGACTGAGAAGGGCGACCGCCAGGACGAAGGGCAATCCAATTCGCCACCACCGCTCCGCGAGATAGGCGGCAGCGCCCTTGCGGATGAGGCCGTGCGGGGTGAACAGGCCCGCCAAAAGGAACATCAGGGACATCAAGCTGACGTCCTGCCATGCGCAGAACAGGTCCAGCCCGAACCAGCGCTCGCGGTCGATGATCGGAAACGCGATCCACCGATAGGGCGGCGCGTCGAAGGCGAACGGATGCGGCGGCTGAGAGGCGAGGTAGGGAAGGGCCGAATGGAAGGCGACCACGATCAGGATGACGACAGCGCGCAAGTTGCTGAATGTGACGTTGGCGCCAGGGTTCATGGGGAGCACCGGCCCAGGATTGATCTCGCCGGAACCAACCGAAGGCGATCCACCTGGTTCCAATTCGCCGGGCAGCGGACGCTGTTTTGCTGAAGCCAACGCCTCCAGCGCCCGGCGCGCCGGCATGCTCGTCAGCGCGGGTCTTGTCGCAGCCAGTGCCGGTGGGGCATCGCTGCGCGCATTCTCGCCACGCGATGCGCGCAGCGCGTCGGCTAAATCTCGAGCTCCGTGCCGAACTCGACGACCTGCTTGGTCGGCACGCCGAAGAACGCGGCGGAGCGTTCTGCGTTGCGCTGGAGGAAGGCGAACACGCCTTCGCGCCAGACCCACATGCCCGGGATGTCCTCGCTCGGGATAATGGTCTCGCGGCCGACGTAGTAGGTAATGTCGGAGAGGTCGATGCCGGGCAGCTTGCCCTGGCGGCAAGTAAGCTTCAGTCCCTCATAGATCGTGGGGTTCTGCATGAAGCCATAATGCAGGATCACGCGGGTGATGCCGGGGATGATGTCGATGATCTCGGCGCGTTCGTCGTCGGGAATGTGCGGAGACTCCTCGATCAGCACGGTGACCAGCAGCACGCGTTCGTGCAGCACGCGGTTGTGCTTGACGAACTGGGTCAACGCCAGCGGCACGCCGCGCTGCGCGGAGGCCAGGAACACGGCGGTCCCGGGCAGCCTGGCGCGGCATTTGTTGATGGCCGTCTCGATCAGGTCCTCCTCGGGCTGGCGCAGCCGCGCGCGGGCCGCCTCGACCAGCTTCACGCCGGCGCGCCAAGTCAGCATCAGGAACGCGACGAGGCCGGCGAGCAGCAGCGGAAACCAGCCGCCCTCGAACAACTTGATCGAATTGGCCGAGAAGAAGATCACGTCGATCACGAAGAAGGCGCCGTTCACGGCAACCACAAGCCAGGGCGAATAGCCCCATTGGATCGCCACCAGAGCTGCGAGCAGCGTGGTGATCGCCATCAGCAGCGACACCGCGATGCCGTAGGCGCCGGCGAGCGCGTCGGACGTGCCGAAGCTCAGGACCGCTCCCAGCGTCGCGGCGGCGAGCAGCCAATTCACCAGCGGCACATAGATCTGTCCGATCGCAGCGCTCGTGGTGTGACGGATCAGCATGCGCGGCAGGAAGCCGAGCTGGATCGATTGCTGGGTCAGCGAGAACACGCCGGAGATGATCGCCTGCGAAGCGATCACGGTGGCGACCGCCGAGAAGGCGACGAGCGGATAGTGCAGGGCGTCGGGGCAGAGCTGGAAGAACGGATTCTCGATCATGGCGGGATCGGTGATCAAGAGCGCGGCCTGGCCGAAATAGTTCAGCACCAGCGCGGGCAGGCACACCGCGAACCAGGCGAGCCGGATCGGGAACCGGCCGAAATGCCCCATGTCGGCATACATGGCTTCGCCCCCGGTCACCGCCAGGAAGGCCGCGCCGAGAATTCCGAAGGAGACATGGAAATCCTGGTGGATCAGGAAGTCGAAGGCATAGAACGGGCTCAGCGCCGCCAGCACCGCAGGAGCCTTGACGATGCCGTGGATGCCAAGCGCGGCCAGCACGACGAACCAGGTCAGCATCACCGGGCCGAAGATGCGGCCGATGAAGCCGGTGCCCTGCTTCTGCATCATGAACAGGCCGATCAGGATGGCGATGGTCACGGGTACGACGACGGGCGCAAGCGAGGGGGCGTCGACCTTGAGGCCTTCGATGGCGCTGAGCACGGAGATCGCGGGTGTGATCGCGCCGTCGCCGTAGAGCAAGGCGGCGCCGACGAGGCCGACGACCAGCAGATGCGCCCGCCAGGTGCCGGGCTGGGCGTTGCGGGCATGCAGCAGCGCCAGCAGCGCGACGATGCCGCCTTCGCCGCGGTTGTCCGCGCGCAGGATCAGCAGCGCGTATTTCAGCGAGATGATCAGCAGCAGCGCCCAGAGGATCAGCGAGGCAACCCCCAGGACAGCATCGTGACTTAATGTGCCGCCATGGGCAGCCGCCTTGGCGGCTTCCTTCAGGGCATAGAGGGGGCTGGTGCCGATATCGCCATAGACCACCCCGAGGGCGCCCATGGTCATGGCAAGCGGCAGCGGATCGGGATGGTGGCCGGAGGCGAGTGCGGGCGTACTGGACAATGGCGACCCCCGATGGAAACGCGCCCGGCGGGCCATTCCGACGGGCGCGAGCGTCATGCAGTCTGCGACGAGACGTCGCAAATATCCATGGGGTTGTGTTGGGTCTATAGCGGACTAGCTGACGCGAAGCTGACAGATCCGACTACGGGGTCCGATCGGCGGTCACGAGGCGTGCCTCACGGACATCGGCCTTGGTGCCGGCGCGGCGCAGGCACGAGGCTTCGAAGTTCGGCCAGGCCTGCTGCGAGCAGTCCTTGCCGATGCTGCGGATGTCGAGCCGGTCGCTCTTGGCCAGCGGCTGCGGCACGCTGGCTTCGACCGTCGGGGCGAAGCCGGGCAGCAGGGTGAGGGCGGCAGCAACACATGCAGAGATGGCAATCGCCGAAAGAGCCTTGATCATTGACAGTCCCCTGTGATGCGGCCGCTGCGCCTTGTGTGCGGCCCGTCATTCGTTGGCTGGATAAGTAACCATGGCCAGTTTCCAGACGTCTTCGCCGGAGCGGGAAATGGTTTCGTTGCTGCGCCGTTTGTTTCGTGGCCGCCCCCAGGACGAAACAATTCGGGGGATTCCGACATGGTTTTGCGGAAAAACCGCCAGGGAACCCGCCCGGCTTGCCGGCCCGGGCCGGGCGCGGTAGGAGGAGGTCATGCCGCGCATCGCCTTCTATCCCGGTTCCTTCGACCCCATCACCAACGGCCATCTGGACGTGGTCCGGCACAGCGTTTCGCTGTGCGACAGGCTGGTTGTCGCGATCGGGGTCCACCCCGGCAAGAAGCCGCTGTTCTCGACCGAGGAGCGGCTGAAGATGCTGCACGACGTCTGCGGGCCGGTGGCGGCCCAGGCCGGTTGCGTGTTCGAAGCGGTGACCTTTGACGATCTGTCGGTCACCTCGGCGCGCAAGCACGGCGCGACCATCATGATCCGGGGCCTGCGCGACGGCAGCGACCTCGATTACGAGATGCAGCTTGCCGGCATGAACGAGGCCATGGCGCCGGAGGTGCATACGGTCTTCCTGCCGGCCTCTCCCATGGTTCGCCCGATCACCGCCACTTTGGTGCGCCAGATCGCCGGCATGGGCGGAGACGTCTCGGCCTTCGTCCCGCCGCTGGTTGCGGCACAGCTCAAGGCAAAATTCGCCTGATAACGGCGCGCTTCCTCTCTCATCTGACCGGAGTTGTCATGATCCGAATTCTCGCAGTTCTTGCCGCGCTCGTGTTCGCGGTGCCGGCGGCGGCGCAGCAATTGCCGGCGAACCTCGACAAGGCCAACGCCATCGTCATCGACAGCACCAAGGGCCGCATCGTCATCAAGCTCAGGACCGACATCGCGCCCCAGCACGCCGAGCGCATCAAGCAGCTTGCGCGTGAGGGCTTCTACAACAACGTGCCGTTTCACCGCGTGATGGACGGCTTCATGGCGCAGACCGGCGACGGCCAGAACGGCAACGGCACCGGCGGCTCGAAATATCCGAACCTGAAGCAGGAATTCTCCAAGGTGCACTTTGCACGCGGCATCGTCGGGATGGCGCGGCGCGGTGACAGCGTCGACAGCGCCAACTCGCAGTTCTTCATCATGTTCGCCGACGGCGGCAGCCTCGATAACCAGTACACGGTGATTGGCGAGGTCGTGCAGGGCATGGACGTCGTCGACAAGCTGAAGAAGGCACCGCCCGGCTCGGCCGGCGGCACCGTCACCGATCCCGACAAGATGGTGAAGGTGCAAGTCGCATCCGACATCAAGTAGGAGAGGACGATGGCGCGCCGCGGTGGCAAGCTTGTGCTGGTTGCCGCGATGCTGCTGCTCGGCATCCCCAGTGCGGCCGCCGAAAACGCGCAGGTCAACACCATCCAGGACATTTTCCGGCATCTGCGCACCTGCTGGAAGCCGCCGCCGCCGGCCAAGGCGCGCCCCCTCGACATTACCGTCGTCGTGAGCTTTAACCGGGCCGGAAACATTCTGGGCCATCCGCGGATTAGCTACGAATCCGCGGAGGCCTCCGACAATGACCGGCTGCAATACCGGATCGCAGTGATGGAAACGTTGCAACGCTGCACGCCGGTGCCATTTACCGATGCAATGGCTGGCGCTGCTGCGGGGCGTCCATTCGCGATCCAGTTCCGCACCCGGAAGACTTCACCCCCAACGCAAGAGAGACGAGCATGAGCGTCACCGAAAACACCCTGATCCTCGAGACCACGCAGGGCCCCGTCACCATCGAGATGCGGCCTGATCTGGCGCCCGGTCATGTCGCGCGCATCAAGGAGCTGGTCCGCGAGGGCTTTTACGACGGCATCGTATTCCATCGCGTGATCGACGGCTTCATGGCGCAGACCGGCTGCCCGCAGGGCACCGGCACCGGCGGCTCCGGCAAGAAGCTGAAGGCCGAGTTCAACAAGGAGCCGCATGTGCGCGGCACCGCCTCGATGGCGCGCGCCGCCAACCCCGACTCCGGCGACAGCCAGTTCTTCATCTGCTTCGACGACGCCCGCTTCCTCGACAACCAGTACACGGTGTGGGGCAAGGTCACCGAGGGCATGGAGAACGTCGACAAGATCAAGCGCGGCGAGCCCGTGCAGAACCCCGACAAGATCGTCAAGGCGCGGATGGCGGCGGATAAGGAGTAAGCGGATTTGTCGGTGTCATGCCCCGCGCAGGCGGGGCATCCAGTAATCACCAGCGGCGATTGCGGCTACGATCGGAGTACTGGATCGCCCGCCTGCGCGGGCGATGACAAGTTCTGAGACATGCGCACCGACCTCTTCGATTTCGACCTGCCGCCCGAGCGCATCGCGTTGCGCCCGGCGAGCCCGCGCGACTCCGCGAAGATGCTGGTCGTCGAGAATGGCGCGTTGCGCGATCAGACCATTTCCGACCTGCCGCAATGGCTGAAGCCAGGCGACCAGCTCGTCGTCAACGACACCAAGGTGATCGCGGCGCAGCTGAGGGGCCGTCGCATCGGGCGTGAGACCGAGCCGAGGATCGAGGCGACACTGATCAAGCGCCTCGACGGCTCGCGCTGGCAGGCGTTGGTGAAGCCGGCGAAGAAGCTCACAGCCGGCGACCGCATCCGCTTTGGCAATGAAGGCAAGGTCTGCCTGCTCGGCCATCTCGACGCCGAGGTCGAAGCCAAGGGCAGTGAAGGCGAGGTGACGCTATCGTTCTCGTTCCACGGGCCCGCGCTCGACCAGGCCATCGCCGATCTCGGCAGCCCGCCGCTGCCGCCCTATATCGCCTCCAAGCGCACGCCAGACGACCAGGATCTCGCCGACTACCAGACTATGTTCGCGGCGAACGAAGGCGCCGTCGCTGCGCCGACGGCTGGGCTGCATTTCACCCCGGCGCTGGAGCGGGCGCTGCGCGACCACGGCGTCGGCATCAACCGGCTCACGCTGCATGTCGGGGCAGGGACCTTCCTGCCGGTCAAGGTGGACGATACCGAAGGCCACAAGATGCACCCCGAGTGGGGCACGATCTCGGCCGAGACGGCAGAGCGGCTCAACACCGCGCGCAAGAACGGCGGCCGCATCGTCGCCGTCGGCACCACGTCACTGCGGCTGCTGGAAAGCGCCGCCGCGGAGGACGGCAGCATCCAGCCGTTTGCGGCGGACACGTCGATCTTCATCACCCCCGGCTATCGCTTCCGCGCGGTCGATATCCTGCTGACCAATTTCCATTTGCCGCGGTCGACGCTGTTTATGCTGGTGTCGGCGTTCTCGGGCCTGGAGACGATGAAGCGAGCGTATGCGCACGCCATCGCGACTGGCTACCGGTTTTATTCGTACGGGGATGCATGCTTGTTGTTTCGGGCAGAGCCGTAGCGGTAGGGTGGGCAAAGCGAAGCGTGCCCACCATCTTTCCTGATTGCGCGAGGGAAGTGGTGGGCACGGCGCCTGCGCGCCTTTGCCCACCCTACGATACCGGTTACGCCATCACCCGCTGCGGCAAGAGCTCGGCGATCTGCACCGCGTTGAGTGCCGCGCCCTTGAGGAGCTGATCCGCCGCCACGAACATCGAGATCGAATGGCCGCTGGCGTCGCTGAGATCCTTGCGGATGCGGCCGACCAGGACGTCGTCCTGGCCCGAAGCATCGATTGGCATCGGGAAGTAGTTCTTGGCGCGGTCGTCGACGACCTTGACGCCGGGCGCCTGCGCCATGATGGCGCGGACCTGGTCCTCGGTGATCGGCTTCTCGCATTCGAAGGTGATGGCCTCGCAATGAGCGCGCAGCACCGGCACGCGCACGCAGGTGACACCGACTGCAATGGTTTCGTCCTCGAAAATCTTGCGGGTCTCCTTGATGACCTTGGTCTCTTCGTCGTTGTAGCCGGTGTCAGGGTCGACCGCCGTGTTGTGGTTGAAGAGGTTGAAGGCGTAGGGGTGCGGCATCACCTTGGGCGTATAGACCTGCCCATTGAGATTGGCGCGGGTGGATTCGACCAGCTCCTCCATCGCCGCAGCCCCGGCGCCGCTGGCCGCCTGGTAGGTCGCGATGATGACGCGCTTGATGCGGTTCTTCTGGTGGATCGGCCACAGCGGCACCAGCGCGGTGATCGCGGCGCAGTTCGGGTTGGCGATGATGCCCTTGTGATCGCGGATGCGGTTCGCGTTGATCTCGGGGATCACCAGCGGCACGTTCGGGTCCATGCGGAAGGCGGAAGAGTTGTCGACCACGACCGCGCCGGCCTTGACCGCGATCGGTGCGAACTTCTTGGAGATGCTGCCGCCGGCGGAGAACAGGGCGATGTCGACGCCCTCGAAGGAACGCTCGGTCAATTCCTCGATGACGACCTGTTGCCCGCGGAACGACACCGTCCTGCCGGCCGAGCGGGCGCTGGCCAGCGCCTTGAGCTTACCGACGCGAAAGCCGCGCTTGTCCATGGTGGCGATGAATTCGGCGCCCACCGCACCGGTGACGCCGACAATCGCGACGACGGGATCGTTACTCACTTTGTCCTCCATTTGCATTGAGAATTTAGACAACAAAAAAGCCCCGGACCATCGAGGGCGGGGCTTCGGTAGAGCTGATGCGTTTAAGTCGACGACCTACGCGCGCACGCCTCCCCGGGCCCCTGAGGCCGTGGTGGTTTTGGTCGTGCGTTTGGTGGTCGTGAACATGGCGGCGACTTATGCGGGAGAGTCTTGCAGCCGTCAATGGCTTTTCGCCCCGGTCGATGCCGGGGCCTGTCGCTATTTGGCCCGTGCGCCCGGCGGCTCCAGGATGACTTCCTTGAGGTCGTCGCCACTGATCACGACAATCGCGAAATTGAGCCGGCCGCGTTCGCGCACCAGCCCGCCGCTGATCGCCTTGCCAGAGGCCGCGCGTTCGGCGACGCGCACGGCATCCGCGAGGCGGTGCCTGATCGCACCGAGCGCTGCGAGGTTGCTGCGGTCCTCAAGGTCGAGCTCGGCCAGGGGGAGGGCGGCTTCGCCGCCGACGAGCTCGCCGGTCGAAGCATTGATGGTGTGGCGCCAGATCCGGTCGTTGTGCAGGGTCTTCACCCGGTAGACCGGGACGCCCGAAGCTCCATCGAAACTCACATCCGCCGTCGTGGCGCCGGCGTGCCGGCCTTCCGCGATTGCCATGGCCTGGCTGATCGAGATCGACGAGCTGCGGAAGCGCTCAATCTCGCGGCTGACCGCCTGGCGGTCCGCTTCGGCATCACCATCTGTGTCGCTGTGAAGCGCGGTCGGCGTGCCCGCGGTCACAATCGCCTGTGCCGGTGCGGCGAGGAGCAGCGCGGGCAAGGCGATCGCAAGCAGTTGCGAGGTCCATCGTTTGGCTGTCGTCATGCTCGAAACCCTCGGCCAGCGAATGTGCCGGATGATGGTAAAGAATTCGCGGCCGACCTTGGGCATCGGTCGGCCGCGGAACGCCGCATCGGGCTGTACCCGGCACGACGATCGAAGCGGGACGGACCTCTTTGGGGCTGGTGAAAAAAGCGGTCCGCCTCACCTTGTAACTAAACCATACCGTATCGTTTTATTTTGGTCAAATGGCGAGGCCGTGTTTCCCCGGGGATAGATCGCGCGCTCACGGAATTGTCAGCGGGACGGGCGCCGCTGCGTGCTCTTTGCGGCGCTCTGGATGCGGTCGGCAGGTCCCAGAGCGCCGGCCAGGAACAGCTTGATCGCCGCCCGCATCCGCTTTTCCGCGGCCTTCATCTCCAGCGCCGTTCCGAACGTCGCCATGCGGTGGGTGTGACCGACGACGACGTCGAGAAACACCTCGGCTGCAATGGTGGTGTCTTCGACATCGAGTGCGCCTTGTTCCACCAGGTGGTCGAAGAAGCGCGCCGTGGTGGCGACGGCCTTGAGCCAGCCTTCCTCCTTGCCGAGTTTGGCGACGTCAGGGAAGTTGATGGCCTGTGACGTCATCATGCGGCTGAAGGCGACGGCGTCGGGACCGCAGGTGAATGTGAGCATCTCGCGTCCGATCTCGACCAGACGCTGCTCCACCGAGATGTTCGCGGCGCTGGAGAGCTGCGTCTCCGCGGCCGCCGATAGCGGCGCAAGCCAGCGCGCGATCTCGCGCCTCAGCACGGCCGCAAACAGGCCGCGCTTGTCGCCATAGCGGGAATAAACGGTGGGCTTGCTCACCCGGGCCGCTTCCGCGACGGCGTCGAGCGAGGTTGCATCGAAGCCGCGATCCAGGAACAGGCGGGTAGCGACCTCGATCAGCCGCTGGTCGCGCTCGATCGCGGCGGTTTTCGTCGGCCGGCCGCCGCGCGATTTCGGCACCTCGCGCCGTGGCGCGGCGGTTCTTGTCTTGGTCGCAGTCAATCCCATGCCCAATGATTCCTGCGCGGTCGTGATATCAGTCATTCGCTCTATATCGCGCAGGAGCGGGGGCGTCATCGCGAATCTGGCCGAATTGGCCGTATCGTCAACGGTTTCCGTATGGCCTCGTTCCGTCACGAGGAATCACGGAAGCGTCGATGTCCAGGCCTGGCCGGACGCCGCCTTGTCATATCCGTACTGATACAGCGCCCGCATATAGGCAGTATCGAACCCTTCCGAGGGCGCCGTCGGATAGTCGCGCGCGATGTAGGAGAGATGGAAGCCCAGGCGGTTGCGCTTGGCGAAATCATAGGTCGAGAAGATGATCGAGCGCGTCTGCGACTGAGTGATCGACGACAGGCTGCGCGAGGCGACGTCGATGGTGCTGTTGGAGACCAGCTCGAAATTGCGTTCGATCTTCTTGTTGACGAGGATGTAGATGTCCATCTTCGCGTTGCCCGGCAGGCGGCTGCCCTGGAAGAGCAGGGCTTCCGGCAGCGTCAGCACCGGCGCCGTCACGCCGCCATCGACATGCATCTCCTGAAACCTGCGGCCCTGGCCTTCGGCGTCGATCATGATCGGCGGAAACACCAGGGGAATGCTGGCGGAAGCCGCCATCACGTCGCGAAACAGTTTTAGCGCCTCGGGTGTTCCGACCGCGGCGATCTTGCCCATGTCCCAGATCGCGGTCCGCTGGGTGTCGAGATCGGTCGTCACCACCAATAGCTTCCGGCCCTTGGCATTTTCGCGCGCGACTTGCGCCATGATCTCGGGCCCGACATAGCGGGCGACGAGCTCGCGCAGCCGCGTGTTGCCGAACAGGCCGGATCCGAACAGCACCCGCATGATGCTGGGATCGTTCAGCAGACTCTCCGCGATGCCGCTGGTGTAGACCTCCTTCAGCGTGTCGTCATATTGCGAGCCGAGGAACGCAAACGGCGCGATCAGGCCGCCGGTGCTGACGCCCGAGACGACCGAGAAGGTGGGACGGGTTCTGGCTGCGGTCCAGCCGTTCAGCACGCCGACGCCATAGGCGCCGTCGGCACCGCCGCCGGATAGCGCCAGATAGGTTTTGGTCGCGGTGTCCTTCTCGAAGCTGAATTTCGTGACGGGCTCATCGGCGTAGCGCCGGAGGCCATCGATATCGAGCACACGCGATGTGCTGGCTTCGGCGGCCGTATAGGGCGTGCGGGGCAGGGACGTGCAGGCACCGAGCGCCAGGTTGCACGTCAGGACCAGGACTCCGGCCAGGCGGGCGCCTATCCGCCTTATCCAGCCCTGCGAGAGGCCGGGAATATCGGTCGAACTTGAAGGGAGGGGCATCGTCGGTGGCTGGCGATCACGCTTATACCGCCGCCGGCAAATTTGCCGCGGCAATCTCGTCCAGCCCCCAAGATAAAACTACACTGTATCGTTTTGTTTAACAAGGACAGGGCACCAATATCCGCTCCAATTGTGTCCCAGTCTGAGGCACAAGCCAGCCTTGGCGTGGTTCGCGCGGGTTGATCGGCCTTCTCCGACACGCAATAAGCACCGCCATGAATCCCGACAATGATCTTCCAAATCACTTTGAATTGCTCGCCACCGATGGCGCCGCGCGCACCGGGCGCCTGACCACGCCGCATGGCGTGGTCAGGACGCCGGCGTTCATGCCGGTCGGCACCGCGGGCGCCATGAAGGGCATGCACTGGCGCGAGGTGCGCGACGCCGGCGCCGATATCGTGCTCGGCAACACCTACCATCTGATGCTGCGCCCCGGGGCCGAGCGGATTGCGGCGCTTGGTGGCTTGCAGACATTCACCGGTTGGAACGGGCCGATGCTGACGGATTCCGGCGGCTTCCAGGTGATGTCGCTGGCGGATCTGCGCAAAGTCAGCGAGCACGCCGTCACCTTCCGCTCGCATATCGACGGCGCTAAGGTCGAGCTGTCGCCGGAGCGCTCGATCGAGGTGCAGCGCTTCCTCGGCTCCGATATCGCCATGCAGATGGACGAATGCGTGCGGCTGCCGGCTGAGCGTGACGACATCGAGCGGGCGATGCGCCTGTCGCTGCGCTGGGCCGAGCGCAGCAAGCGGGCCTTCACGAGCGCGCCCGCCGGTTACATGCTGTTCGGCATCGTGCAGGGTGGCGACGTACCGCAGCTTCGCCATGCCAGCGCGCAAGGGCTGGTCGAGATCGGCTTCCACGGCTATGCGATCGGCGGCCTTGCCGTCGGCGAGCCGCAGGCGGTGATGCTGGCGATGATTGACGAGACCGCACCATTGCTGCCGAGAGAGCGGCCGCGTTACCTCATGGGCGTCGGCACGCCCGACGACATCCTCGAGGCAGTCAAGCGCGGCATCGACATGTTCGATTGCGTGATGCCAACCCGCAATGGCCGTCACGGCGTCGCCTTCACGCGCTTCGGCCAGGTCAATTTGCGCAACGCGCGCCACGCCGACGATCCGCGTCCGCTCGATGAAGAGAGCTCATGGCCGTCGACGCGGAGCTGCGCGCGCGCCTATCTGCATCATCTCGTCAAGGCGGGCGAGACGCTGGGGGCGATGCTGCTGTCCGAGATCAATGTCGCCTATTACCAATCCCTGATGCAGGGCATCAGGGACGCGGTCGCACAGGGAAGGTTCGAGGAGTTCTATCAGCGTACGCGCGAGGACTGGACGAGGGGCGACATAGCCCCGCGCTAGATATTAATTGCAGACGAAGCGCTGCTTGACGGCATGCTTGGTCACGAAGCCATAGCCGCAATTGTCACAGGTCCAGAGATAGCTGATCACGTGGTCGGAGATGTAGGCAGATGCTTCGGCGGCGACCATGGAGTCGGCGCAGACCGGACAGGTAGGCAACTCGCTGCAACGCGGATAGCGGTTCAGCGCGACGGTCGACAACACTTCAGCAACTGCCGACATCGTGGTGACCTCCCTGCTTTGAGACCTAAGTCTAACATAAGCAGAATCAGTTGACGAGGTCGCAACACAAATGCGTTGGTTTTCTGATATTTGCAGCTCATGCGATTTTGCGATGCAGCGTATTTAACATGTGCCGCATTGTCGCTTGCGTGTCGCTGCAAGCTGTCCGTAACTGCGCGAGACTGTGAAAGCGCAGATTGTTGCCACAGGGAGTTCATCATGGACGCGTCGTCCAAGACGGGTGCAGCGCACCAACCCGGCCGCGGCCGGATCTATGACTCGATCGTCGAGGCTTTTGGCGACACGCCGATCGTGCGGTTGCAACGACTGCCCGGCATGCACGGCGTGAACGCGACCATTTTGGCAAAACTTGAATATTTCAATCCGGCCGCGAGCGTGAAGGACCGCATCGGTGCGGCCATGATCATCGCCATGGAGAAGGCGGGCATCATTAAGCCCGACACCGTGCTGATCGAGCCGACCTCCGGCAATACCGGAATCGCGCTTGCCTTCGTCGCGGCCTCGCGCGGCTACCGGCTCAAACTGGTGATGCCGGAGTCGATGTCGATCGAGCGGCGCAAGATGTTGGCCTTTCTCGGTGCGGAACTGGTGCTGACGCCGGCAGCCCAAGGCATGAACGGCGCCATTGCCGCTGCGGAAGAACTGTTGAAGACGACGCCGAACTCGGTGATGCCGCAGCAGTTCAAGAATCTCGCCAACCCCGAGGTGCACCGCCGCACCACGGCGGAAGAGATCTGGAATGACACGGCCGGCAACATCGATGTCTTCGTCGCCGGTGTCGGCACCGGAGGCACCATCACAGGTGTCGGCCAGGTGCTGAAGCCGCGCAAACCTTCCTTGCGGGTGGTGGCGGTCGAGCCGGAGGAGAGCCCGGTGCTCTCAGGCGGCCAGCACACCCCGCACAAGATCCAGGGCATCGGCGCCGGCTTCGTTCCCGACATCCTCGATCGCTCCGTGATCGACGAGATCGTGAAGATCAATTCGACGACGGCAATCGAGGCCTCGCGCGCGCTGGCGCGGCATGAGGGCATTCCGGGCGGCATCTCTTCGGGCGCCGCGATCGCGGCGGCACTCCAGATCGGCAAGCGGCCAGAAGCTGCGGGAAAAACCATCCTGGCGGTGGTGCCGTCCTTCTCCGAGCGGTATCTTTCCACGGCTCTATTTGAGGGAATCTAGGACATGGCGGATCAACCGAGGCGGCCGCGTACGCTGGGCGATGCCAGAACGGAAGCCGAGGCGGCATTCAAGAAGGTGACGGCCAAGGTCGCCGTGGCGCCGCCCAAGCAAACCGCCGTTCCCGGCGTCAAGGAGCAGGTCACGCTGCGTATCGACCAGGACGTGCTGGAGTTCTTCCAGGAGGGCGGGCCGGGCTGGCAGGATCGTATCAACGAGGCGCTGCGGAAGGCTGCGGGGAAGTCGTAGCCAACGTCGTCATTGCGAGCCAACGGGTCCGCGCGAAGCGCGGCCCGATGACAGGCTCCGCGACGCGATCCAGAATCTTTCCACGGTGACAGCCCTGGATTGCTTCGTCGCAAGGGCTCCTCGCAATGACGGAGCATGCTGCGACACCGTCGTACCAAAGAAAAAGCCCGGCGCGAGCCGGGCTTTTGTTTTGAAGCTGCAGTCCTGCCTCAGCGGCGGAACATGCCGCCCATCATACCGCCGACGACGCCACCCACGAAGGCTGCGCCGGCAGCATCGCCGGGGCTGCTACGCTGGGGAGCCGGTGCCGGCGCGCTGCTGGGTGGCGGGGCACTGGCGCGCCGAGCCGCTTTCTGGCTGTTATCGCTGGCGGTCGGCGGTGCGGCTACGATCTCCGAGAGCAGGGCCTTGTGCTGGTGCTTATTGAGGTAGCCGGACGAAGGATAGCCGCGCGCTGCTTGCCAGCGCTTGAGCACGGCGCGGGTCTCGTCGCTGAACACGCCGGTCTGCTTGGTGTCGAAGCCGAGGCCGGTGAGGCGACGCTGCACGTCGCGGCGCTGGTTCTTGTCGAGGCCGATCTGGTCTTCGGTGAGCTGAGTGGCCTCGTCGGTAAAGGTCGCGGGATCGATACCAGCGTTGAGCGTGCGGGTCGCGGTCGAGGGGCCGCTCTTGATCGCGGCAAGGCGTGCCAGCGCCAGCGCCTTGAACTGACCGTTCGGATAGGCGGCGAGATAGGCGTTAAGCTCTTCCGGCTTGTTGGACTCCTTCACCGAGCGCCAATATTCGAGCTCGACACCGTCCGAGCCGCCGCCGGTTGCCGCCGGCACGGTGCCGGCCGCGGTCGGCGCCGCGTTGGCAACTTGCGTTGCCGGGGCCTGGTTGAGGTAGACTGAGCCGGTCAGGTTGGTGTGGCCCCACGGCAGTTGGCCCTTGCGGGTCTCTTCATTGACCTGGGCGCGCACCGACGTCATCGCCTGCTGAATCTCGACGCCGGGCTTGGTGATGTTGTCGATCAGCGCACGGGTGAACGGGCTGTTGTTGCCCTCCTGGCCGTCGAGCGCGGTCTGGCCAGGGCCGGTGGCGAACGCGATCAGCGTGCCTTCGCCGGACTTCATCTCGGCGAGACCGCTTTGGACGTTGACGCTGCGGGTCGCCGAGTTCGACTTGATCTTGGCGGCGAACGGATTGTCGCGGCAGGCATCGAGGAAGACGAGCTTGACCTTGGCGTCGCCCATGGTCTGCTCGAGCGTCAGGTCGATGTTGATGGCGGCCCCTAGCTTGACGTCCATCTCCGACTTGATGTCGGCGTCGACAGGCAGGAGATAGTTGGTGCCGCTGACGGCAATGCCGTGGCCGGCATAATAGAACAGCGCGATGTCGGAGCCCTGCGCCTTGCGGCCGAAATCGAGCAGCTTCTCCGTCATCTGGTCGCGGCTGAGATTGGACCCTTCGATCACCTCGAAGCCGACATTGCGCAGCGTCGCCGCCATCGCCTTGGCGTCGATCGGCGGGTTCGGCAATTGCGCGACGTTCTTGTAGGAGCCGTTGCCGACGACAAAGGCGACGCGGCGGTCAGCCTTCGCAGCACTGATCGACAGTGCCATGCACATCAGCGAAGCGAGGAGGGTGAGATAGCGCATTCTGAAATCCCCCAGAATCGAATTGCAGGCAGCAACAAATTAGCAACGAACCTACACGAAGTGCCCGACTTCGCGCCACCAAAACGGCGGTCCGCTGCGTTCAACCCGCTGCTGTGTGGCCGAATGTGCACGATGGAATCCTTCTCCAACGTGATCCAAATCACACGGCCACTTCGTTTTTGTCGCGCGAGGCGGCGCGAGGTTCACCGCGCGCGGGCTGGAACCACTGATGGCGGCCTTAAATTGAGGAGATTGCCGCACAGGATCAGCGCCGCGCCCAGTACGGTCAAGGTGTCGAGACGCTCCGAATACAACAGCCAGCCGACGGTTGCCGTGAGCGGAACCCGCAGGAAGTCCATCGGCACCACGATGGTCGCATCCGCGTATCGGAGCGCGCTGGCGAGGCAGTAGTGCGAAAATGTGCCGCAGACCCCGATGACGAAGAGCCAACCCCACATGGAGGCCGACGGCCAAGTCCAGACGTAGAGCGTAGGTAGCAGGCCGACGACCATCTGTACGATGATCATCCAGAACAGGATCGACAATGCGCTTTCGGTCCGGGTCAGCGATTTCGCCAATATCATGGAGATGCTGAAGCCAATCGCGGCCCCAAGCGCGATCAGCTGGCCCGGATTGATCTCGCCGGTGGCGGGCCGCACGATCATGACCACGCCGACGATGCCGAGTACGACGGCGGCGATCTTCCAGACGGTCATGCGCTCGGACAGGAAAGTTGCGGCCAGCAGTGCCGTCCAGATCGGCATGGTGAATTCGATTGCGACGACCTGGCCGATCCCGATCAGCGCCAGCGCGTAGAACCAGCCGAGCTGCGCGAAATAGTGGACTCCGTTGCGCGCGAGGTGCTGCGGCAGGCGTTTGGTCGCGATGGCCTTGAAGCCGCCGGTGCGGTAGATGATCGGCAGAAGCAGAAACAACCCGATCACAGATCGCACTTCCATGATTTGGAAGACGTTTAGCTCGCTCGTGGTCTCGCGGCCGGCAACCGCCATGACCAGCATCAGCGCTAGCCAGCCGGCCATCCAAAGTGCAGCCATCGATTTGGACGGTGTCGCGGTCATAGGTGTGAGTGCGGGAAATCGTACGTGAGGGGAAAGCCGGTATCAGCGACATCGCTGCCGTTTGCAACGGTCAAATCTGCGGATGCAGCGATGCAGCTCGGTGTGCTAAGGCGTCAGCGAACAACGAGAAAATCGGGAGGTCTTCGCTCATGCGCATCTTGCAGCCGGCCGAGTGGAAAAAACCGCGCGGCTTTTCCCATGGCGTGGTGGTCGACGGGCCGGGGCGTTGGGTGGTGCTGGCCGGGCAGACCGGCGGCGACGAGAGCGGCAACTACGCGCCCGACATGGCGGCGCAAGTTGCGACCGCGCTGAAGCGGATCATCAAGCTTCTGGGCGAGGCCGGCGCGGGCCCCGAGCACATCGTCCGCCTGACCTGGTACCTGACCAGCCGCAGCGAGTATGAGGCCGCCGGGGCCGGCATCGGCGCGGCCTGGAAGGAAACGCTGGGACGCAATTTCCCGCCCTCGACGCTGCTCTACATCGGCGGTCTCGTGGACGAGCGGGCCAAGGTCGAGATCGAGGTCACGGCGTTCGTGCCGAATGCATAAAAAAGACCCGGCGAGGTCGCCGGGTCGATGGTCTTGAAACTGATCTGGCTCAGCGCGTCATCGAGATGTTGGCGCCGCGGAATTGGCTGTCGGCGCGCAGCGTGACGGTCTGCTTGTTGCCGATCGTCCTCAACGCGATATTGGCGTTGAAGCCGGCGGCGGAGGCGACCACCTCGAAATTTCCGCCACCGCCGCGGCCCTGGAGCGAGCCGCTAATATTGCGGCTGGCCTCGGACCAGTTGCCGGTGATGGCGCTGCCCTCTGCCTTGACGCTGGCCCCGAGATTGAACTTGTAGGCGTCGCTGGCGCAGGTCAGCGACATTTCCATGGTCGGACCGATCGGGGCGTATTTGGCCCGGCACCGGATCCGCTCGGTCGAGCCGTCATCGAGGATGACAGTACCGCCGCCGCTCCAGCTGCCTGCCATCGGGGCAAACGGGCCGGCCTGGGCTTTGCTTTCAGTGTGGGCGATAGCCGCCGCAAACAAAACGGCGGCCGCGATCAGCAGCCGCCGGCCTTTAGCGCGAGCCTCAGTTGGTTTATTGGCGCGATGCTTCCCACCGCCCGCTGCACGGTATGCCTGCAGATGCTCCATTCCACTTCCCCGATCCGGCGTTGCCGTTGAGTTGACCGTTGGCATATGCACCATTGATCGAAACTTTCACAAGTCCCTCACGGCCGATGGTGCCGGAAACGTTAGCGCCGGGCGCGGTGATCTTGCCGTCGGCAACCGTCAGCATGGAGCTTGCGGTGGGTTCGCAGGAGCCGCTCTTGGTCACGATCGTGACCTGCCAATTGCCGTCATAGGGACCCTGGGCGAAGGCGGGAGCGGCGAGGGTGCCGGCGAAAACTGAGGCGGCACAGAACACCGCAATGCGACCAAAACGCATGAATTCCGTCCTTGAACTTGTCTGATATGCTGACGTTTATTCGGACGAAATGTGACGGAAATTTGTTGCAATGCCAAATCGAAAATTGTTCCTGTGGGAACAATGGTTTATTTGGGTTCTTGGCTCCGATTTTCGAAGCAGAATCAACGCGGGCTCACGTTAAGGGTAAACGTCAGGAGAGACTCGGTGCCGAGGTCGCGAACTGCTCGTCCTGAACTTTGGCCGGCAGCGCCTTGTGAACCTTGATGTAGTCGATCACGTCGGCCAGCAGCTTGAGGCCGAGAGGCGCCAACGCGCGCTCCCAGAGCTCCCGCGCCGTCTCGCCCTTTTTTACGAAGCACCAGTCCTGGGCGGCGATGGCGCCCGCGTCCATGCGGTCGGCGAGGTGGTAGATCGTGCCGCCGGCGACGGGATCGCCTTCCTTGATGGTCCATTCTACGGCCGCCTTGCCGCGGTGACGCGGCAATAGCGAAGGGTGATAGCCGATCCCGCCATACTTGGCGGCGGCGAGCGCGTCCTTGCCGATCCGGGCGTGGCTATGCGCCGTGATGATCAGCTCCGTATCGGGGCCAATCTCGGAGGCCACCACCAGCTTTGGATTGGCCTGGACCCCCACCTCGATGCCGGCCGCCCTGGCGGCCGCGGCGAGGCGATCCTCGGCATCGGCCACCACGACCCGCACGATCGAGACGCTGTGCTCCCGGAGCATGTTCAGGGTGGTCACGCCGAAATGGCGGGAGCCGACGAGGGTAATGCGCATGGGTGTCCGATCTGTCTCGCAGCTGCGTCATCCCCCGATATCACGTCCGGACGTCCTGTCACCACCCGCGCTGCGTTTGCGCGGGTTATCAACAATGCACAGCGCATCACGAAATCATCTGATGGTAATACGTTCTCAACCAGCCTGGCGTATCGACGAATCCGTCGCGGATTTGTATTGCGTACCGCGACCTGAGAATGTCCCGCCGGCGTGGGTGCGCCGCGCGGGCCTTTTTGGCCGGGACCGATTTCATGCCCAGCGCGATTGAGCAGATCGTCGACACCTATGTCCGACTGAAGAACCGGCGTGGCCTCGACGAGCTGATGATGCACCGGCAGCGGCTCGCCGTCGATCTGAAGAGCAGGTCGGGCTATGATTTCAGCCTGCCCATCGGCCAGATCGACGAGGAGATCGCGATCATCGAGGCAGGCCTCAGCCGGCTGAAGGCCGAAAGCGCGGGTCTCGGTCCATCTTCTCCTGTCTGAACCGTTCAGTCGCGCCTGCCACCGTCAATGACCGTGAACAGCGGCCGCGCCGGGGTCGGCTCGACCAGGAGCTCTTCCACCAGTGCGGTTGCCGCATCGACATATTTGCGCGTCGGCTGGTCGAGCGGACGCTTGGCCTCGTCGTCGAGCGCGACTTTCGCGGCCTCGACCAGCTTGCGCATGCGCGCCGCGTGATCATCGCCTGCCGTCAGCGTCGCGCGTGCCAGCGAGCGCAGCACGAACAGCTCGCCCTCGAGGCGGAGCAGACGGTCGTTGAGCCTGGTGAGGACGGCGTTGAGGTCGGCCATGGCTGATGTTCGGCGCGGAGGATCCGCCCTGATCTAGCGGCGATCGGTGAACGGAGTCCAAACGCCTGCGGCGCAATTGGGCGGATTTTCCGGCGATCTCGCCGATGTGACCGGTTGTGACGCGCAGATGAATGGTGCGAGCAGGTTCTGCTGACCACATGATCGGCGGGGACGTCAGGAGCCCGTGCCATGCGCTCTGTCTTGGCTTTACTTGTTCTGATGTCAGCGTGCGCCTCGGCTGCCGCAGCGCCGAGGCATTACGCGCGTCCGCGGCACCATGTCGTGGTCCGCCCCGACACGCGCGCGGTCGTGCCGCCCGGCTGGTACAGGTTTCCCGGTCATCCGCCGATCCCGCCGTCGGAGAACAGGAATCTCGATCCCTCCAATTTCGGCGGCGGCTGATCGCGGCTCACAATGCGGTCGATGGGCGAGGGGATACCCGGCTTTCGCTGGGCAACGACGGCGAGCGAACCGATGCCTCGGCCCTACCATCCAACGCCCGCCCAGCGCCGTCCGAACACGGGCGGCTTGGTCTTCACCGCTTCCCAGCCGAAGAAGTGATGCTTGCCGGACCAGCTATGCACCACACTGCTACAGATGCTGCACTTGAAGCTGCCGGAATGCGCTTCGGCATGTTCCTCCCTTGTCGCGGTGTAGCTCATGCTGCAACCCGGGCAGGTGAATTCTTCGATCGTCCAGATGCTGTTGGCCATTGCACAGAATGTTTTTTGGGGACCTCAACCCACGGTAGCCACGGGCCTTTGCAGCGGCGTAAACCGGGCCGGAGAAATCCACTTAACGGGCGTTAGCCAAGCCAGGCCGCAAGTCCCGGTCAATGCGCATCTGCACGCGCCTGATGGCGAGCAGCGGGAGCTTGCCTTGCACCCGCCCGGAGCGGACCCTGTCGCCGATCGCATAGGCATAGCGCCAGTAGCCCGGCGCGGCATTCCGCTTCAGCGAATAGTGGACGCCGCGGTGAATCCCCGCATGTGCATCAAGGTCTCTGGGTTCGGCCGTCATCGTCCTCAAAATGCCGATTGGTCCGATGCGTTCCTAGTCGGCGGATCTTGCGGGAACCGGTCGCCTTGACGCCCGGCTTGTTGCTGGCAATAACGGCTAGGCCTCGCAAGCGCCGGAAGTTGCGTTCATGTCGCAAGGAAAGCTGTAGCCGTGAAAAGTCTCCGTCAGCTCTTGACGGGTGAGGATATCATCCAGCTCGTGATCCGGCTCGGCCTGCTCGGCCTGCTGATCATCTGGACCTTCCTGATCATCCGCCCCTTCGTGCCGATCCTGGCCTGGAGCGGCGTGCTCGCGGTCGCGTTCTATCCGGCCTTCAGCTGGGTCGCCAAAATCCTCGGCGGCCGGCCGAAGACCGCGGCAGCGATCCTGACCCTGATCACGCTTGGCATCGTCATCGGTCCTGCGACCTGGCTCGGCCTCAGCGCCGTCGACGGTGTGCGAGAGCTGGCGCACCAGCTTAGCACCGGCGACCTCGCGCTGCAGTCGGCACCGGAGCAGCTCAAATCGTGGCCAGTGGTCGGCCCCTGGCTCTATGATCTCTGGGACCAGGCCTACACCAATATCCGCGCGGTGCTGCGCGAGGTGGCGCCGTATCTTCAGCCGCTGGCGGGACCGCTGCTGTCGCTCGCGGGCGATGCCGGTCTCGGAACGGTCCAGTTCCTGCTGTCCGTGTTCGTCGCCGGCTTCCTGTTTCCGCACGGGCCGCGGCTGGTTGCGGCCGGCCGCAGCTTCCTGTTCCGGATCGTGCCCGAGCAGAGCGAGCATTTCCTGGAGCTTGCGGGCGCGACCATCCGCGCCGTGGCGCAAGGCGTGATCGGCGTCGCGGTGGTGCAGGCGCTGCTCGCCGGCTTCGGCTTCAAGCTCGCGGCCGTGCCGAGCGCGGGCCTTCTCGCCTTCATCGTGCTGCTGCTCTCGATCGTGCAGATCGGTGCCTTCCTCGTGCTGCTGCCGGTGATCATCTGGATCTGGACCGCCAAGGACGTGACCACAGCGCTGTTGCTCACCGTGTTTCTCGTCCTGGTCGGCTTCATCGACACCATGCTGAAGCCGCTCGTCATGGGGCGCGGCCTGACCACGCCGAACATCGTGATCTTCGTCGGCGTGATCGGCGGCACGCTCGCCCATGGCATCGTCGGCCTGTTCATTGGGCCAATCATCCTGTCGGTGGCCTGGGAGATGATGATGGCCTGGATCAGGACGGAGGACCGGCCGAAGGTGAGCGAGGGCTGATCTCGCGCCTCGACGGCGCGCTCGGTCCGCCATG
This sequence comes from Bradyrhizobium zhanjiangense, assembly GCF_004114935.1. Lineage (NCBI taxonomy): Bacteria > Pseudomonadati > Pseudomonadota > Alphaproteobacteria > Hyphomicrobiales > Nitrobacteraceae > Bradyrhizobium > Bradyrhizobium zhanjiangense. The sequence continues at coordinate 4,884,891 of NZ_CP022221.1, forward strand.
TCGCACCAGGAGCGCGCGGCTCCGTGGCCTGCGATCAAAATGCGCCCCGAACTTGTCTGTTCGACTAGACAAGTTACGATCTGGACGATTCTGGTCTTGACCTACGGCAGTAATGGCGAAGTCTTCCAAACTGGTTGCCGCGAGACGCGGCAAGGTATTGTTGGTCAGACGCCGGTCGGACGGCCTCTGGATGTTCCCAGGCGGCCGCAAGCGAGCGCGTGAGTCCGCGAAGGACTGCCTGCGGCGGGAGATCAAGGAAGAGCTGCCCAAGCTGAAGCTCGGCCGGATCAGCCTCTGGAAGGAAGTGAAGGCGAGGAACAAGCGCTCCGGCCGCAAGATGAGCGATGCGATCTTCATCTCTAAGGGCGCCAAGGGCAGGCTGGCAATCGGCGACAAGAAGGAGATCGACCGCGCCGCCTGGCAGAAGCCCCGCGGCATCCGCCTGACGCCGACCTCGCGCTACATCCGCGACCGCCTGTTTCCACGAAAGCCGCGGCGGTGAGCTAATCCTTTCGCCCGCCGATCGCGTCCGCCCGGCGAATGACCTCGACCGGGCCGTGCGCGGATCCGGCGCAGCGGGCCTGACGACCTTGGCCTCGCGCTGCTCCTTGCGGGCCGTGCGCGCATTGCGCATCGCGCGTTTGGTGAAGGGGTGTTGGGAATCCTCTGCGAAGAACAGCACCACTTCGCAGCTCGGACATTGCCTGGAATAGCCGTCCTGCAACCGGCCGGCGCGATCGCGAAACACGCCCTTGCAGCGCATGCACGGAATCTGGACGAAACTTATGAGAGAAATCCTAGCGCGCGGCGCGTGGGCGCTCGAACCGGAAGGATGCGGTACCCAGTTCCGGCAGGTCGGACCATCAGTGCGCCGACAGCGCCGGCAGACATCTGGCCGACTTTCTTGGAACGACTTCGCTCGGCGCGCGTAGATTCTAGGCTCACGGCCCATCCCCAACCCCAAAAGCCCCCGGGCCGCGAGAAAACCTTCCCCACAAAGGTTGGCGACCTCAGCGCCTTCGCACTGAGGTCGTTTTGGCGCAAATCGTGTGAACCAGTTCACAAACGCTCGGCGAGATCGCTGCTATGAAGACGTCATTGCTTAACCGCTTCATTTTAAACGAACGCCCCAGCGTGGCTCCAAGCGCTGGGGCTTTTTCGTGCCTGCCAGTGAGTAGAGCGTTTCGATTGTATTGACTTTCGCGTCGAGAGCATGGACCGCATTTCACGCGTCGGAACGGAGCCAGTTCCGATCTGCTGGGCGATCAACGGCCAAACTGCCGGGATCGCGATGGCGTCCCGGACGTTGCCCACGAGCGTGCGTTCGCCGGGCAAATCCCATATGCATGGCGCCGAGCAGCCGAATCAGGATGAGAGCGGCTCGCGTTCAGTTGCCGGCGGTTTACGACCAGAGACGGATTCAAGTGAGGCTTTCCAAAAACGCGCGGGCCACCAAGAAGTCGCCCAAGAAGAGCAAGGGGTCGCAGCGCGCAACGATCTCATCTTCGTCGCCCCTCGGAATGATGGCTCTCCATCTGCTTGCACAATGGAAGCAGTCCGGACGCAGCGGTCTGGTTTTTCTTGCCGAGAGTGAGAACAGGGCCGAGCGGCTGGGCAGTGTCATTCACGCGTTCGACCCTTCCTGCGAGGTCTTGGTGTTTCCGCGATTGAACACCTTGCCGTTCGATCAGCTGGAGCCATCCCACGAACTCGCGGGGCGCCGAGCCTCGGTCCTGAGACGCCTCGCAAGATCCAAGAAGCCGCTCTTTCTCGTTTCGACGGCGGAAGCCGTGATGGAGCGCCTGCCGCCGCCTGCGAGCCTGTCGCGCCTGAGCCTGAGCTTGAAGGTGGGCGGCGCGTTCTCCGAGCGGGACCTCGAGGCGCGCCTCGAAGCTCTCGGATATGATCTCGACGACGAGCCGGACTATCCGGGCGGGGCGCTGTTTCATGGCCAGACCTTCGAGATATTTCCTGCAGGCGCGCTGGGGCCGTTCCGGATCGAGCATTCGGATCGCGCGATAAGACGGATCGTGGCGTTCGATCCGAAAGAGCACGACATCATCTTCGAGACCAGCGAGCTTCTGGTCGATCCCATGTCCGAGCGGCTTGCCTTTGCCGGCAAACGCGGCAAGCGCGCGAGCCTGTTCGATTATTGCGGGCGCGCCAAATGGATCGCCGATGCAGGCGTGCCGTTGCACGCCGACGCGTGGCTGAGCACGATCGAGGAAGCCGCGCCCCGTGCCGAGCGGGAGCGCGAATATCTCGGGCGGGCTGACTGGAAACGGCTCGCCAAGGGCATGAAGACGTTGCCGCGGACGGCGCCGCTCCAGACCACGCCGGAATTTTCGAAGCTGACATCCGCAAGGAAGGCGCTCCGGGCCTTCGTCGAGGAGACGCGGCGGGCCGGTTCGCGCCTGATCCTCGTCGCAGCGCAGGAGGATGATCTGCGCGTGATGGAGCGGATGAGCGGCGTCAGGGCGCAGCGCTGCGAAGACTGGGACGAGGTGACGAGCGGGCGGAACGGCGAGACGGCGCTGCTGGCCGATCTCGATGCGGGCTTCGTTCTGCCGGGGAAAAAGCCTCTTGCCATCGTCACGGCGTCCGACGTGCTCGGCAGCCGGGCGCATCATCCTCAGCCGATGGCGCGCGCCTGGAGTGCGGCTTTCGATCATGCCGACGTGCCCGAGCAGGGCACGGTGGTCGTCCATCTCCAGCGCGGCCTTGGCGTGCTCGACGGCTTGCAGACGGTGAACACCGGCGGCGGCGCGCTGCGGGAGATGATCCGCCTGAAGTTCGCAGGCGACAACGCGGTGCTGGTGCCGCCGCCCGATCTCGCTTTGATGTGGCCTTACTCAGCCGAACTCGGCAAGCTCGCGCTCGACAAGGCGGACGGCAGCACATGGTGGGCACGCCGCACCTCAGCCGAACGCGAAATCCAGATCGCGGGCAAGGTTCTGGCCAAGCACATCAGCCAGCGCCGGCGGCGGCGCGCCGAAAAGCTGGTTCCGCCGGGATCGGCCTACGAGAAGTTCGTGGCGCGCTTCCCTTATTTCACGACGAGCGACCAGGCCAAGGCGATCGCCGACGTGCTGGATGATCTCGCGTCCGGTCACCCCATGGACCGGGTGATCTGCGGCGACGTCGGCTTTGGCAAGACCGAGGTGGCGCTGCGCGCGGCGGCCGCCGTGGTGCTGTCGGGCAAGCAGGTGGCGGTCGCGGTGCCGACGACGGTCTTGGCACGGCAGCATGTCGCAACGTTTCAGAAGCGCTTCGCTCCGTTCGGCATCGAGGTGGGCAACCTGTCGCGGGCAACATCCGGCGCGGAGCTGCGCGAGACCAAGGAGGGATTGCGCAGCGGCTGGATCAAGGTCGTGATCGGCACGCAGGCGCTCACCGGCAAGGACGTCAAGTTCGACGATCTCGGCCTCGTCATCATTGACGAGGAGCAGCATTTTGGCGCGGCCGAAAAGGCCAAGCTCTCCGGGCTCGCCAAGAACGTCCACGTGCTGATGATGAGCGCGACGCCGATCCCGCGGACGCTCGCCGCCGGCCTTGCCGGCTTCCGCGATCTCAGCGTGATCGCTTCACCGCCGGTGCACCGGCTTCCAGTCGCAACCCGGATCGCACCGCTGTCGGACGCCGCCATCGCCTCCGCGCTGCTGCGCGAACAGCGGCGGCACGGCCAGAGTTTTCTGATCTGTCCGCGCATCCAGGATCTCGATCCCATGCTGGCGCGGGTGCAGGCGGTGGCTCCCGACCTGCGCATCGTTTGTCTGCACGGCAGACTGGCGGCCGACGAAATCGACGACCGCATGATGAATTTCGTCGAGGGTAGGGCCGACGTCCTGCTCGCGACCAACATCGTGGAGAGCGGCCTCGACATTCCCCGTGCCAACACCATCGTGGTCTGTTGGCCCGAAAAGTTCGGCCTCGCCCAGCTGCACCAGCTCCGCGGGCGGGTCGGCCGTGGCGGCATCCGCGCCTTCGCCCATCTGCTGACCGAGACGGAGTCCGGGCAGTCCGAGAAGCGGCTGGCGGTGCTCGAGGAGTTCAGCCGACCCGGCGCCGGCTTTGCCATCAGCGAGCGCGATCTCGATCTCAGAGGCGCGGGAGACCTGTTCTCGGAGCAGCAATCCGGCCACGTCCAGGTGTTCGGGCCCGTGCTCTACAGTCACCTCTTGAAAATGGCCTCGGAGAAGGTCGACGAGGGCCGGGCCGCAGTGTGGGTGCCAGACCTCAATCTGCCGGTCGGGGACATGCTGCCCGATACCTATGTGCAGTCCGAGCCCGTGCGGCTCGAACTCTATGCGCGTGCAGCACGATGCAATGACGAGGACGACCTCGACGACCTCGAGGAAGAAACCTCCCGCCGCTTCGGCCCGTTGCCGAAAGTGGCGCGCGACTTCTTCGCCGCAGCCTGGCTCAGGATCGAATGCAAGCGTAGGGGCATCATCCGCCTCGACGTCGGCCCCGGAGCGGTCGCCGCGACGTTCCTGCCGGGACGCTTGCGGAAGTCGCGGGGCAAGTCGCTGCAACGCGACGGCGATCGCGTCGTCTATCACAGCCCAATGCGAGATGCGCCGTTTGAGCGGGTGGAGGAGTTGTTCGAGCTGCTGGATGAGGGGTAGGGCGCTCGCGCCTTCGTCAGCAGCTTGACGTCATTTCCAACGCGGATCACGCGTCCGCGCAGACCAGATCAGCGCGCCGCGAGCCGCACGAGCTGGCGACAAGGTGCTGGACGCCAACGCGCAGGTCGAGCGACGAACAACTGTGTCGCCCAGACGCGTTCCGAGCCCGACAGGGCCAGGTTTGTAGTCCGCGAGCGAAGCGGCGAAGAGACACGATCGGCGCAATGGATCATCTCGCCCCGGTCCCGTTTCGCCATGGGGCCAAATTGGCTGCGCACAACAGTTGAATCTGTCTCAGCGGAGTCTGGAATCCGCCTAACCGGTCGGCCACTGCGGATTGATTGGTGAAGGAGTTTGGTACCCGAGCTCATCTCTCGATTGAGCGACTAGCCAAAAACGTAAAAACAACCCCATGCACAGTAGCTAAGTGCTGCTGATACAATGTCTTCTGCATTGGTCGCGAAATCCGGTTGACGCGTCGGGCAAAACAGTGGCATTCTGCCATTCTTCGGAAAATCCGCTGCGGAGAAAACTGCTGCTGGTCATGGGGTGAGGGGCTTAACCCCCGTAATTGGCCGGAGTCGCTGAGCCCGTCAGCCGGCCAGGCCGCTAACGTGGAATTAATCCAAAAAGCCCACAATTTTAGACAGTTGTGTATGGGTGCTGCGTAAAGGAGTCGTCGTGAGGACGTTCCAGGGCGGCTTCCTTTTGCTCGCTCATTGGGGTCAATGCACGTGACCACGACTTTCGAAACGGAAGGCTTCGCCGAAGAGCTCGACCCTGCAGCACTTGCAGCCGCCGCAGCAGCACACGAACCCGCAGCCGCGGAAGCTCCAGTGCCGATCAAGCGGTCCAGCCGGAAATCGGTCCTGGCCCTGTCCGTGTGTGCCTTGGCCATCAATGGCTCGGCGGCGATCTATACGTTGCCGTCTGGTTTTCCGTTGTTGAATGTCGGCAACTTGGCTGAACTGCTTCCGCGCCAAAAGGCTTCCGCGCCAAAACCGGATCCGGTCGTCGCTGCCTTGAAGGACATTCAGTCGGCCCAGCAGCGACAGACTGCCTTGCTGAAGGAGAACAATGATTCAGCGCAGCAGAATGCAGCTCTGCTGCAGCAGGATTCATTGGTGCTGCTTTCCCTGCGACAGAGCATCACGGATGAACGGGTCGACGTGAGGAAGATATCTTCGCAGCTGTCGACGCTGATCGCGAAGGTCGACACGCTGCAAAGTGCATTGATGTCGGACGTCACGTCCTCCATTCGAAGGGCGCAAGCTCGCTATGGACTGTCCGCAGCGATGCGCAAACGGATCGCTCGGGAATCGAAACCTGTGGGGCCCGTTTCGGTTGGAGGAGCGCCGCTGAGCATGCCCGCTACAGGTTCAGCCCCGGAAAGCTGAAGGCACGTCAAGCGGATCATTTGGGGCCATCTCCGCGCGAACCTAGTAAGCGAACGGGCCTATGCTCGTGCGCTGGCGACTGATCGCCGCCGGCATCAAGTCCATGACCGCATGCCTCATGGACGGTCAGGAGGACCGGTCCCGGTCTTCCGCTCAAGCATCGCCATTTCAACTTGGTCCAGCCAGGACTGTGAGGTGGCTCGCAAGCCGGTCGAACAGTTCGCGCTTGGCGGGTTCGGTTGCCAGATCGCGGATCAGGCGCATTTGGCCGCATCTTTCCGGAGTTTCTCGAGCTGGGCCGGATAGTCCTTCATTTGCAGTGACTCCGTTCCCCGTAATGGAACGGTACAGGCAATGTACGAAAGCGAACAGACGTGATTGCCGCTTTTTCCTAGTGTTCGGTGGGCTTTGGCCTTCCCCAAAGGTCCAAAGCACCTCCAGCGGCCCCGGCCTCGACCCACCCAAAAGCCCCCACGGCCGGGGCCGTCACCACCGTGCAGCACTTTCAATAGGAACCGTCGCCTCGCCACCGCATTTGTTGATTGCATAATTGTCCCGGTTGTCCGGTCGGGTCTTAGGGTGTCGTGGGGGCGTTTAATGGGCGCTTGTGATCGCACCGCTGTTCTGAAGCAGCGTGTCGACGAGCTTGTTTCCGGGCTTTCCGAGTTAGAAAATTTGCGATCCCGCGTGATCGCAGCCGAGCACATGCAACAGGGGCATAGCGTGGACCGCAAACCGGCCGCAGCAACTCGCCTGAGTGCTAAACCCAAATCATCATCGGCAAAACCCGATCGCCCAAAGAAGCGCATGGCGCGGCCGCCCGGCGTCGAGCAATGACGTCGGACGCTGGCTTCCGGCAATGCCGATGCCGGTCAGACATAGGCAAGCCGACATCAGCATTCCAGCGCGGCCGAGACGAAATGGCTCATGCGCGCCTACCAGCGTCTGAAACTACGACGAGAGCGAACACGAGTTGCCGGAAAATACAGATGTGTTGATCTGAAGCCTGTTTCCACGTCCAGTCACATGGGGCCAAAGGCGCTTACGAGCCCGATGGTGATCGGGACCAGCGCAACGATTGTCCATAGGGCAGGCGAACTGGAGGACAGGCCGGCGAAAAAGATCAAGACACCGAAGCCGACGAGAGCCACCGAGATGGCGTATGCGAGCGCTTTTTCCATCGTTTGATCCACGAGGAACACTGGATGGATTGCGCCTGTAGGATTCCCTGCCGGTCGAAACGTTCCTATGCCGAATATCCGGCTCAAGCGGTGGATTGGCACCTTTGAACCGTTGACCCGTCGCGATCCACGCGCCGCCTCGACACGCGCAATTCTGCGCCAAGCGGAGTGAGCCATGGCTGCATCTGCGACGGAGCATCACGGACGCGCGGGTCGACGTGAAGAATTCGGCTCGCCTGTTGGGCGATTAAGGGAAGCCTCCTGCTGGCCAAGCTCTATGGCGTACTGATGCCGGAAGAGCTGCGCTATGGGCAGTGGAGGCTCGCTGGTTCACGCCGGCGGGCCTCTGTGCTACAATCCACAAGCGATCGGGAGCCGCCACCATCGCGTCGATCGCCGACAATTGAGCTGGCTATCGACAAACGTAAGTACCCTGGCGCCGTGGTGCCGAGCGTCCGCCACTTTTGCATTACTGGCTCCGGCGCGAAGCATCCCGATCTTTTCCTTGCAATGATTAGATCATCCTTCATGTAGGGAGTTGTTTAATGATTAGGCTGATTTCAATTGCTTCCCTCACTCTGGCTCTGACCACCGGCGCTGGACAGGCGCAGCAGAGCACGCCTCGCGGAGGCTCCCCCCCAAGTTTGGAAAGATGCAAGCAGCTCGCTAGCGAACGTGGTTTCTCGAGTGCGGGTGGGATCATGAAAGGACAAGGTCGCGCAAAGCGAGAGTTTGTGATCAATTGCATGCGCGGAAAGCAAATCTAGGCAAATCGAACGGGACATCTTCGGACGGTTGGCCGGTTCACGCTGGCGGCTGTCCCACTCGTCCTAAAACATGACGCTGCCGGGCTCGAAATACATGTCCCGGCAGCGTTTCATTCTCAAACTGAGCACTGAAATCCCAGTTGGTTTCGACTGTGCAACGACCATGCCACAGGTGTGTGACACGGCCCGCCAGCTACGGGCGGGCCTTTGTTCTGGTCCATCGTATAGTTCTCATGCGCGGTCGGCTGCCGTCCGTATCTAACCCTCAGTGTCCTAACTTGATTTTGGGAGTGTCCTAATTCATTCTCAGTACTGACAACATTCACAAGCTCTGTTCACGCACGACGATTGGGGAGGGGCACTCCAGGACTGTGACCCTTCGCCCGCGATGATGTCATGAAAGGCATGCAAGCCCACTTAGAACTACTTCGCGGGCAGATCGCAGAATGCGAGCGCATGCAGAAGGCCGCAAAGAGTCAGCTCCAGCGCAACGTGTTCGCAACGCTGCTCGCGCGCTACAGGGCCATCGCGGTCGAACTGGAAGAAGCGATAGCAAAGATGCCTCCTCCAAACACTTTCCGAGATCGCACCAAGCAAGCGCGGCAAGCTGCCAAAGAGTACGGCGACGACCAAAGGAAGCTAGCCAAGAAGCTCCGCCGCAAGATGAATTAAGGTCGCCTCAGTTGGCGGCCTCACTCTTTATCCTCGGTCCAAGATCCTCGGTCCAAGTCTGTTCGCCGCACTCGCACTTGAACATGCGAACCGCTCCAAATTACGGTGACAGCACTGTCACCGTAATATGGTCGCAAGTGCTTCCACAGTATCGCGCTCATTGGGCATCGCGGATCCGGATGCCTGGCTCGCCGCGGACAAAGAACTGAATACGCGAGATCCTACGCTGGAGCCATTGCGCAAGCTGCTTGTGCCGGCTTTCGGTATACGAGGCAACGACCGCAGCGACAACGTTCGCTACCAAGACCGCCGGGATAAAGACCAGCCATCCGGCGTCCTTCCAGAGCAGGAAGGCCGGATACATCAGGGTGTGATGAATGAGGTAGAGGGTGAAGGAATAGCCGGCGAAAAACCGGATGATCTTTGCAGGCCACGGAGAGGCGGCGATCCGTCCTGCCTGCGTTGCCACGACGACCCCTAGAACAAAGAGTACGAGCAGGGGGTAGGTTACGGGCTTGTATTCGAGATATGCGCGGGTCGTCGCCACATAGGCGACGATCGAGCCGACGGCCAGCACGGCGCCAAGCGTCCTGCTTTGCAAGGCAACGGACCTCAGGACGACATAACTGTAAGCGCCTGCCAGCCACAGGGCAAAAAGCGATCGACCGAGACCGTTGTCCTCTTGAAGAGCCCCAAACATGTAGTGGAGGGGGATCTGACCGAAAATGACGGCTATCGGTATCAGCACAGTCGCCCGGGCAGGCGTCGCCCCAATGAAAAACGGCGCGCCAACGAACAGATAGATGTGCCACTCGATCACCAGTGTCCAGAGCGGGCTGGCAGAACCAATGATCGGCCATCGCAGCAGGCTCAGGTGCTCAAGCGGACCGCGGTAGGTTTCGATCATCAGCAAATTGGCGAGAAAGATCGTCGGACTTCGACTACCCTCCAGGACGCGATCGCCAATGAGCCAAATGGTCCCCGTGTCGACGAGGACCACAAGCAGAAGGCATGGCACAAGGGCAGAGTAGATGCGGGCGGCTCTATCAATGAAGAACTGCAAGAAAGTGTAGCTGGGGTTTCTCGATTTCTCGAGCAGCGTATAACTAATCAGGAATCCAGAAAGCACGAAGAACAGTAACACGCCAACATTCTGGGGCAGAGGGAGCCCGGACTGGCGGAGTTCTGGCAGGAAGAACGAGATGCCATGACCGATGCAGACCATCTGGGCTGCGATGGCGCGCAGTGCATCCAGGGCTAACGACGTGTCGTTCTTTGATCCATCCAACGTAAACTGACTACAGCTCAATTCTTGTCTCTCGCGATCAGTTCAGATGCATATGGCGTCAATCTCGACGATTAGTTGAACTATTGCAATATGTGTCTATGTGTTTCCAAGTTCTGCGCCGGCGCAGTCGGCTTGGGCAGCAGAATGATTGGAACTGGCAAGTGAGCACGCTGCCCCAGTTCAATCGTGATGGCTTGGTCTCCGTCACGAACAGAATCGTCGAGCGAGCCCGAGATCGCCGCAAGCCGATGGTCGATTTGCCAGCACAATGCCCACGAGCTTTGCTGGTTGGCCATTCGCGACGTTATTGGAGCTGATTGGTGAGCGCGCTGGGGCTCGAACTTACGGTGACAGAACTTACGGTGACAGTGCACTTAACAAGGGGCACCCGTTCTGTGGCACATTAGGTGCACTGTCACCGTAATGGGCCTGACCTCAGCTCTGCGGCTACCGCATTCGCCGCAGACGAAACGCGGCTCGATATCAGACAAGTGAACATCGTCAGGCCAACGATCGGCGTTCAGAGCCACGTGATGGCTGCAATGACCGCTCAAGATCACCTTCGGCCAGATGCGCGAGATGGGCTTGCGCGGAGTCCTGGTCTACTGCGGCCGGCCGTCGGCGTGCGTAGGAGTGTGGCGGCGTGCAGGGCGAGGCATGCCGCGATCAAAGCGGCATTGTAAGTAGCTCGCAAATTATCAATCCCTTAGGGCTCATCCGTCGCGCGAGCGACTGCGCGTCGTGGGTGGGGAAAAGCTCCGAGGGGCGGCGGTTCTATATGGAGGGGCCAACGGATCCGCAGGGCTCACGGGTTATGAGCACGTGCCCGTGCCGCCAATTTTTGAGCACGTGCCCGTTCCAACATTGATGGTGCTTTTGAGCGAAGCCAATCGAGGCCATGATAATTAAGGCCACGACGACACACACGGCTACGAGGTTATGCGTCATTGTTGCCACTCCACGGTAAACTGTGACTGGCTACTCGGGCATCATACTGAGCGGTGGCGGCAGATCAAAAAGCAAAATCCACCGCGTGAAGGCCTCACGGGTGGTGGTCAGATCGGCGCCGTGTCCGGTAATAGGGGAATACGTCAGGAAGCCGACGGGACAGGCGCCGGCGGTTCACCCTGGCCGCTGCATTTAGGAGCGACCGCTCGCTATAGCTGCCACCCCCACAAACACGACGACCAGAACGACCCAGCCCACCGTCGACACCGCATCCATAACCAGCCCCTCTGCCAACCCAGGGCAGGATGGAATTGGCGGGCTCGCGGTGTCGTTGAGTCAAATTGACTCACCCGCGCTGAGCGCAGCAGTCGATTTGCCAACACAGTGCCCGCAGAGCCCCTTTTAGGTAGGCTCGTATTTCGGGCTACGTATTTGATTTGGCTTGGTGAGCGCGCTGGGGCTCGAACCCAGGACCCCGTGATTAAAAGAAAGAGTGTCAGACGCTTTTCTATAATGATTTCAACGAAGGCGGTTGACAATCTAAGGCCTGTCTAAGTCTCCAACAGGGCCCAAAAGAGGGGGGTTGTAAACCGCTAAACCGACGATCCGCAACAACTTTGCCTTCCACCATCTCGCGATCGACCTTGTCGGTGCGGGCCTTCGAGAAGGCGGCCGGCGAGATCGATGGCGAGGAGGCAGGGCTACTCAACGCGGCGCGGCTCAACACCTTCTTCTTCGTCTCGGACTACGTGCTCGTCCGCGGCGTGGCGGAGGCGTTAGGCGAGGCGGATGTCAACGAGGCCCACCGCAAGCTGCTCGGCGAGATGGCGCCTACCGCGAACGACCTGTGGGAGTTCGCATTCGGTTTCGCCGTGACCTGCCACTGCATTTTCATCCAGCGGCAGTTAGAGTCTTGAGGTTTTGTACGCCAAGTGGCGCGGATGGAGCAACGGACGATCGGCGGAGCTGGTCGGGGTTGCGCAGCCGATCGTCCGTTGCGGTGAGGTGGGCGGCGTAGGCCGCGGGGGTCAGGTATTTCAGCGACGAGTGGGGACGCTGGAGATTGTAGTCGGCGACCCAGTTGGCGATCTTGGCGCGGGCGTCATCGAGATCAAAGAACAGGGTCTCGTTGAGTAGCTCATCGCGCATCCGGCCATTGAAACTCTCGACGAAGCCGTTCTGCATCGGCTTTCCCGGTGCGATGAAGTGCCAATCGATGGCTGCGTCCTTGCACCAGGCGAGCATGGCGTTGCAGGTGAACTCGGTGCCATGGTCGGACACAATCATTCCTGGCTTGCCGCGTCGCTCGACGATTGCCGTCAGTTCGCGGGCCACGCGCTGCCCCGAGATCGACGTCTCCGGAATGGCGCCCAGGCATTCTTTGGTGACGTCGTCGACGATGTTGAGGATGCGGAAGCGTCGGCCATTGGCGAACTGGTCGTGGACGAAGTCCAGCGACCAGCGCGCGTTGGGCCTCGCCTCGACCAGGATCGGGGCGCGGGTCCCCACGGCCTTGCGGCGAGCCCGCCGCTTGCGGACGGTGAGCCCTTCCTCGCGATAAAGCCGGTAGATCCGGTTGATCCCCGAGGGCTCGCCCTCCCGCCGCAGCAGGACGAACAACCGGCGATAGCCGAAACGCCGCCGCTCGTTGGCGAGATCGTGCAATCGGCCACGCAGAACTGCGTCCGGCGGGCGGCTGGAGCGATAGCGGATCATCTTCCGATCCGCCTCCACGATCGAGCAGGCCCGCCGTTCCGACAGGCTCATGACGGCCTGCAGATGCGCGACCGCAGCGCGCTTGGCGGCGGGCCCTACCATTTTTTTGAAAGGAGCTCGCGAAGTGCGGCCGCATCGAGCATCTGCTCGGCCAGAAGCTTCTTCAGCTTCGCGTTCTCCTCTTCCAAGGCCCTCAGCCGCTTCGCTTCGGAAACGTCCATGCCGCCGAATTTGGCCTTCCAATTGTAGATCGTCGCCTCGGAAACACCGTGCTTGCGAGCCAGGTCGGCTGTCTTCGCCCCAGCCTCATGCTCCTTCAATACCGCGATAATCTGCTCTTCCGTGAACCTTGCTCGCTTCATCTGTCCGTCCTTCTTCGGGCCGGACTCTAACTCCTTCTGGAGGAAATACGCAGTGGCAGGTCAGCCGCGGCACGTCGGCTCTGAACTAGGATGACGGAGGTGGCGCAGGTCTCCCATGCGCCGGAACGAGGCGCGGATCGATGACGTCACCAAGATGATTGTGCCGCGCGGTGAGCACGAAGGGAAATGGCGCAGCAATGATCGGCAGTTCACCGATACACAGCGCGAGATTGACGAGATCAAGAAAGCTTATTCGGACCTGTACTCACCGCGCGATGCGCTAACCAATCTGCAAAGGAGATTGGAAGGTGTCGAGCGCCGGCTTGCGCTGGCCCAGCAACAGGCACAGGAAGCGCAGCGCCCTCGCTGATTTGGCACCGCACGATTTAGAGAAATGGCGGAGAAATTAGAGGCCGCGATAAAGGTAAAGGCGGATACCGAGGAGCCGATTGTTCCGGACTAATGCGGAAGAAGTCTGACCTTACCGACCTTACAAGGCTGTCCTGACGCTACCGAGCTATTTGCAAATGCTCTTTGGAGCGCGGCTGGAGCTGCTCTAGGCGCGTTTCAAGCGTGTTCTTTCTGTTGAGCAGGATTCTCGCCAGCTTCGCGTCGACGTCTTTTCGCAATGACCACAACTGGTCGGCGGATAATGATTGCAACTGGTATTTTTGATCCATCATCGCCTCCACGACCGGAAGATACCGCGTGGAGCAAAAACTAACACGCACATCATTAGTTCCAACGAGGGAACCAATGATCCTTTTTGTTTGATTGACGTCGGACAACCCTTCTGACCAATTCTGGCTTCCGCCGGGGTGCGGTACCGAACTTTCTTTGTTCGGCCTTGAGCACGCGAGATCGAAGGTTTTCCAGTTCGGAAAGCTGACAAACAAGCGCAGCGAGATGTTGGCGCAAAACAGCCGCGCGATCAACGAGCACAGGGTGGCGCCGAGACACAGAGTATTAAAGGCCGGAACCATTGAGCTCGGCGGGGGTGCGATCGACTGCACCGTGTGCAATCTCTCCGCTTCCGGCGCCGCGCTGGACGTTGTCAGCCCAGTTGGTATCCCGGAGCGCTTCAACTTGATTGTCCCTGCCGATGGCTCCAGAAGCCATGCCGGGTGGTGTGGCGCAAGGAGAAGCGGATCGGGATTGCTTTCATAATTCCCTGACCGAGCAGCGAAGCGCTATTTTGCGGCGCTCCCGATGCGTGAGGAGCTGCCCGCCAGAGCTGAAATCTGTGCAGTCACCGCAAAAATCAGATCATCGAGAATTCGGTTAGACGCCCTCAAGCGTGATCAGCATGTCCATATCACTCGTGCTCTCTTTGCGTAGCTTTATGAGTGGCTGATATTCAGACGAGTTGTACCAGGCGTCGAGCGATTGCTTGTCGGGGAATTCGATGATGACAACGCGGTCCGGCTCCCAGTGGCCGCCTTCGAGGAATTGATGCGCGCTGCCCTTGGTCAGATACCGCCCGCCATATTTATCAATCATCGGCCCAACCTTGACCCGGTACTCCTCAAATACGGCGGGCTCGGTGATGACATGCTCAGCGATCAAGTAAGCCTTCGGCATGGCCGCTCTCCCGCATGGTTTCCGGGCCAGAAGTCTATCACGGATCGATCCGCCAATCGCGAATGCGCAAGAGCTTTCTAAAGGTACTTTGGGCCGCGCTATCCGGCGCGGGTACGCGGGACCGCCTGCCTCTAGCGTATTTCGCGCACGCGGTTTTGCGTTTTGCTTCGACGTAAAGGGCGAGCCAAAAGCATGGGTTTTGGCGCTGTCTCTACTTTGAGACAGTCGCAGGCACGACTTTGCCGCGTCATCATTGGCACAGTGAGGCTGTGGCCGCGCGTTTGTTGGGTCAACGTTCTAAAAAAATGCTCTCGAAATTGCGCGTCAGAAATTCTGGAGCTTCGTCTAGCGTATAACTTTTTGGTACAAAAGCTGGCGGCAATTGATACTTGAACAGTTTTTCTTTCGACTTATACCGAACGCGCTTATCCAGAAGATGCTTTCCGAGAGGATGAATAGTTTGCTCAAGAATATTAGAATTTACGCGCCGCGCGTCGTGTTGTCCTGACGTCATGTTCTCCTGCCGCCAGGCTGCGCCTTGACGGCCCCGCGCACGGCGCGAGGATCAGGCAGGTCGGGACGCCGTCTCCTCCGTGCTGACGCACGCGAAGGCGCGTCCCTTGTTGAGGACCGCCCAGGCGATCCGGGCGAGCTTGTTGGCGAGCGCAATCGCCAGCACGTTGTGGTGTAATCGCTTTTGGCGGCTTTGATCCAGGAGTCGAGGCCATAGCGCTCCCAACACCTTACCTCGACCAGCACAACCCACGCGGCTTGCACGAACAGCGCGCGCAGGTAGCGATTGCCGCGCCGTGATATACTGCCGAGGATCGTACGGTCGCCGGTCGATATCTGCTTCGGCACCAGTCCGAGCCAGGCGCCGAAGTCGCGGCCTTTCGAGAACACCTCTCCAGTGCCGATCGCGGCCACCATTGCGCTCGAGATGATCGGGCCAATGCCAGGCACCGTCATCAGTCGCTGGCAGGCCTGATCTTGACGGGCTAGTGTTTCGATCTCGCTAGATAGACCCTCGATACGCTCATCCAGCCGACGCCAATCTTCCGCCAGAGCCTCGATGATGCGCAACATGCGAGGCGAGAGCACATCGTGCGAGTTGCCAAGATACCCGGCAACTCGAACCGCAGGGAATGCAGGCCTTGCCGCACGGCGATGCCCCGCTCCAGCAGGAACGCACGGATCTGATTGATGGCGCCGGTACGCTGACCGACCAATCGATCGCGGACGCGGTGCAGTGCCTGAAGATCGAGCTGATCGGCGGTCTTGGTCGCGACGAACTTCATGGTCGGGCGTTGGACAGCCTCGGCGATGGCTTCCGCATCTCGGAAGTCATTCTTCTGTCCCTTCGAATACGGGCGCACGTATTTCGCCGGCATCAGGCGGGCGTCGTGGCCAAGCATTTGGAGCTTGCGGCTGAGATGATGCGCGCCGACGCAGGCTTCCATACCGATCAAGCACGGCGGCAGATTGGCAAGTCGCGCCTCGACCTGGCCAAGCGACCATTTCGGCCGCAGCACGATCGCACCACGGTGATCCTGCCCTACGACATGGAACGAGTTCTTGCCGATATCGATGCCGATCACGGCGATCGCTGCGTTGACTTTCTGAGACATGGCGTGCTCCTTGTCTTGAGCGCCCCTTGCCAGCTTCTCGTGCTGGCAGGGCCGGAGCACGGCCAGACCATCCCATTAGCTGAACTTTCAGAGGCTAGATTTGAGGTCTTCGAACCGTGACGCTCTCGCCGATCTCGAAGCTCATCAAATCCTCGCCGACCTCCAGCGGCCCTTCATAGATCTCTCGGGTTGCCGCGATCAGCGCTTCGATGGTCGGGGCCATTACGGTCTGACTGGCGAGCATGACGAGGTGAGTGAAGGCGGCGAGCTTCGGCCGTGTCTGCGCAAACACGCGTCCGGCCTCCTGCGGTGAGGTGTGATGATTGATGATGCGCCGAATGTCGGCCTGGCCCAGCAGTTCCGGCGGAGCCATCGCAACCTCGTGCACCAGCAGATCGGCGCCCTGACCGTAGCGGAGCAAGTTCATGTTGTAACGAGTGTCGCCGGAGATCACCGCGACCCGGCCTTGATACTCGATGTGAAAGCCATAGGCCGGCTTGATCGCGTCACCATGATCGACGGTGAAGGCGATGACGCGCAGGTCGCCGGCCTGATAGACGACACCGTCCTCACCAAATTCTTCCACCTTGACTGCGACATGCTCGCGGGCGAGCCTTTCGTCCTCGATGCGAATCTCGATATCGTGCGCATAGGCTGCTTCCAGATGATGCATGAGCCTCGCTGTGCCGACCGGGCCGATCACGTTGAACGGTCGCCGACGGTTGCCGAAATGCGAGCTTAGCCATCCCGTCAGCCAGAGATCTGGAATGCCGACCGTGTGATCGGAGTGAAAATGCGTGAGCAACAGCGCATCTATCCGGCCGATCGGAATGCCGAGCTGAAACAATCGCATGGCGGCGCCTCGGCCGGCATCGATCAGCACAGTGTGACTGCCCGCTTCGATCAGCGTGCTGGGGCCAAAACGATCAGGACGTGGGATTGGTGTCCCCGTCCCGAGGAGCGTCACGCGAAAATCTGATGTCACTGTTACTGGACCTTGATGCCGGCGTCGGCGATGACCTTGTGCCAGTGCGAAACCTGATCGCCGACCAGCCGGCCGAATTGCTCGGGCGTGCCGCCCGCCGGTTCGGCGCCGATCTTTGCAAGCGCCTCGCGCGCTGACGGCTTCTCCAGCGCCTTGTTGATGGCAGCGTTGAGCCGCGCGACCGTTTCCTTCGGCGTGCCATGCTTGACTGCGAAGCCGGTCCAGTCCTCGACCACCAGTGAAGGATAGCCGGCTTCAACGATGGTCGGCACATCAGGAAGAAGCGGCACACGCTTCGGTCCGGTCACCGCAAGCGCCCGCAGCTTACCGGTCTTGATCAGGTCGACGACCGGCAACATGGTGATAAACATGAAGGTGCTTTCACCCTCTGAATCATCCAACTAAGAGGCACTAGCGATGCGCGCAGCATTTTACACACGGCAGGGTCCGGCGCACGAGGTCCTGCAGAAAGCTAATGATCGATGATTGCTGGGCAGCTCTGGTCGAAAACGCTTCTCGCACGTTCGGGGAATTCACGACAGTCGAGCAACGTCCTGTACTACAGTTTTTCCGACGCACTGGCTTCGATGTCAGGGACGCAAATTCAAACATGGCGTTCCCACTCGAATTTGAAGTCGTTGTAACGGTCGAGCAGCTGGAACAGGCCGAAATTGATCGAGCCCATGTTGAGCGAGGCGACTTCCGGCTTGAATCGGACCGCGGGCTGCACCCGCTCCTCGACCTTCATATAGGGGCTGCCGCCGGTGGTGAGATTGATCACCGCGTCGCATCGCTGCTTGAGGCGAGGCAGGAACCTGGCGAAGCCTTCCGGGGTCTGATCGGGCTTGCCGGAGTCGGGATCACGCGCATGCAGATGCAGGATGGCGGCTCCCGCCTCGCTGGCGGCGACCGCCTCGTCGACGATCTGATCCGGCGTGATCGGCAAATGTGGCGACATCGAAGGGGTGTGGATCGCCCCGGTGATGGCGCAGGTGATGATGACTTTCGATGTCATGGCGTGTTGTTCGCTTTGGTTGGCACGATCGGCACGAGCAGGTGTGACGGGCAGGCTGGGCCTCCGTGCAAAGTCACCTTGCCGCCGAAGATGGACACCGGCCGATCGCGGGGATCGTCGTGCAGGAAGGGTCCGCAGCCGCGCATCTCGTTGCGGATATTGCAAAGGCGGGCCGACGGGCCGGAATACTCGTAATCCTTACCGCGCACGGTGAGGGCGAGCCGGTAACCCGCCGGCACGACGATCGAGGTCGGCCAGATCTCGATGTCGAGCTCGTAGATGCGGCCGGGCTGAAGAGGCTCGATCTCGTCATGCGGATGATACGGCCGATATACCGTCGATTGCCGCGGATCGAGCTTGCGATGCGAGGCGCGCAGCCAGCCTTGCGCAATCGGCGTGTGCGGATCGAGCGCGCCCTGGAATACCACCTCTTTCATGTCGGGCGAGAATAGCCGCAGGACCAGGAACAGGTCGGCGTCGCTGGTCTCAGAAGAGACGAACAGCTTTGCCGCAAGCGGTCCGGTGATCTCCAGCTCGCGATCCTGCGCCGAAAGCAGGAATGTGGCGCCGTCGCCCAGTCCGGCGTAGCTGTGGCTTGCCCGCAGCTCGGGTTGATAGGGGAGCAGGACCAAGTTGCTGCAATCGAGGAACAGCTTCCGCCACTCGGCGCGCGCGATCGGCCATTGCTGTTCGCTGCGCGGCTCGAACCGATCGACGTGGCGCACCCAGAGCTTGACGGGCGGCTCCTTGTCCCATCCGTTGGCTTCGCCCTTGAGGAAATGGTCGAAGAAGCGCTTTTGGACGTCCACGCCGTAGTTCGTGTAGAACTCGGTCCAGTGCTCGCGCCCGTGGACTTCCAGCCATTTGTGCTTGGACCCAGCGCGAAGGAATCCCTCGATATTGCCGCGCAGGTGCAACCCATTGCCGCCCCAATTTGCTGCGGACAGTAAGGGCACATCGATCTGGTCCCACTGCGCGGACCGCTCCTGGTAGAACGGACCCCAGAGCGGACGGGAATAGACGTCTTCACCGAGATCGCTACAGCGTGCCGCGAGTTCATCAGCGTCCAGCGTCTCCGGACCGCAGACCAGATCGCCGGTGACGACGCTGCGCGGACCGCGGCGACCGAGGCCATGCTGGACCGACGTGACCTGCTGGCGGTACCAGTTGGCGAGGAACGTGCAATAAATGCCGCCGTGATGGCTGACGTCGCGATAGAAATCGGCCGCGCCTTCCCAGACGCAGATCGCCGAGAGATGAGGCGGGCGCAGCGACGCCACCTGCCATTGGTTCATGCCGTAATAGGAAATGCCGTTGAGGCCGATCTTGCCGCTCGACCAGGGCTGGGCCGCGGCCCACTCGATGCAGGCGTAGAAGTCGCGGCTCTCGCGGCCTGACCAGGGCTCGATGTGACCGGGCGACCGACCCGCCCCGCGTCCGTCGACCCGCACGCAGGCGTAGCCATCCGGCACCCAGCGTTCGGGATCGACGACTTCCCAGTTTTGATAGAGGCCGCTCGATCCATGCGTTACCTCCGGGAATTGCTCGACCATCTGCTGCCACGCCGAGGGATAGCCCTGCTGAAACGACAGGCCCTTGGCGTAAGGGCCGTAGCTCATGATAACAGGGCAGGCGGTGCTGCCCGGCGGGCGAAACACATCTGCCCGCAGCACGACCCCGTCATTCATCGCGATCGGCACGTCCCATTCGAGGATCATACCGTCCCGCCGCTCAACCCGGTGAGGATCGGCTGCATCCGGCTGCTCCATCAGCGACATCTCTTCACTCTCTCGCATTCGATTGTCCTTTTCGGTCTATTGCGGCAGCGCGTCGTCCCTAGTCTCGCGGCCGATGGTGACCGCGAGTAGGCTGAGCAGCGCAAAGCAGGTCATCACGCCGGCCGCCTTGCTGAAATTTCCGCCGAACGGCGCGACCAGCAGGCCCGCGACGAGCGGTCCGAAGCTCGTGATGATGCGTCCGGTCCCGTTGCAGAACGACAGCGCGGTGGCGCGGACGTGCGTCGGGAAGAGCTCCGGTACGTAGATGGCGTGGCCGGAGAACACGCCCCAGACGAAGTAGCCGAACAGCGGCAGCAGGTAGGGATAGAGGGTGGGATGGTCGAGCCCGAAGTAGAGGTAGAGACCGACGACCAGCGTTCCGAGGTTATAGAAGGCGATGGTGGCGCGGCGGCCGATCCGGTCCGCAATGAAGCCGAAAGTCGCGTAACCGAGGATGCCGCCAATGCTCCAGAGCTGCATATTGTGGCTGACGATCACGATCGACTCGGCGCCGCTGATCGCTTCCTTCTCCAGCATCAGCGTCTGGATCGTGGGCAGCCAGATCAGGCTGGTCCAGATCGATAGCAGCGTGCCGAGGCAGAACATCAGCCCGACGATGGTGTTGAAGATCAGCTTGTGGCCAAAGAGCTGCATCGGAACGAACCGAAGAAATTCGCGATCCTGATCCGACACGCCGGCTCCGGCGAGCCTGGCGCGCGAGCGCCGCGCCTGCACCGCGGCAAACGACTCCGGTTCGGCCACGCCCCGGCGGAGCAGGAACAGCAGCAGTGCCGGCGCGATGCCTGCCGCGAACACGTAGCGCCAGCCGAGAGGCGCGAGCAGGCCGTACACGGATGCCCCGAGCAGGCTGCCGAACGCGCCGCCGGTCATCATGATCCCGGTAACCTTGGCGCGGTGCGGCCCGCTGAGCGCCTCCGCGAGCAGCGGGATTCCAACGATGATCTCAGCGCCTGCGCCGACGCCGGCAAGAAAGCGGAAGACGCCGAGCTGCAGCGGCGTCTGTGCGATGCCCTGCAGCCCAGTGAACAGGCTGAAGATCAGGATGCTGATAGCCAATGTCCTGAGACGGCCGACATAATCAGCCACGACCCCGAACACGAAGCCGCCAATGGCCCAGCCCAACAGGCCGACCATGCTGAGCAGACCGCCGATCCGGCCAAGCTCGGCAAGACCAGCCTGGCTGCCGAGCAGTTCCGATAGCGCCGGACGCAGCACGAATGAGAACAGCCCGAAATCGGTGGAATCGAGAATCCAGCCAAGCCACACCACTGCAAAGATGCGCCATTGATACGGGGTGATCTCGCGGACCCAGTCCAGCGGGCGCGCATCTACCGTGGTGGTCTCAGCTGCCGAAGGCTGCTTCATTGCCGGTCTCCCCTGTCGGACGAATTTCTTGACGTCGTCTCGAGCGAGGGGATAGCGGTCCGCGCTTTGCCGCAGGAAATACTATCTCGGCATGACGGTCATAACGCGATGCTGCTCATGGCCAGTCAGGGCAGGAGCTTCGCCAGCGCCCAGTCGCCGGAAGCGATCTGGGAGGCGATGGTCTCGCGCAGGGTCGCCTTGAGCTGCTTTCCGGCCGTCGACAGAGGCTGTTCGCGCGACTGGACAAACGCCCATGAGACGTCGAGGTGACGGATCGGCGCGAGGCTGACGCGGCCGTCGCGGAGAAAGCGGTAGGCCGAGCAGAACGGCAGGGTGGCGAAGCCAAGCCCAGCTTCGACCGCGAGCATGATCAGGGTTGGCGAGTTTCCCTCGAACGCAATATCGAGCGGGAATTTCCGCTCGGCCATTGCAGTTTCAAGGATCAGCCGAAGGCTATTCGGTCGTCCCGGGACGATCAGCAACTTCGTCGCAACGTCGTCGAGTGCAACCGGTGCAGCCGGATCCAGGCGTGCGGATCTGGGGCCGATCAGGCACAGTGGCTCTTGCAGGAAGACGGTGCTCTCGAGCGTTGCCAGCGGCTCGACATTGGTCACGACCGCGAGGTCGGCCTTCCCGAGTTGAACCATCGACCACGCATTCAAGACGCCACTGATACCCTCGATGACGCGCAGCAGCACGCCGGGGTGGCGCTCCCGATACCGGGCGATCGACGGCATCGTCACGAGTTCAAGCATCGACGGCGGCATCGCCACTGTCACCTCGCCGCTCGGCTCGTTGAAGTCGTCGCGCACCTCCTGCCGCACCCGATCAACGTGTTGCAGAAGGCCAACGGCGCGATCGCGCAGCAGCATGCCAGCACTGGTCAAGGCAACGCCGCGATCGGAGCGCTGAAACAACGCAACGCCGAGTTCTTCCTCAAGCTGGCGGATATGGCGGGACAGCGCAGGCTGGGCGATGTGCAGCAACGTCGCTGCGCGCGTCACGCTTCCAAGCTCGGCGATCTGGAGAAAAAAGCGAAGCTGCTTTATGTTCATGATCGAGAAGGCGTGTCACTGTCCTATCATCGGCCAATCGCGGACGGAGGCCGGGAGTTGCCGGTACGCCTGTCCTTGGCTCTGCCGTTGGCGCAAGAGACCTCACAGCTTCGGCGTTTCATTCGAGAATGTCTACTTCTTATGACCGGAAACGCGCCAACATTGGCCCTTGGTCTCGCCGTTCAAGAAGCGAAAGGTGTCGGCTTGGGCTCATCGGCGCGCGCCATCCCGCATTGCTCAGGCGTTGGCGCCGCTCGCAATCGGGCTGTTTATCGCCCCCCTTGGAAGGGCGTCGTCATTGTGACGGCGGCCCTCAGTTTGAGCGCGTTGCTCGCGCTGCTGCTCCAGGCGCGCGCCCAGGTGATCGATATTGAGCGCTCTGCCAAATTGAAGCAGCCGGCCTCCCGATCGGAACGGCAGATCATCTACGGGGCAGGCTGCGACTTGGCGGAGAGCCGACCATGCCTGACTAAAGGCATGCGGACGTCGAGAACGAACAGCGGCTCAGTCCATACCGCCCTTGAGCAGGACCTAGAGTGCGCCGGGATGGTCACCCCCGCTAGACCAGATCGCCAGCTGCCATGCGCGGACAGGCTGTGCCATCCTGCTTTGGCGAGCTTCATATACTCAGGCCGCCCCCCGCAAGAGGCGGCTCAATCCAACAGCGCCATTGAACGTGACGCGGTTTCTATTTTGGCGGCGACGGTACATGGGCCAACGACCGGACCAGCGCGCCTCTGAGCTCTGACGGTATTTGAACATACGCTCAACCAGGGCGGTAACGGCGGTCTTGACCACGCAGGCAGCGCTGATCAGTCGATCGACTCCGATCAGTCGCGAAATCGCCGAGAGTGCGAACGGCCCAAATTTTTCTGTGAATTCAAGACCGGAAAATTGCGGCGGGTATACCGTCGGCATTTGTCCGTCAGACTTGAAGATTTGTGCTTGTAGATCAACGACGAAACGTCGTCCTAAATGATAGAGTGGGCGTAGTGCCGTTTAGTAGCTTCGCGCAGTTTAGCGTACTCTGGTCGAGCTGTTCTCGGCTCCTCTGGCTGAGTTTCTGATCGGATCACTGCGCCTAGGTTATCCCGGCAGAAGTTAGTAATCTATCCGTCTTTGCCGAATGGGTACTGCAGCGTACTTTGTCGTACAGAAGGGCGGGGCACCCGGAGCTCAGCTTCGAACCGACAGTCGGGCTAGAGCGAACCGTATCTTCACGAAGGTGCTCGCTTCTCACTCCTCGACCGGATAGGTCCAGATCCTGCGACCCGGGGCGATTTGCTCGAGCCAATTCTCGGCAGTCTGCTCCGAGGTGAACAGTCTGGCCCAGCCGGGATTGCCAATGTCTCTGGACTTCTCATCAGTCAGGTAGATCCAGATTGATGCCAGCCGTTGCCGACCTTCGATCTCGTACTCCCACGCAACTCCCTCAGTATCATGCTGGTCGAACCATTGCCCAGCCACCTCGGCGGACGCGAACACCTTAATCCATTGGGGATCGCCGGGGTGTCGCTGCATTCCCTGGACGTAGTCATTGAGATGAACCCATGACGTTTTCGAGATCCTCCATGTTCATGGAGGGCAGGCCGCTGGCCACGACCGCATTTAGGCAGCCGGCGCATCTGTGTTCCTTTTTCTGCTGGCCCAGTGATGTACATGGACGGCGAGCAGTGCAAGTCCCATTCCGTTCCCGGGCATAGAGGGACGACGATCTCGTTGAACTGGAGCACCAAGGTTTTGCAGACGAGGCCGATCTTGAACCGCGCTACGCTTCCTTTCAGCGCGGAGGCCATCTCCAGCGCATGCTGGCGGCTTTCGGACCGGCGCCGCCCGGCTGTGTGAGATCGGCAGATCATTCCCGAATTTAACCGACCCGACGGTGACGACCGGCGCTGCAGATTGGACTGGTGCTCAAGACGCAAAATCCTGCTTCGGCATGCCCGTAGCGGCCGAATGGGTGGGATCAACCCCATTCGGCGCTGGTCTTCGAATATCAGGGTTGCGTAGCAGCCTCTGTCCGGAAGGGCGGCTATTTGACTGAAGAGAATGCCGTCGGAGCCAGAATTTGGCTCACGATGTTGGCGACGATCTGGCCGTCCGCTTCGGACTTCTCGCGCGCCTCGTGCCAATCTGGGTCGGCCACGAACGCACCCCATTTCTTCTCGCGCTCGGCGAGCGACTCCCATGCCAGGAAGTAAGTCAGCTCCTGGTGGGACTCGCCGATCAGCGTCGTGAAGAATCCGGCTTGGCGGATGCCAAGCTTCTCCCAGATCTTCAGCGTGGCGGTCTCGAACCGCTTGAGCAATGCCGGCAGGCGGCCGGGTACGCAGCGATACTGGCGCATTTCGTAGATCATTCTCGTTTCCTTTTTGAACAGGTCGGGCGGTTATAACGACGGGCCATAACCAGTGAATGGCCGATCATGTTCGGCGACAGGATGGCAATCGCGCTGCTCAGACCCTAACGATTGCGATACATGGGTCCTCAATATCATTCGATCATTCCCTGGACGTTGAGCCGGCAAGCATGGTCTGGCCCTCGTCCGGCGACCAGTCAGGGGCTAGGCGCCCGTTTCGATAAGCCTCGTCACCTGTGTGCTGCGTGAAGAGGACGGTGAACATCGCAGCAGGGACGGCGAGATGGGTTTCGCAGGCCTCGGTCAGTCTGCGAGCGAACCGCGTCCGCTGATCGACGCTGCGTCCTGCCCTGACGTCCACCATCGCGAGCGCCACCGTCTCAATCGGCGCGAAGCCTGTGCGATAAAGATTGTCGCACCCCAGCTCAACAAAGCCGATGTTCACTACGCCAGGCGGCGCCAGTAGTTCCTCGCAGTAGAGTTTGCCGATGACTTCAGCTGCCTTTCGCTTGGCTGCGGCTGGGTAATGTCCCGGAAGGTTCAACTGAACATAAGGCATTGGTCCCCCTCTGCGCGCAGGTCCAGACGAGCATGATATGCAGTCAGCATGGCGCTGTGGCCAGCCTGCAGCTGATGGTACACGAAAGCGCGCTAACAGGAATTGTGCGAAAACACCCAATCTGTGCGCTATGCGCACACTGCAAAAGCCAACGATGATTGTACCGACCATGCCGCCCGCATCATTGCGATCGACTCATCGCGCAGTGCGCTCGTCAATCTTGAACTCACAAGGCGAGAGATCAATGCAGCCCTGAATCCTTGCGCCGTTAGCCAGAGGTTTTGCCGAACTTGTTGGTACTCCTTCGGGGATGGGAGAACGCAGCAGGTGCGGTAGTTACGATGCAAGAGTGTTGGTGCGTCCTTTGTCGACCGTCTCACGAACCGAGCTCAACTGATTGGCGCGATTAACTGGGTCTGCCGTGCAATTACGGAACTCTTGACGGCGACATGATCGATGATTTGAGCTTCGTGCGCACTATGCAGCGTCACGGCGTGTCCGCGGTTGGAAAATCAATTGCCCTTATCGGTGCCGGAGCCGTAGGACAGTCCAGCGCTTCCTACGGTAGCATCCCCGAAAGCTCGCCGGCCATCTTCTTCAGTTTGTTGACAAATTCTCCAGCCAATTTCTCCCTATTAGCGCGTGCGGAGCTGGTGCTTGCATTGAGCGTCGCGACGACAAAACCGGCCCGGTTTAACACCGGCACCGAGACGCTGACCAGGTCATCCTCCAACTCTTGGTAATTGATGCAATAGCCCTTCACCTTGCTATCGGCGATGAGTGAAAGGATCTCGCGCTTCAGCATGATCGTGTGTCGCGTGTGTCGGATGATCCTGGTGCGGGATAACAGACGCTCCACTTCCGCGCGCGGCTTGTAGGCGAGCAGCATTCGCCCGGACGCAGAGGAGAATGCCGGCAGCCGCATGCCCGTGGTGACCACATAAGAGAGGCGTCGGCCGGGAATGTCGGACCGCGCAACGAATACCACATCGGCCTCATCCAGGACGGCGAGCGAGACCGTCTCGCCGATCGAACGAGCGAACTCATCCAGAAATGGCTGCAGGGAGGCGCCAAGACCGGCGGAGGACAGAAACGAGTAGGCGAGCCGGAGAACGCGTGTTGTCAGCTCGAAGCGACGCTCATGCAGGCGAGCGAAGCCAAGCTCCACCAGTGTAAGGAGGAGGCGACGTGCCACAGCCCGGTCCATCCCGGTACGTTCGGCGACCTGCGCCAGCGTCATGGCCCTGTTCTCGGCGCCGAACGACTGGATAACCGTAAGTCCGCGCGCAAAAGCCGTTACGAAATTCCGGTTCAGTTTCTCCTCCGCAATCGGCCGATGATACCTCTGTTTCGACGATGCCAACGATCAGATCTCCACCTGTGTGCGCATAGCGCACCGTTTAGCACAAAAACGCACAGTTTGTCCTAGCGTCCAGTCTCGGCCTGCGCGCATAGTCCCGGTCAGAATACGGGGGCTGAATGCGCAAGCGAAGGGAAGGGACGCCATGACGATCGGTAGCAGCGAGGTATTGCAAAGAGCCGGCCGGCTTTCCCCGGTCCGATCGGGCGATCATTTTGATATCGTGGTAGCCGGCGGGGGAGCTTCCGGTCTAATGGCGACGGTGTCTGCCGCCAGGCAGGGTGCACGCGTCTTGGTCGTGGAAACATCCGGCTGCTTCGGTGGCGCGGGCACAACATCGATGGTGGCGCAGTGGCTCGGCTTCTACAATGGCGAGACATGCGCCGTCGGCGGCCTGCCCATGGAATTCGCCGAGCGGGTGATCGCCCGGGGCGGATCTAACGGCTTTGAAAATTACGTGCTGGCGGAAGCCACCGTGCGTCCCCTTCACCTGAAGCGCCTTCCGTTCAATCCCGAAATCGCGAAGCTCGTAGCCGATGAGCTCGTCCTGGAGAGCGGAGCGTCTGCGTTGGTTCACGCCCGTATTTGCGGCGCCTCCCTAGGCGATGACCGCGTGACAGGGGTGCAGATCGAAACGTCGGGTGGACGGCTCGATGTGGGTGCGAGTTGCTTTGTCGACGCAACCGGGGATGCGGTCGTTGCGCGCCACGCAGGAGCGCCCTTGACGGATGTGGAGACGGGCCGGCATCGCATGGGAATGAGCCTCGTCTTTCGATTGTCGCATGTCGATGTCGCTGGCTTTCGCGCTCTCTCAAGGCAGGAAAAGCGCGCGATCGCTCTTGAGGGCATGGCCGCAGGTGAGCTGTTCTGGGACGTCCTGTCGGTCTCGCCGGTAGGTACGTCTGACGCCATCTGCCTGATGAGCCATCTGGATGGGCTCGATAATCTCGATCCCAACGATCTGACCAAGGCGGAGTTCATCGGACGCTATCAGGTCGGTCGCATCGCCGGCTTCCTCAAGCGGAGAATGCCGGGATTTGCAGCTTGCGAGCTGGCTGGAATTGCAAGCCATATCGGTGTGCGAGAAAGTGTTCGGCTCGTCGGCGACCATCTGCTTACGGAGCAGGATGTGGTCGATGCCACCCCATTTGAAGATGCGATAGCGCTGGGGTGCGGGCCTTTGGATATACATGAGGAGGACGGCAAGCTCCGGCTGTTCATGCCTGCGCAGCCATTCGAGATTCCCGCGCGCAGCATGACCTGCATTTCGGTCAAGAATCTCGTCGTCACTGGTCGCGCCATCTCGGCGACCCGGGAGGCGAATGGGGCGATCCGGCACCAAGCCACGGCCATGGCGCTGGGCCAGGCCGCCGGCCACCTGGCGGCTCATGCCGGGGCGTACGACTGGGACGTGCGGGCGGTGCCGCACGGGAGTGTTCAGAAAAGTCTGACTGCAACAGGGGCCTTGCCGTCGCGTGGCCATCTGCCGGCGGCAACTGCAGTTAGCTGAGCGGATGATCGAGACCAGTACCATGCGCGCCCCTTTGCAATACAATCGTCGGACATGCCTCCCCGTGCTTGCCGCGACGGTCGCCGGCGCTCTCTCAGGCAAGGCTGTTGCCGCACCGGCATCCCGGAACACTTTCGCTCTCGTTCATGGCGCCTGGTTCGGTGGGTGGTGCTGGACCGGCGTTGCCGACTATCTCCGCTGCAGAGGTCATCGCGTGTTCACCCCAAGTCTCACCGGCCTTGGAGATCGCGCGCACCTGGCTGGCCACAGCGTCACGCTTTCGACCCACGTCGACGATGTTATCGATGTCATTGACGCCGAGGAACTGAAGGACGTCATCCTAGTCGCGCACAGCTATGCGGGCGTACCCTGCGCCATGGTGGCCGAGCGGATCAGCGACAGGATCCGGCAGCTTGTGTTCCTTGATTCGGTCCTGCCGGAGGATGGAAAGCCGCTGTCGACCCTGTCGTCGTCAAAAGTCTGGGAAGCGCGCATAGCGGCGGCTCGGGCCACCCCGGCGAACGCATTCCCACCACCGCCGATCGTCGCATTCGGTGTGACCGACGCACTTCAGGTTGGTTGGCTTGAGAGGCAGTTGCGGCCACAGCCGATCGGCACGTACCTCGAAGCGTCCCACTTGACCAAGCCGGTCGGGGCAGGCCTCGGCACGATTTATTTGAGTTGCGAAGCGCCGGCGATGGCGGCGATCGACCCGTTCCGGGCGCGTGCACGACAACAACAGGGCTGGTGTTTCCAGGCCATCCCGTCGTCGCACGCCTGCATGGTGACCGCGCCGGAGCTGACCGGCGAGACGCTGGAGAGGCTCGCCCCATGAATGTCGCTGCGAACACGAGGCCGCGCCTTGCTCGAGACGAGGCGATGAGCGCATCTACGGGGCTCACGGATGCAGAAGCTGGCGCGTCAGCAACTGCCTCCGCCGAGCCGAAATCCTCCTACAGATGGGTAGTCCTTTCGGTCGTTTTTGCCGCTTTCCTGGTGACCTTCCTCGACCGGCTGGCATGGGCGAATGCCAATCTCATGGCCAGCACATCACTGGACATTCCGATCGCAACACTTGGGCTATATGTGACGGCCTTCTACACCGGCTACGTGATCGCGAGCGGCCTTGCAGGCTTCGTAACCGACCGTATCGGGTCGCGACTGATGCTGTTTTTCGCGCTCGCGCCGCTTGCCGCGTGCACGTTTCTGTTCGGTTTGACCAGTTCATTTGCGATGGGGCTCGTGTTGCAGGCCCTGATGGGCCTGTTCGCCGGCGCCGATTACGCGGCTTGCGTCAAGGTCGTGGCCGATTGGTTCGGCCGGACCGAGCGCGGCCGGGCGCTTGGTCTGTTTTCGACGGCGCCTTCGATCGGCGTCGCTGCCGCAAACGCGATCTTTCCGATGCTGCTGGGCGTCATTGGTTGGCGTGCGCTCTATTGGGGCCTCGGTGGCGTCACTGTGCTCGTTGCCGTGATCTGCCTGTTCCTGTTGACTGACTTGGCGCCAGCGGGGGCCGGCGAGCGCAAGTTGCAGACGCCGGATCAGGTGACCTGGCGCCGCGGATTTTTGGCACTGTGGACCGACAGGAACCTCGTCCTGATTGCATTTGCCGGCTTTGGCGCCAATTGGGGCACATGGGGATTTGCGTTCTGGGCGACGGCGCTGATGATCCGCGGCTATCAGCTCAGTCCGGTGGACGCGGGCGTGATCGCCCTGATCTTTGGCATCGCGGCTGCAGTCTCAAAGCCCCTCTATGGACTCCTCTCGGACGTGCTGGGCGGCAAGCGCCGCAATCTCGTCATCTGCGACCTTCTAGCATTCGCCGCGATGCTGATGGTGTTCGGTATGATGCACACGAAAAGCGGATTCCTGCTCGCTGCGCCGCTCCTTGGGTTGACTGCCGTGGTCTACAGCCCGCTGCTTGCCGCCATGATCACCGAGAGGGTGGACATGCGGTTAACGGCGACCGCAACTGGCATGATCAATGCTCTCTGGCAGCTCGGAAGCGTGATCGTTCCAGGCGTTGTCGGCGTGGTGTTCGCCGCAACCGGCTCGTTTTTGGCGGCCTTTGCCATCCTTGCGGCTGGACCGCTCATCGGGACCTTGTGCATGTTTGCGGTCGACGAACGATGATCGGTACATTGTATTGACTGCAAAGGATAAGGCCGGGATCAGACGGGCAGGGCGCCTCTGCGGCGCAATCGACGTTCGACGGATCCGTATCAAACGGTCCTCTTCCTGGACGACTCAATACGTTGCGCGCCCCCCGGAAAGATCGAAGACGGCGCCAGTCGAGAACGAGCACTCATCGGAGGCCAGCCACGCGACCAGCGCGGCAACCTCCTCGGGCCGACCGGCCCGTCCGAGCGGGATCTTGGCCAGCACGCCGCGATAGGCGTCTTCCGACATCTGCTTGACCAGATCGGTCGCGATCACCGCGGGCGCAACCGCGTTGACCCGAATCTCGGTCTGCGCCAATTCCTTGCCGAGGGACTTCGTCAACGCGATCACGCCCGCTTTGGCCGCGGAATATCCGGTCATTCCGGCGTTGCCTTCCTTTCCGGCGATCGACGCCAGATTGACGATACGTCCGGCGTTCTGGCGCCGCATCGAGGCCACGGCGGCCTTGCAGCAGAGGAAGGTGCTGGTGAGGTTCACATCGAGCACGCGGCGCCATTCGGCGAGGCCATAATGTTCGATGTTGACCGTGGGACCGGTGATGCCGGCGGCATTGACGAGGATGTCGATGCGGCCGAACCTTGCGATCAAGCGCGCCATCGCGTCGTTGACAGCGGCTTCGTCGGTGAGATCGATCCGCTCATCGGCACCATCGACGACGTCCCAGACCATCACGGTCGCGCCGCCGGCGGAGAGGCGAGCGCGCACAGCTTGGCCGATGCCGCCCCACCCGCCGGGAATGACGGCGATGCGCCCCGCGAAATCGACACCGCTCATGCGCTTGCCTTCCTGTCTGTCGCGTTGGCGACAATTCTGCGGGCGGCGGCCAGTGCGCGCCGGCCCCATTCCTCGGCTCCGAGCTTGGGGAGCCACTCGTCGTTGGGAATTTCCAGGCTGAGCGGCAGATCGTCCGGCAACACCCGGACGATCCCGTCGAGATCGATGCCACCGTCGCCGGGGAGCAGCCGGGCGCAGCGGGCGGTGTGGATCAGCTCGGCGTCGGTGGCAGGAATGCCCGCGGGGGCATCGCAGAGCTGGGCGTAGCTCTGCAGATGGCGCGGCAGGCTTGCGATGTCGTCGAGCGTGGTGGCCGAGCGCGCGGCATGCAGCGCATCCACCAGCACGCGGCCATTCGGCTCACCTGCATTGGTCACGATCCGCAGCGCGGCCTTTGCGTTCTTCACGGCCGTCCACGGCATGAATTCGAGATCGGCGGTGAGGCCGTAAGGCGCCGCTACCCGACAGAATTTCGCGAACGATTCCGTCAGGCGCGTCTCGTTCGGATCGTCGCCGGCGACGAGGATCGCGCGCGCCTTCAATCTGCCCGCAGTTTCCAGGAACGGCGCGAAGTGATCGGGCGCGAAATCCGCGCCCAGCCGCGCGATCTCGACGTCGAACACCGGCACGCCGGTGTCGTCAATGCGACGGATGGTCTCGCGCAGAATGGCGGGATCCGTCGCCAGCGGCGAGAAGTCGCCGTCGGGGGCGGCGGGCGCGATGCGGATTCCGATCGCCTGGTAGCCGAGCTTTTGGGCGAGCACCAGCGCGTCGGGTGGCGCCATCGGTGCCGAGGTCAGATAGGCGAGCGAATAAATGTGTGGCATGCCCGTCGCCTCAAGCCAGCGGAGAGATCGCGGTCGGCAGCGCAATGATCGAGCGCATGTCGCCGGTCAGCCAATCGGGTCCGCCCTTCGGGGGCCACACGCCCTTGGCGACGGACTCGGCGCGCACCGCGGCGCGCGCATCCAGGCTCGCGAACGGCCAGATATGGGTGAAGCGCGGCGCCCCGTCGAGCGCATACATGGCGATCGACAGCGGCGACAGCTTGATGCGCTCGGGTATTGCGGCTTCCCACGCCGCGATCGTCGGAGCGACACCGCCGTGCTTGAGGCGATATGTGCGGATCTCGTAGACGCTGCCATACTTGCCCGGCGCGAGCGGCGGCAGGAACGGAAACGGCGCATAGGTATCGAAGCTCATCCCGGTGATGGCCTCGCCGGCTCCGAAGGGATTTGTCGTACGCAATGCACGCTCGCGCTCGGCGCGCCACGCCTCGTGATCGCTGAACGAGCGCAGCACCAGGAACTGGTTGAGATCGCCGATCTCGCTGACCCAGCAGCCGAGCAGCGTGCCATTAGCGCCCGGTGCGCTGACGTAGTCGCCGATGCCGGCCGCGGCCTTGGTCGCGGTGCCGAGTTTCACCGTCAGCGTTGCGATCTCGTAGAGCATGTTCTTCTCCTTGCGGTCAGGCCGCGGCCGACCGGTTGTTCGCGAGTGGAATTCCGCCGGCATGGTGCGCGGCGATGTAGCCGAAGGTCATGGCTGGACCGAGCGTAATGCCGCCCGACGGATACCGCCCGGCCATGATGCTCGCCATGTCGTTGCCGACGGCATAGAGACCGTGGATCGGCGTGGCCTGCCCATCGAGCACGCGGCCATATTCGTCGGTGGCGAGGCCTGCGAAGGTCCCGAGGCTGCCGGCCACGATCTTCACCGCATAGAACGGACCGGATGTGATCGGAGCCACGCACGGGTTCGGCTGATGCGCTGCGTCGCCCTGCACGCAATTGTAGGGCGTGTCGCCGCGCCCGAAGGCGGGGTCTTCGCCGCGCGCTGCGAAGTGATTGTAGCGCTCGATCGTCGCTGTGAGCCCGTCGACGGAAATCCCGCAGGCCTGCGCAAGCGCCGCAATGTTCGCGCCGCGCTTGAGATAGCCGTTGCGAAGCCAGGGCGCGACCGGGAAGGGTGGGGGACGTACGCGGCCGAGACCGTAGCGCTTGAGGAATTTTGCATCGCAGATCGCCCAGGCCTCCGCGGGCATGCCCTTCGGCGTGGCGGCAAACAGCGCCTTCATCATGTCGTGATAGGAGTCCGCCTCGTTGGCAAAGCGATTCCCGTCGCTGCGGACCATGATCAGCCCGGGTTTGGCGCGCTCGATCAGATGCGGAAAGTGACCGCGCGAGCCGTCGCGATGCGGCACCAGCGATACCGGCGCCCAGGCTCCGGCATCGGAGAGATCGGTTCGGACCCGCCCGCCGACGGCTTCGCCGAGGCGGATGCCTTCGCCTGTGTTGCTCGCCGGCGCCGCCGACCAATGCTCGTTGCCGGTCGGCGCATGCGCAAATAGCGCAGCCTTCCGTTGCGTGTCGTGCGGAAAGCCGCCGCAGGCGAGTACCACGCCGCGGCGGGCGCGAATCTCGAGCGCTGCGCCGTCACGCTCGGCGCGGGCGCCCACAACGCGAGCCCCCTCCCGTAACAGCGATTGCGCGGGCGTCGCCGGCATGATGCGGACGCCGAGGCTATCGGCGGATTTCAGCAGCCGTGCCACCAGGGCATTGCCGTTGACGAGATGCATGCCGCGACCGAAGCGCAGCATGTCGAGCATGTGCCGCGCCAGCCGGCGGGCGACGTGGAAGAACGATGTCGGCGACGAGCGGGCGTTGAGGAAGTGCCTGAGATCGGCACCTGAGGCGATGCCCATTCCGAATGGGGCCACTTCATCCAGAGGCGGCTTGAGATCGCGGATACGCGGGCCGAGCTCGCGACCGTCGATCGGCGCGGCGCAGACCGAGCGGCCGCCGGTCACCGCACCCGGGCTCTTGCCGTGAAAATCCGGAATCTGATTGCCGTCAATGAAGGCGAGATGGGTCTCGCGCTGGAAGAACTCGACCATGCGCGGGCCCTGCTCGAGGAACATCTCGACCCGGCTCGTGTCATAGCCGTCGGCGAGTTCGTGCCGCAGATAGAGTTTCGGCTGCTCGGGGGGCTCGACGATCCCGGCGGCCTTCGCCAGCGGATTGCGCGGAATCCACATCCAGCCGCCCGACCAGGCCGTAGTGCCGCCAAGCTGCGCTTCCTTCTCGATCAGGATCACGTCGAGACCGAGCGAGGCGCCGGTGACCGCCGACGCCAGGCCGCCCGCGCCCGAGCCGATGACGAGCAGATCGCAGTCGAGATTATGGTCGCCGGTCAAATCAGCCTCCGGATCACGCAGCACGCCGCGCCTGGGCCGCGCCGACGGCGTGTCGCACCGCGCGGTAGGCAAACGTGATGGCCGGACCAATGGTGATGCCGGGCCCGGGATAGGTGCCGCCCATGATCGAATTGGCCTCGTTGCCGCAGGCATAGAGGCCCGCGATCGCACTGCCGTCTGCGCGCGTGACCTGCGCCCATTCGTTGATGACGAGACCGGCGGCCGCGCCGATGTCGCCGGGATAGAGTCGCACCGCATAATAGGGCGCAGTCGAGATCGGACCGAGCGTCGGATTTGGACCGACGGAGGCATCGCCGTTGACGCGGTGATAGGGCGTGGTGCCGCGGCCGAAATCGGGATCGACCCCGCTTGCGGCATAGCGGTTCATCGCCGCGATGGTCGTTTCGAGATTGGCCGCCGGCACGCCAATCTTGGCGGCGAGGTCGGCGACTGTCGCGCCTTCCGTCAGGTAGCCGTCGGCCAGATAAGGCGCGAGCTTGCGGGTGCCCATCCGCACCATGCCGAGACCGTATTTCGAGAGCCCGACGGCGTCGGTGATGATGAAGCAGGGAATGCAGGGTGCCTGCTTGTTATGCTCGAACATCGCGCGTCCGAACAGGTGATAGGAGACGGATTCGTTGACGAAGCGTCGTCCTGTCTGATCGACGCAGACCGTTCCGGGCTTGCTGCGATCCATGACGAAATGCGGGAAGCTCGCCGTGCTGCCGTCGGCACGCTTGCGGATCGAGACCGGCGCCCAGAAGGCGCTGTCGAGATTGCCTTCGCCGAAGCGGGCGCCGAGCCGCAAGGCGATGTCCTGCATGGCGCCGGTATGTCCCGGCGCCGAAGGGCTGTACGTCGCGGCCTGGGGCAATAGCTCGGCGCGGCGTTGCGGATGCCGGTTGAAGCCGCCGGCCGCGAGCACGATCCCGTTCGTGGCCGCGACGCCGCGGGTCGTGGCGCCCGATTTGAGGATCGCGCCGGTGACGGCGCCGTTCTCGGTGACGAGATCCTGCACCTCGGTCCGGATCAGGATCTCGACGCCGCGCGCCTTCAGCGACGCCAGGAAACGCCCGATCAGCGCGTTGCCCATGACCAGGCGCGAGCCGCGCCGGCCCTTGAGCCGATCGCCGGCATAATGTGCGAGGATCTTGAAAGCATGCACAGCTGATCGCGCCGATGTCTTGATCGCGAGCAGGTGGCCGATGTCGGTGCGGTCGACCATCATGCCGCCGAAGATCGTGAACTCCGGGATCGGCGGTCGGATCTTGTCGAGATCGACTCCCAGGCTGCGGCCGTCGAACGGCACCGGTTCGAGCGCCCGCCCGCGCATGGTCGCGCCCTCGAACTGCTGCTCGTAGTCGGGATGGGTCGCATAGGGGCGGAACTTGACCATGCTGTTGGCTTCGAGCGCCGCAATTGCGTCCGGCGCGCTGTCGAGAAAGGCCTCGCGCATCGACGGCGCCGAATGATTGCCGACGACGCCATCGAGGAACTTGCGGACCTTTTCCTTGCTGTCGTCGGGATTGACGCTCCTGGAATGGTGCGAGTTCGGGACCCAGGTGGTTGCCGCGGAGAGGGCGCTGGTGCCGCCGACATACTCCGTGCGTTCGACCAGCAGGACCTTTCGGCCCTCGATCGCGGCGAACAGGGCCGCGGCCATTCCGGCCGCCCCGGACCCGATCACGAGCAGATCGTAGCGCGCGCCGTCGGAAATCTCGTCGATGGTCCTGAACATGGCGGTCACCTCGATCCGTCGCGGGCGAGCAGGAAGTCCACCATCGAGCTCTGCAGCGCGTTGTACATCTCGCTGCCCGTCGAGGTCTTGCAGCCGAGAAAGCGCGCCGCCTCGACGAGGGGCGAGATCACGGGGCTCGTGATGACGCAGCCGACGAACATTTCGGGCTCGAGCTTGGAGACGTCGAGCGGCAGCGGATCACCGGCCTTCATGCCGAGCGGCGTGGCGTTGGCGATCAGATCGAAGCCGGACGGATCGGCGGAGCCTGGGACGATCTCCGCCCTGCCGAGGGTCTTCAGCTTGCCGATCAGCTGATCGCGCCGGGCCACGTCATTGTCGTGGATGGCGAGGGTGCGGACGCCGGCTTCGACCAGCGCCATGGCGATCGCCGATCCGGCGCCGCCGGCGCCGACCAGCAGGGCGCGCTTGCCGGCCGGATCGTAGCCGTCCGCGCGCACCGCGCCGACGAAGCCGAGGCCGTCGACGTGATCGCCATGCCAGCCGCCTTCGCGGCGCCGGCGCATGATGTTGACCGAGCCGAGCAGGCGGGCGCGGTCGGTCGCGCTCGAACAGAACTCGTAGCAGGCGAATTTATGCGGGACCGTGACGATGATGCCGTCGAGATTGCGGATCTCCGTCGCAGTCGTCAGCAGGGCCTTGAGATGGCCGCCGTCGATCTGTACCGGCACCAGGATGCCGTCATAGCCGCGCTCGACGAAGGCCTGCGTCACCCCGGCAGGCGATTTCACCTGGGCGATGGGATCGCCAACGATGATGTTGAGGCGCGTCGCGCCGGTCAGGTTGAGGCTGATCATTGTTGTTCTCTTCTCGGTTAGGCTGCTCCGCGGGCCTGCGCCGTCTCGGCCTGGACCACGCCGAGCAGGCGCGCCTGCAACTCATGATCCCGTTCCAGGATCTCCGCGTCGCCGGCAAAGGCGATCTGGCCGTTCACCAGCACGTAGGCACGGTCGACGATCGGCAGCACGGTCTCGGCGTGGTGCTCGACGATGACCATGGCGACCTCGCCGCGCAGCTTGACGAGCGCGTCCATCACTTCCTTGACCACGGCCGGCGCAAGGCCCTCGAAGGGCTCGTCGAGCAGGATCAGCTTGCTCGGCACCACGAGGGCGCGCGCGATCGCGACCATCTGCCGCTCGCCGCCCGACAGCATTTCGGCCTTTGCGGACCGGCGCTCGCGCAGGCGCGGGAACAGCTCGAACACCTCCGCAAGCCCGATGCCGCCGGGCCGCGCGGCAAGCTGCAGATTTTCCGTGACGGTGAGGTTGGGAAACAGCCGTCTGCCCTCGGGGACCAGCGAGATGCCGAGGCGATTGATCTCGTAAGGCTTGAGGCGCGCGAGCGGCCTGCCTTCGAGCGCGATGTTGCCGGAGGAGATGGCGAGCGTACCGCTCAGGCTCCGCAGCAGCGTGGTCTTGCCGACGCCGTTGCGGCCGAGCAGGGCGACCGCCTCGCCGGCATGCACGGCGAGATCAACCGCATCGAGAACCGTGCTGCCGCTGTAGCCGGCCGACACCGCATTCGCGGCGAGCAGCAGCGGGGCCGTGGCGTGGGCCATCCGCTCGATCGCGGGCGGCGGCGACTGGCTGCCATCCTTGGCGGCGCCGAGATAGGCTGCGACCACATCGGGGTTGGCTGCGACCTCGGCCGGCCGGCCGTCGGCGATCATCCGCCCCTGGTGCAGAACCGAGATGCGGTCGGAAATCGCGAGAACGCGGTCGATGTCGTGCTCGATCAGGAGCACGCCATGCGTTTGCGCGAGCTTCCGGATCAGATCGGCGACGACGACACGATCGGCCTCGGCGAGGCCGGCGAGCGGCTCGTCGAGCAGCAGGAGCTTGGACTCGATTGCGAGCGTAATGCCGATCTCCAGCAGCCGTTTCGCCCCGTGCGGAAGGTTGATGCAAGGTTCGGCCGCGACATCCGCGAGGCCGACGGCATCGAGGATCGACCAGGTCCTGGCGTTGGTCTCCGCGAGGGCATAGGCATCTGCGAGCAGCCGGCCCGATCCCTTGCGCTGGGCCTGTACGGCAATGCGGACGTTCTCGAACACGGTCAGGTTCTGGAAGATCGACAGGATCTGGAACGAGCGCCCGATCCCGAGTCTCGCGCGAACATGCATCGGCAGCTGGGTGATGTCGCGGCCGTCGAACACGATCCGTCCGCCGCTCGGCTTCAGTGCGCCGGAGAGCATGTTGAACAACGTGGTCTTGCCGGCGCCGTTCGGCCCGATGATGCTGTGCAGCACACCACCATGGATCTCGAGATCGATGCTTTTCGCCGTCACCAGGCTGCCGAAGTTCTTGCTCAACCCGATGGTCTGCAGCAGCGGCTTGCCACGGTCGAGCCCGCTGGCGCTGCTCGCGAACGGCGCAATGATGTCGGGGCGAGGCGGAATATCGGGACGCACCAGCGTCCAGCGCTGGCGGCCGAATAGCCGCTGCCACAGGCCCTGGATTCCCTCCGGCGAGGTCAGCGCGAACAACATCAGGATCGGCGCGAAGATCAGCCACCAGTTTTCTGTGATCGCCGACAGGCGGTCCTCGAGTAGGATGAAGGCGATCGCGCCCCACAAGGGCCCGAGCACGTGATGCACGCCGCCGAGCACCGTCATCAGCAGGGAATCGCCGGCGTGCTGCCAGCTCAGATTGTTGGCGTAGACGCCTTCGAGCATCAGGGTGAGCAGGCCGCCGCCGAAGCCGACGAAGGTGCCGGTGAGAATCAGGGCGCCATGGCGGAACCGGTGCACGTCGTACCCGAGGCTGCTCGCCCGCTGCTCATTGTCGCGCAGTGCCTGCAGCACGCGGCCGAACGGCGAATGCGCGATCCGCCACATCAGCCAGATGCAGAGCACGGTGACGACGACCACGAAGACGTGAAACGACCATGGCCCGGCAAAGCTCGTGCGATAGACGCCCTGCAGGCCGTTCTCGCCGCCGGTCACCGCGGTCCATTTGAAGGCGATCTCGAAGGCGATCTGGGAGAACGCCAGGGTCAGGAGCGAGAAGTACAATCCCTTGCGGCGCAGGATGATGGCGCCGATCACGAGGGCGAGCAGGGCGGAGAACCCGGTCGCAAGCAGCAGCGAGACGAGATCGTTGCCGTAGTGGCCCAGCATGAAGAACGCGGCGGCATAGCTCGCGCAGCCGAAGAACACCGACGCGCCGAACGGGACGAGCCCGGTATAGCCGACCAGAAGATTTACGCCGGCGCCGTAGAGCGTGTAGATCGCAATCTCCGTGATCAGCGAGATCGGCGCGCCGAGCAGCGACCACACGGCGGTCAGTGCAGCGAGAACGAATGCGGTGACGAGCGCCGGGTGGCGCAACATGGCGAGCTGTCTCACTCGAACCTCTCCCAGCGTTCGCCGAACAGCCCGCGCGGGCGGATGAGGAGAATGGCGGCCATCAGGATGTACATCGCCGCGCCGGACCACTCCGGCTGGAACTGGATGGTCATCGCGGTGGTGATGCCGACCAGGAGGCCGGCGACGACGGCGCCGAGAAACGAGCCGAGCCCGCCGATGGTGACGATCACGAAGGCTGGCATGATGGCGCCTGCGGCCATCGAAGGCGTGATGGTCCACAGCGGTGCTGCGAGCAATCCGCCGAGGCCGGCGAGCAGGCAGCCCATGCCGAAGACACCGCTGAAGACGATCGGCAGATTGATGCCGAGCAGGCCCACCATCTCCGGGTCGCGCGATCCCGCGCGAATGATCCGGCCGTAGGGCGTGTAGGCGAGGAAGGCCCAGAATGCGACCAGCACCAGAGCGGTCGTGACCAGCACGAACATCCGGTATTTTGTGATCAGGACTGGCCCGTATTCGACGAAGCCGGCCAGGAATTTCGGCGCGGCGAAGGGCACGGGCGCACCGCCGAAGACCAGCCGCAGCACGGCCTCGGCGAGCAGCGCGAGCGCGAAGGTCAGGATCAGCCCGAGCAGCGGCTCCTTGCCGTAGAGATGGCGGATCAGGGTCATCTCCACGATCACGCCGATGATCCCGGTCAACAGCGGCGCCGCGAGCGCGGCCCACCAGCCGAACTCCCGGCTCAAGGCGTAAGCGAGATAGGCGCCGACGGCGAAGAAGGCGCCATGCGCGAAGTTGACGATGCCGAGCATCCCGAAAATGATCGAGAGCCCGATGGCGATCAGAACGTAGAGAAAGCCGAGCACCAGACCATTGACGGCCTGCGACAGGATCATGTCGAGCATGGCGACATCCGTTTCGGATCGGGCGGCACTATGGCGCAGGCTCGAGGCTTGCGTCTCACGTCGTCCCAGTGAAAGCTCAGAGCGTGTCCATCTTGCAGGCGCTGTCGCCGGCAGAGCCGAACGCTTTGGCGAGATCCTCCGGCGTCTTCGGCAATTCGGCCTTGACGTCGAAATAATCCCATTTGTCCGTGATCTTGGGATGGATGCCGGCCACCAGCAGGCGGCTCGTCATCTGATGATCGAAATCGCGGTAGCCGATATCGAGGTCGCCGCGGCGATACTTCCAGCCCTCGAGCGCCTGCACGATGGCGCCGGGCTCGGTCGATTTCGCCATCTCGATGGAATCGAGCAGGCTCTTCATGCCGAGCCAACCCATCCAGGCCTTGTCGGCCGCCGGCCTGTTGTATTTCTTCTCGTAGGCGGCGGCCATCGCCTGCTCCTCGGGCGAGTTGTTCGGATTCTTGTACCACCAGGTGATGGTGTAGAGCCCGTCCGCGGCTTCGGGGCCGACGCCCCAGAGGTCGGTATTGCCGACTGAGATCTCGGCAAAGGGAATCTTGCCCTTCATGCCGAGCTCGTTCCACTGCTTGAGGAAGGTGGTGAGATCGCTCGCGGCGATGCCGCCGATCACAACGTCAGGCTTGGCGGCGCGGATCTTCAGAATGAACGAGGAATAGTCCGGCGTTCCGACCGGGACCTCGTCGGCGCCGACCACGGTGCCGCCATTGGCGGTGATGTAGTCGGTGAAGGCGCGCTTGATGTCCTGGCCGAAGGCGTAGGAGGCCGTAAGCAGGTACCATTTCTTGCCGATCGAGGCACAGTAGGGTGCGAGGATGCGGGCGTGCACGTCGACGGGTGGCTGCAGACGGAACGTGTACTTGTTGCAGGACTTGCCGGTGAGGTCGCCGGTGGCGGCATTGGCCGCGACGTAGGGAATCTTGGCCTTCTTGGCCACCGAGGAGATCGCGAGCGCGAAGGAGGACAGCGCGCCGCCGACCATGCCGACGACCTTCTGTTCGCCGACGAGACGCTCCGCGCTCTGCTGCGCGCCCTGCGGATTGGGCTCGTCCAGCCAGACGATCTCCGCGGGCCGTCCCAACAGCGTGTTGTTGCGCTGCTCCAGCGCGAGCATGCCGCCTTGGGCGAGGTATTCGGCCTGGTCGACGATCGAGCCGGTCTTCGCCCAGATCATCCCGATCTTGATCGGCTCCGCGGCGGCCGCATTGCCGATATAGGGCATGCCGAGGCGTGAGGCCGCGAGTGAGGTTGCGCCGAGGAGCAGGCCGCGACGGCCGATGCGCAAGCCCGTCATGGCCGATGTCGTCTTCCGATCCGTCATTTGTTTCCTCCCGTTGTGACATGCGCCGGTCGCTGCCGGCGGGCCGTGCAAGCGGCTCTTGGGCCTGCCCGTATCACGACTGGAATCGAATTCCAATATCAAAAATCGAAAATTGGAATCCAATTCCAATCCTCGGCATGGCGTGCTAAGAGCGCCGCCTCGGAAGCAACGGCAATTTGCGAGGGACGCAGATGACAGAGGTCGCGGTGGCGGTGATCGGAGCCGGCGCAATCGGGCGGGCCCATTGCGAAACGATCCGCCGTTCGACGAGCTGCCGGCTCGTCGCAATCGCCGAACCCGCTGCCGCGGGAAGGGCTTATGCCGAAAGCCTTGGCGTGCCCTGCTACAGCGATGCGCGCGATCTGTTGGAGGCGGTGAAGCCGGAGGCGGCGATCATCGCCACGCCGAACGCGACCCACCGTGCGTTTGCCATCGCCTGCATCGAGCGCGGCATCGTGGCCCTGGTCGAGAAGCCGATCGCCAGTACGCTTGCCGACGCGGCGGCGATTGCGGCGGCTTCGGAACGGGCGGGCATGCCCGTCCTGGTCGGGCACCACCGGCGCCATAATCCGATCACGCGCCGGGCGCGTGCGATGATCGCCGAAGGCGCGCTCGGTCGCCTGACCAATGCGAACGTGCTTGCAACCTTCTACAAGCCGCCGGATTATTTCGACGTAGCGTGGCGCCGCGAACCGGGGGGCGGTCCGGTGTTGATCAACCTCATTCACGAGATCGACCTGATTCGGCATCTCTGCGGCGAGATCGCCTCCGTGCAAGCGGTCACCTCCAACGCCGTGCGCGGCTTCGCGGTCGAGGACTCCGCGGCGATCCTGCTCTGCCTCGCCGGCGGTGCGCTGGTGACGTTGAGCCTCAGCGATACCGCGGCGAGCCCGTGGAGCTGGGATCTTGCGAGCGGCGAAAGCCCGAACTATCCGCCGCAGCCGGCCGCGGTGCAGACGCATTTCCTTTGCGGTACCGACGGCGCGCTGGCGCTGCCCACGTTGGATCATTGGCACTACGCCTCGGCAAAGAGCTGGTTTGCTCCGATCTCGCGCGATCAGATTGGCCTCACGCGCGGCGATCCCTATCTTGCGCAGATCGACCATCTGGCACGGGTGGTCCGCGCGGACGAAGCGCCGTTGATCACGGCGCGCGACGGCATGCTGACTTTGCAGGCCACGATGGCGGTTCACAAAGCCGCCGAAACCGGTCAGATAGTGCGACCTGATCAGGAGATTGAATTGTGAATCAGGATGCTGCCTTGATGTTGAAGAACCCGGATCCCGGTGAGGCGCCGAGCGGGTTGTTAGAGCGGACGCTCGGGGTGCTCGAGCTGCTCGCGACCAATGCCCATGGCATGCAGCTGTTCGAGATCGCCGATTCGCTGCATATCCCGCGCAGCGCCACGCACCGCGTGCTGACAAGCCTGATCGAGCATGGTTACGTCAGGCAGGAGCGCGAGCAGGGCGCCTACCAGCTCACCGCCAAGATCGCCTCGCTCGCCTTCACGTTCCTGGCCGGCAGCGGCATCACCGATTTCGCCCAGCCGTTGTTGGATCGCCTCGCGCGCGAGAGCGGTGAGCTCGTGCGTCTCGCCATGATCGACGGGCGGGAGTTGGTGTGGGTGGCCAAGGCGCAGGGCTCGCCTGCCGGCCTGCGCTACGATCCGGACATGGGGCAGGTGGGGCGGCTGTCCTGCTCGGCGAG
Organism: Bradyrhizobium zhanjiangense; assembly: GCF_004114935.1. Taxonomy (NCBI): domain Bacteria; kingdom Pseudomonadati; phylum Pseudomonadota; class Alphaproteobacteria; order Hyphomicrobiales; family Nitrobacteraceae; genus Bradyrhizobium; species Bradyrhizobium zhanjiangense. The sequence goes on from NZ_CP022221.1 coordinate 4,928,231, forward strand.
CGGCCACGCCTGGCTGTCGTGCCTGTCGGATGAGGAGGCGCGCGGGCTGGTGGAGAAGCAGGGCTATGGCTTGCGCAAGGACTATGGTCCGCGCGCGCCGGAGAGCTGGCCGGCGCTGCTGAAATTTCTGCGCCAGGCCCGCAAGCGCGGCGTCAGCATCTGCGTGCAGACCTATACGCCCTGGATGAGCGCGACCGCGGCTCCCATCCGTCATCCCAAGACCAAGGAGGTGACGGGCGCCGTGGTGATCGCCGGTCCGCACATCCGCCTGACTGAGGAGCGCATGCTCGAGCTTGCGCCGGCGCTGTTGCAGACGGCGCAGGAGCTGTCGATGGCGACGCTGGCTTCACCCGGGCTTTATGGTCGCGTCGCGCGGCCGGGCGAAAGCTTCTTCGGCCCCGGTTCCTGACCGGCACGGGAGTTCATCATGAGGATTCTGATCACGGGCGGTGGCGGGTTCATCGGTGCCTGGCTGGCACGACGGCTTGCCGCCGACGGCGACCGGCTGCGCGTGTTCGAGCCGGTCGGGCGCTCGGCGCAGTTCGATCGCATCGTCGGAGCTGCGGCCGCGGAGGTGGAGTGGTGCGTCGGCGATATCGTGGATGCGTCGGCCGTGCGCGCGGCGGCGGAAGGCTGCGAGGCCATCGTCCATCTCGCCGGCGTGCTGACGCCGGCCTGCAAGGCCGATCCGGTGCGCGGCGCCATGATCAATCTCGTGGGTACGTTGAACGTGTTCGATGCAGCCCAGGCGTTCGGCATCCGGCGCATCGTCTTTACCAGCAGCGCCGGAGTCTACGGTCCCCATGACGAGACGACCCCGCGGCCCGTCACCCATTACGGCGCATTCAAGCTCGCCTGCGAAGGCAGCGCACGGGCTTATTGGGAAGATCACGGCATCGCCAGCATCGGTTTCAGGCCTTATATCGTCTACGGCTTCGGTCGCGAGACCGGGATGACCGCCGGGCCCTCGCTCGCCTGCCGCGCGGCAGCACGCGGGGAGAGCTATGTGATCCCTTATGTTGGCACGGCAGGCCTCGTTCTCGTCGACGACGTGGTGGCCGCCTACGCGGCCGCGCTGCGCCGCGAGCCCGATGGCGCTCTTGTCTTCAATCTGCCCGGCGAAGTGGTTTCGAACGACGACGTCGTTGCGGCCGTGCGCGCCGTCGTGCCCGAGGCGAAGATCGGCATCGACGGACCCGTGCTCCCATTCGCGGAAGACATCGGCGAAGGCGATTTGCGGCGTGTCTTTTCGGACTTGCCGGCGACGTCGCTGCGCGACGGCATTCGTCGGACGATCGAGCTCTATCGGACTGCGCCATGACGCTCCCGGTGCTCGGCGCCCACACCTTCGGTTTCACGTGGGATTGTCTCGCCGAAGAGGCCATCGAACGGCTCGCGGCGGCGGGCTATCGCGCCATCCAGCTGATGGCCACGCCTCCGCATTTCGATCCCTGGAAGCAGGATGCGACCCGTACGCGCCGCATCCGCGCACTGGTCGAGCGGCACGGCCTGTCGCTCCTGGCGCTCGATCTCGCCAGCAGCGACATCAATTTGGCGAGCCCCTCACAAGATGTGGTGGATTTTGCAGTGGCGTCATATGCCTCCACGATCGACCGTGCCGCCGAGCTTGGCGCGCGCTGGATCTGCGTCGGCTCCGGCCGCCGACACGCGCTGCTCGCCAAGGCCGACGACCGGTTGATGCCGAGCTTCCGTGACGCCTTCGCCCGCATCCACGACAAGGCCGAACGCGCCGGCGTGCCGATCATCCTCGAAAATCATCCGCAGGGGCTGCTCGCGAGCGCTGCGGATATCTCGGCATTCCTCGATGCCGGAGGCTATGCGGGCATGCCGGTGATCTACGACGTCGCCAACGCTTTTGCGATCGGCGAGGATCCGGTCGATGGCCTCGAAGCGCTGTGGTCGCGTCTCGGCATCGTGCATTTGTCCGATGCCCCGAAGGGCCAGTGGCGGCATGATCCGCTCGGCTCCGGAGCGATCGATTTGGCGGCCATCGCGGCACTCCTGACGCGGCGGCGCTATGCAGGCCAGATCGTCCTTGAGATCCTGTCGGACCGTCCGCTCCATGATCTCGACGACGGCGCCGCCGCACTCAAGCGACATGGATTGGCCTTTTCTCTCGCCGGCTAAAGGCACCATGCCGGCTCAACCGGCGGCGCGCGTCATGTCGGACAACAGCCGGTCGCGGAATCGTCCGGGCGACAGGCCGACATTGCGCGAGAAGAACCGGTTGAAATAGCCGGGATCGGCATAGCCGAGCGCGGCGCCGATCTCGTTCACGGTCATGTCCGAATAGAGCAGGTTGCGCTTGGCCTCGGTGAGCAGCCGGTCGTTGATCAGGGCCAGTGACGACTTGCCCGTCGTGAGCCGGCAACAGGCGTTGAGGCGGGCCGTCGTCACGCCGAGCCTGCGCGCGTAGAAATCGAGCGATGCATGCTCGCGAAAATGCCGTTCGACGAGCTCGCGAAAGCGGATCACCGTGTCGGCCTCGCGTGCGCTGGAGATCGGGCGAACCCGCTCTTGCTCCTGCAGCCGGCGCACGGCTACCGCGAGCAGTTGCAGATAAGCCTTGATGGCGGTGCGGCGGCCGGGAGCCGACCAGACGAATTCGTGCTCGAGCGAGGCGAACAGGCCGACGAGGTCGATGTCGCGGCCGATCTGTTGCGGAAGGAAGCGCGCCGGCAGGCGAAAGGCGTCGACGAGGTCGGCGTCGCCGTCGAGGGCAGAGCGCAGGAATGGCGGCGCCACGGTGATGACATAGCCGTCGGTGCCGGGCTTGAACCGGATCGCATGGATCGTCAGGGCCGGGATGATGATCAGTGCCGGCGGCGCGACGGCCCAGCTCGCGCCCTCGACCTCGATGGCGCCGCCGCCTTTGCTGATCACCAGGATCTGGTGATGGTCGGGATGGGTATGGGTCCGGATTGTCCAATTGTGTCGGCCGCTGCGCACCGGGATCGGTTCGATGTGAAGGAACGATGGCTCGACCTCCGATGCCGCTTCCTCGTACAAAAAGTAGTGCGGGATCATGCGTTCCGTTCCCTCCGCGCGGCCTGCAGCCAGCTGCACGCCGCTGCACTGAATTCATGAAAAGTACAATACAAAAGGGGTTTCGTCCATTGGCGGAGCCGTCCGCCGCATCTATCCAGGACCGAGCCTCGGCAGAGCGGGCGAACAACGCCGCGCGGCGCCAAGGGGAAGGACGAGGGAGGAAGCGGCAATGTCAGGGCAAGTGCGCGATCTGTCGTGCGACGTGCTGGTCATTGGCTCCGGCGCCGGCGGAATGTCGACCGCGATCACTGCGCGAAAATGCGGTCTCGACGTGATCATCGTCGAAAAGGATTCCTATTTCGGCGGCACCACGGCCTTCTCCGGCGGTGTGCTCTGGATTCCCGGCAATCGCCATGCCCGCGACGCCGGCGTGACCGACAGCAGGGAGGCCGCGCGCACCTATCTCAAGAAAGAGACCGGCAACCATTTCGACGATGCCGCGATCGACGCCTTTCTCGATGCCGGTCCCCGCATGGTCGACTTTTTCGAGACGGAGACCGAAGCGAAATTCGTGCTGTCGGCCTATCCGGACTATCACCCTGATGTCGAAGGCGGCGCCAGGCTCGGCCGCTCGGTCACTGCGGCGCCTTACGATGCCCGCGCCCTCGGTGAAGAGATCCGGCGGCTGCGGCCGCCGCTCGAGACCATCACCTTCATCGGCATGATGTTCAACTCGTCCAACGACGAGCTGAAGCACTTCTTTCGCGTGACCAGCTCGCTTTCGTCGGCGCTCTACGTGGCGAGGCGGCTTGCGAGCCACCTCTGGGATCTCGCCCGCTATCGCCGCGGCGTCAAGATCACCAGCGGCAACGCCCTGGCGGCGCGGCTTGCCAGGACGGTCTTCGATCTCGGGATCCCGCTGCTGACGGCGACGCCGGCGCAGCGGCTGATCAGCCGCAACGGCGCGATCGCCGGTGCGGTCGTCAGCGACGCCAGGGGCGAATACGAAATCACCGCACGCCACGCCGTGGTTCTGGCCAGCGGCGGATTTCCGCACGACGAAGCGCGCATCGCGCGCGCCTATCCGCACCTCGCCCGCGGCGGCGAGCACCTGTCGCCGACGCCCTCGGCCAACACGGGCGACGGCATCCGCATGGCGGAAGAGGAGGGCGGCAGTTGCGCCATCCGCTTTCCGAATGCCGCGGCCTGGATGCCGGTGTCGCGCGTGCCTTTGGGCCATCGCACCGGCGTGTTTCCGCATCTCGTGGATCGCTACAAGCCCGGCGTGATCGCCGTCAATCGGCAGGGGCGGCGTTTCACCAACGAGTCGGAATCCTACCACGACGTCGGCGCCGCGATGATCGCCGACGGCGTCGGCGCCAAGGAGACCGCAGCCTGGTTGATTTGCGATCATGCCACCATCCGCAAATACGGCCTCGGCTATGCCAAGCCGGCGCCGGTGCCGGTCGGACCCTTCGTGCGCAACGGTTATCTCAAGCGCGGCGCGACATTACGAGACCTGGCCGCGGCCGCGGGTCTCGATCCCGAGGGCCTCGAAGCGACGGTGCGCGAGTACAATGCGGGCGCGGTCGATGGCATCGATCGCGCATTCAAGCGCGGCAGCACGGCGTTCAACCGCTATCTCGGCGATCCCGAGCACAAGCCGAACCCGAACGTCGCCCCTGTCGGGGCCGGACCCTACTACGCCCTGAAGATCATCATGGGCGACCTCGGCACGTTCGACGGCTTGACCACCGATGTGGTCGGCCGCGTGCTGCGCCAGGACGGTTCGGCGATCCCCGGGCTCTATGCCGTCGGCAACGATCGCGCCTCCATCATGGGCGGCAACTATCCCGGCGCCGGCATCACGCTCGGGCCGATCATGACCTTCGGCTACATCACCGGCCGCCATCTTGCGGGTCAGCAGGCCTGATCTACGCCGTACGATTGCAATGACAACAGCTCCGCGCAGGCGGGGCAGGTGAGGGAGAAACGACATGAGCATGACACGCCGCGGTTTCGTCGGAGCCGGCCTTGCCGCGACGCTCGCGCCGCGCCTCGCCCGGGCGCAATCCGACAATACGATCCGCATCGGTGTGATCACCGACATGTCCGGCATCTATCGTGACGTGTCGGGGCCGACGACGGTTGCCTGCGCGCAGCAGGCGGCGGCCGAATTCATGGCCGCCAATCCTTCCATCAAGGTCGAGATCCTGGTCGCCGACCACCAAAACAAGGCCGACATCGGCCTGGCGATCATCCGCAAATGGTTCGATCAGGACGGCGTCGACGTGATCGAGAATGTCGGCAACTCGTCGATCGCGCTCGGCGCCAAATACCTGATCGAGGACAAGAACAAGGTGGCGCTGATCACCACCGCCGGCTCATCCGATCTCACCGGCAAGAGCTGCAGCGCCAATCTCGTGCACTGGTCCTGGGATTCCTGGTGCCTGGCCCATTCGACGGCGACCTCGCTGGTGCGCACAGGCGGCTCGAAATGGTTCTTCGTGACCGCCGACTATGCATTCGGCCATGCCGCGGAAGCCGATGCGGCGAAATTCGTCAAGGCGGCCGGCGGCACGGTGCTCGGCTCGGTGCGCTATCCGTTCGGGGCAACCTCGGACTTCTCGTCGTTCCTGCTGCAGGCCCAGTCGAGCGGCGCCAACGTGATTGCCTTTGCCAATTCCGGCAACGAGCTGATCAACTGTCTGAAGCAGGCCCAGGAGTTCGGCCTCGACCAGGGCGGCACGCGCATGGCGGCTCTGGTCGGCTACGTCACCGATGTCATCGGGATGGGCCTGTCGACGGCGAAGGGCCTCTCTCTCACAGAGACCTTCTATTGGGATCTCAACGAGCGGACCCGCGCATTCATGGACCGCGTCAAGCCGCGGCTCGCCGCCAACGTCTATCCCAACATGAGCCAGGGCGGCGACTACGCCTGCGTGCTGCACTACCTCAAGGCGGTGAAGGAGATGGGCGTCGCGCAGGCCAAGCGCAACGGCCGCGAGGTGGTCGAGCTGATGAAGAAGATGCCGACCGATGACGACTGCTTCGGTCAGGGCATGATCCGCGCCGACGGCCGCAAGATTCATCCGGCCTATCTGTTCGAGGTGAAGAAGCCCGCGGAGAGCAAGGCGACCGGCGACGTGTACAAGCTGGTCTCGACGCTGAGCGCCGAGGAAGCCTTTCGTCCACTCGGCGAGGGGAGCTGCGCCCTCGTGCGCAGCTGAGGAATCGAACCTGGAGCCTGTCCGATGACCGAACATGCCATTGTAGATTTGCGCGCCTACACCATCCGCCTGCGCAAGATGGCGGAGTTCATCGATGTGTTCGACCGGCTCGCGATGCCGGTGCAGCTTCGATACTTGGGGCGGCCGCTCGGCATGTTCACGAGCGCGGTGGGACCGTTGAACCAGATCGTCCACCTCTGGGGCTTTCCGGATATGGGCGAGTTCGAGCGCCGGCATGCCGCGCGCGACAAGGATCCGGACTGGCCGGCCTACCTGCAGGCTTCCGAGCACCTCATTGTTGCCCAGGAGAATCGCCTGATCCGCCGGATCGAGCTGCCCTCATTGTCCGGTCTGGTCAGCTGACGCGGCGTCCTCTCAGTCATCGGAACCCCTCATGGCGTGGATCGATCTCACGGCGAAAGTGGCCGTCGTCACCGGCGGCGCGGCCGGCATCGGGCGCGGCATTGCGCTCGGTCTTGCAGAAGCCGGCGCAACCACCGTGGTGCTCGACCGCAATGAGGCCGGTGCGGCGGTGGCGGCGGAGATTCGCGCCAGCGGCGGGCGGGCGGAATTTGTCGCCTGCGATGTCACCAGCGACGACAGTGTGACGAACGCGGCCGCGCAGGTGACGGCGAGGGTCGGCCAGCCGGCGATCCTCGTTAACAATGCCGGCACCATGTTGCCCGGCGGCCTCGACACCACGAGCATGGCCGATTGGGAGCGCATCTTGTCGCTCAATCTCACCGGTTACTTGCGCTGTGCGCGGATCTTCGGCGAACCGATGCTGGCACGAGGCGCCGGCGCCCTTGCTCACGTCGCGTCGATCTCGGCATCGTTTCCGCAGAGCTATAGCGGCGCCTACAGCGCGAGCAAGGCCGCGGTGGTCATGCTGTCGCGCCAGCTCGCGGTCGAATGGGGACCGCGCGGCGTGCGCAGCAACGTCGTCAGCCCCGGCATGATCCGCACGCCGATGACCGAGGCAATCTATCGGACTCCCGGCGTGGATGAGGCGCGGCGTGCCCTGGTGCCGGCGCGGCGGATCGGGCGGCCGGAAGACATCGCCGACGCGGTCGTGTTCCTTGCCAGCGAGCGGGCAAGCTACATCACCGGCGAGGAGATCGTGGTCGACGGCGGTTTCACCCGCACTCTGATGGGCACCATTCCGCGTCCGGGGTTCGAGAAGAACTGAGTTCGGCGGACCAATCTGGATGGGAGCAACGGATGCTGCTGCAGGGAAAAATAGCCGTCATCACTGGCGCCGGCTCCGGGATTGGCGCCGCCGTCGCGCAGCTGTTTGCCGTCGAAGGGGCGAATGTCATGGTGGGAGACCTCACCGAAAGCGGCGCTACGCTCGCGGCGAGGCTTTCCGCTGAGGGCCATGCAGCGGTCTTCCAGCACGTCGACGTTACCGATGAGGTCTCCGTTGCCGCGCTGATGGAGGCGGCCGTGACGCAGTTCGGCCGGCTCGACATCCTCGTTGCCAACGCCGGCATTCCCGAGCGCAAGTCGCCGATCCACACGCTCGACCTCGCGGACTGGCGCCGCGTGATCGATGTCGATCTTACCGGCGTCGCGATCTGCAACAAGTTCGCCGCACGCGCCATGCTGGCGACGGGCGGAGGCGCCATCATCAACATGGCCTCGATCCTAGCCCATGTCGGCCAGGAGAACAGCAATGCCTATTCGGCCGCGAAGGCGGCCGTGGTCAATCTCACGCGCTCGGTTGCGCTGACCTATGCGAGACAGGGCATCCGGGCCAACTGCGTCTCTCCGGGCTATGTCGATACGCCACTGCTGGCCAAGCTGCCGGAGGCGACCCGCGAGACGATGCTGATGCGGCAACCGATCGGTCGGTTGGCGCGGCCGGACGAAATCGCGCAAGTGGTGGCGTTTCTCGCCAGCGACAACGCCTCGATCGTCACCGGCGCGTGCATCAATGCCGACGGCGGCTACACCGCTATTTAGTCCGCTAATTTGTGCCAGCAACCGGTCACGCCCTGCCTCGCCGGCAAATGTGAGATTGGTCGGGCACCAAAAGCCGACCGACAGGAGTGTCCCTGCGGGTTTACAGCGCGGCGGCTAAGGTTGGCGCGGACCAAGTGGCGGCGGCGGGAGGCGGCTGAAGCTCCCAAGGTCGAACACCTCCAGCCGATGAGGGCTTGCGATACGGCCTCCGCGCTGACCAGCACTGCTGGCACAGGTTGGGGTGAGAGGTGCGATGTATGGTGGACCGACTAAACGCAACGCAGCGCTATTCGGAACTCTTGACGGTATCGGAAACTGCGCCGTCTCAATGCTAGCAGTAGTCATCCCTGCGACGCACACAGCGCCATCGAGCCGATTGACTTCGATAGGTAGCGGTAACGACAGTATCTCCAGCGGCGCGAATTTTCCTGTGAATTCAAGACCAAAAAGTTGCGGCGGGTATACCGTCGGCATTCGTCCGTCAGATCCGGAAAATTGTGCTTGCAGATCAACGACGAGCCGTCGTTCGAAATGATAGAGTGGGCGTAGTGCCACCGGCGGCTATCTCGTAGTTTAGCGTAGCTCCGGTCGCGTTCTCTTGCTTGCTGGCGCCGGTCGAGATGGTGACCTCGGCTTATCCCGATCGAGGTAGGGATAGGATTCTATGGTGTTTTCAGTCCCGGAGTATCGCAGCGTACGCGATCGTACCGAACGGCCTTGGGGGTCTGGGATCTGAGCTTGTAAGAAGGCAGCCGTTAGCCCGAACCTGGCGCTTCGGTCAGATCCGCATGTTTCTAGCGATGGCGAGCCTAAATCGCGATCTTCGCTTGTCGACGAGTCTGCTTCGTTTGCCGGCCTTTAGTCCGGGAATTCGCCTCGGCTTTCTATGCTGCAAGCTCATCGGCCTTCTAACTGGAGCGGGAATGACGTAGGAGAGGCGGAGATGAGGATTTGAGATGGCAAGGAAAACCCAGAAAAGGCCGCCTGCACTCAAGGGCGTGTCGTCAGCCGAACGGGCTTTGGCAGTGTTAACGGCCTTCCGTCGAGGCGACGGCGCCTTGAGCTTGGCGGAACTGGCTGAGCGCACCGGACTTGTCAAAAGCACCATTCTGCGGCTCGCTTTGTCGCTGCAACAATACCGGCTGCTCGCGCGCTTGCCTGATGGTTCTTACCGGCTCGATGCAGAGACCTTGCGGCTCGGCACGGCCTATCAGCAGGCGTTCCGTCTTTCCGACCACGTCATGCCTGTCCTCGAGCAACTCGCAGCAAAAACCGGTGAGACGACGTCCTTCTATGTTCGAAATGGCGAAGAGCGGCTCTGTCTTTTCCGGGTGGAGAGCACCAACCGTATCCGGATGACCGTGCAGCCGGGCGACACCCGTCCGATGGATAAATCGGCCATCGCGCAGACCCTTCGCCGATATGAGGCCGGAGTTCCCGGTCCGGACGACGAACTGCCGCTCTTCACGTCCGGCGTCACCGATCCTCATGCCGCCGCGCTCGCCATGCCCGTGTTTGGCATTGGCAATTCCCTAGTCGGGGCGCTTTCGATCTCCGGACCGGTCAGTCGCCTTACGCCTGCGCGGGCGGAGCAGATGAAAGGTGCGCTGGTTGAGGCCGCGACCAAGCTCACCTTGGCGTGCGGTGGAAGCCCGGTGCCCCGCACCGGAAAGAGCCCCCGCAATCGACCCAGTCTGAGCGCGTAAAACGAAACGTCGTTTCATTTTGGTTGCCGGGTGCTCGCCATCGGCTTATAAGCCTCCCAATAACAACCGATGGGAGGACGAAGTGGTGGCAGCAACGCTCACGCGCAGGACGGTCCTTGCCGGACTGGGCGCATCATTCGTTCCCCACGTCGTGCGGGCGCAGGCAGAGGGAGTGCGCTGGTCGAGCGGCATCACGAAGCCGCTCTTCGTGCCGCCTGTCGGCAGCGCCGATTGCCATTTCCATACCTATGACAAGTCCTATCCGATCGCGAAGGGCGCGACCTTGCTGCCCGACGACGCATCGCCGGATGATTATCGCGCGTTGCAACATCGGATCGGCACGACGCGAGGTGTGATCATCCAGCCTTCGACCTATGGCACCGACAACCGGTTGCAGATCGCGTCACGACAGGCCCTGGGCGCCGAGAATTTTCGCGTGATCGCAGTGGTCGCCGAGGACGTATCGGATGCCGAGCTGCGACGGCTCGACGAACAGGGTGTCCGCGGCGTCCGCTTCAATCTCGGCTTTCCCGGCGTGCTCTCCGTGAGCTCCCTTCCGTTGCTCGCGCCGCGGCTCGCCGATATCGGCTGGCACTGCCAGATCAACATGCGGCCCAAGCAGATTGAGGACAACGCCGACCTGCTGGCGTCGCTGCCGGGGCGGCTCGTGTTCGATCATTTGGCGCAGGTGCCACAGCCGGCAGGCATCGAGAGCGCCTCTTACAAGATCATTCGCGGCTTGCTCGATCGCGGCAGGACGTGGGTGAAGCTGTCGGGCCCCTATGTCTCGAGCAAGCAGGGCGCGCCTGACTACGCCGACGCTGGCGTTGTTGCGGCAGCCTATGTCAAGGCAGCGCCCGAGCGGCTGGTCTGGGGCAGTGACTGGCCGCATCCGTCCGAGGCCAAGGAGCACAAGCCTGACGATGCGCGCCTGTTCGATCTGTTCGCGCAATGCGCTGGTGACGACGTTGCATTCAAGCGCATCCTGGTCGACAACCCTGCCGAACTCTACGCCTTTCCCAAGGTTACGCCATGACGTTCTTCAGCCCGCCGCGCCGGCTCGAAACCAGTATCTTCACGCGCCTGCCAGATCAGTTCCGAAAGCCGCGGCGAACGACCTGGGCAAATGCCAACCAGGGCGGACGCGAGATCGACTCCTTCCTCGAAGGACCGTCCTTCGATCGGCAAGGCCGGCTCTACATCACCGACATTCCCTATGGGCGTATCTTCCGTGTCAGCACGGACGGCGCGTGGGAGCTCGTATCCGAGTACGATGGTTGGCCGAACGGGTTGAAGATCCACCGTGATGGGCGCGTCTTCATCACCGACTACAAGCGCGGGATCATGCTGCTCGATCCGGCCAGCGGCAACGTCACGCCGTTCCTGGAGACGGCCGCGAGCGAAAGCTTCAAGGGCGTCAACGACCTGGTCTTCGCGCCGTCGGGCAATCTCTATTTCACCGACCAGGGACAGACCGGCATGCACGATCCCACTGGCCGGGTCTGGAAGCTCACGCCCGACGGCCGGCTCACCTGTCTGATCAACACCATTCCGAGTCCGAACGGCATCGTGGTCGATGCCGACGAGAGTTTCTTGCTCGTCGCGGTGACGCGTGCCAACCAGATCTGGCGCGTGCCGCTGCCGGCGAGCGGGCTCACAACCAAGGTCGGGATATTCTCGCATCTGCATGGCGGACCGGGCGGTCCTGATGGCTTGGCGCTGGACGACGGCGGCAACCTTTTGGTCTGTCACACCGGCTTCGGCTCGATATGGAGGCTGTCGCCCCTGGCCGAGCCACTCGATCGCATCGTCTCCTGCGCCGGTGTCGGCACCACCAACCTTGCCTTCGGCGGACCGGAGCGAAAGAGCCTCTTCATCACCGAAAGCCGCACCGGGACGCTGCTGCGCGCCGAGCTCGACGTGCCGGGCCTGCCGATGTTCTCGCACGCCGACTAAGTCAGGCGGCGCGCAGGCGGGTCAGCAACGCCTCCGCTGGGTGAGGCAGGGATTGCCCATCCATGATCTTGACCTGCGATCGGCAGGAGTAGCCGATCGCGAGCAGGCGTCCGCTCGGCGCATGCTCGGTAACGTGGCGGGCCCAGCTCATTCCATAGATCCGCTCCGATGTGGCGCGATGTTCAGCCTCATGGCCATAGGTCCCGGCCATTCCGCAGCACCCCGACGGCAGCACTTGCAAACTCGCGCCCGCGGCTGCGAATGCCGCCTGCCAGTCACGGAGACTCGACAAAGCGAGCGAACGCTCCGAGCAGTGCGGCAGCAGCAGGTATTCGTCTCGGACGCCTGACGTCTTCGGGACGGCATCGCAGTGTCGCGCCAGCCATTCCTGGACCAGCAGCACAGAGGGCGGCCGGTCCGCGTCCGGCAGCATGCCGTATTCGGAGCGATAGGTCAGCGTCATCGATACATCCACGCCGACCAGCTCGACGCCGGTGGCGGCTAGTTCGCGCAGCATGGCGGCGTTGCGGGACGCGGCACGGCTGAAGGCGCCCAGGAAGCCGTGCACGTGCAGTGGCTTTCCGTTGGGGCGGAACGGCGCGACATACGGCTTGAAGCCGATCGTCTGCATGAGGTCGAGCACCGCGAGCACAACGCGCGGTTCATACCAGCTCGTGAAGGCGTCCTGGACCAGCACCACGCTGCGCGCGCGCTCCTCAACGGAGAGTGCCGCCAGCAACTCGGGCATGGCGATCGCAATCCCGCGCGCTGCCAATTCCCGCCGCATCGAAACCTGCGAAAATTTCGGCGTGTGCACCAGTCCGATCGCCCGCATCGCCAAACGGCCCGGCGGGCTGTCGATCATGAGGTTGTAAAGCCAGCCGATCCTGCCGAGCGCCGGCAGCATCGACTCCAGCGAACCAATCAGATGGTCGCGCAACGGCCGCAGATAGCGGCCATGGTAGACCTCGAGAAATCTGGCGCGGAAGCTTGGCACATCGACTTTGATCGGACACTGCCCGCTGCAGGATTTGCAGGCGAGGCAACCATCCATCGCCTCCTTCACCGCATGCGAGAAATCCGGCTCGCGCGCCCAGCTGTTGCGCAGCCGCGCGGGAAAATCACGCCAGCGCGCACCTTGTCGAAGCGACGCAGCTTCCCGCTCCGGGTCGACGCCGAGTGCCGCCAGCTGCCGCAGCCATTCGCGGATGAGCGAGGCGCGGCCCTTTGGCGAATGGAGACGATCGCGCGTCGCCTTGTAGGAGGGGCACATCGCTTCATCAAAATCCCAGGAGAAGCATGCGCCATTGCCGTTGCAGTGGAGGGCCTCGTCATACGCGCTGCGAACGGAAGCGGGGATCGTTCGATCAAGCTGGCCGCGTGTGGTAAGCGCGCCGATCGCAAGCAACTGCCCGCCGTCGGGCGCGGCGATCTTCCCCGGATTGAGCCGATTTCGCGGATCGAATGCAGCCTTGATCGATTGCAGGACCGGATAGAGCGGCCCGAAGAAGCGCGGCGAAAATTCCGAGCGCACGCCCTTGCCATGCTCGCCCCACAGCAGCCCGCCATATTTCCTGGTGATCTCAACGACCTCTTCGGTGATCTCCCGGATCAGCCGCTCCTGCGCCGGATCCTTCATGTCGATGGCCGGGCGGACATGCAGCACGCCGGCATCGACATGGCCGAACATGCCGTAAGTCAGCTTACGGGCGTCGAGCAGCGCACGGAACTCGGCGATGTAATCGGCCAGGTGCTCCGGCGGCACGGCGGTATCTTCCACGAAGGGGATCGGCCGCTTGTCGCCCTGCATGTTGCCGAGCAGGCCGACCGATTTCTTCCGCATCGTCCAGATCGCGTTGACCTCCGCCTCGCCACGCGCCACTGTGAAGCCGCGGCGGCCGCGTGTCGCTTCCGCCGAGGCGAGTACCTCGGCCATGCGGCTGACCGGCTCCTCGATCTCCAGCTCCGTGTCGCCGACGAACTCGACGAGGTTCACGCCCATCGCGCGCTGTCCGTCATCTTCGGGGAAGTAATCCCGGACGGCGTCCCAGACCACGTCGTCTTGTGCGAGGCCAAGCACTCGGGAATCGACGGTCTCGATCGATGCCGCACCGAACCGGATCAGCTCCTGGGCATCGCGCAAGGCGGCATCGAAGCTGCCATAGCGCACATTGACCAGCGCGCTATGCTTCGGGATCGGCACGACGTTCAACTTGGCTTCGGCGATCAGCGCCAGCGTGCCTTCGCTGCCGCACAGTATCGAGTTCAGGTTGAAGCGGCCGCGATCATCGCGGATGTGAGCGAGGTCGTAGCCGGTCAGGCAGCGGTTCAGCTTCGGGAAATGCGCGGCAATCAGGTCCGCCTGCTCGCGCTGGATCGCATCGACCAGCCTGTGAACGGCGCCGACGAGGTCGGTTCGACGCTGGACTTGCTGCAGCTCGTCGTTCTCGAGCGGCCTCGACGTCCACACCGTGCCGTCCAGCAACACGGTCGTCAGTTCCAGCACATGGTCGCGCGTCTTGCCGTAAAGGCAGGAGCCCTGGCCGCTGGCGTCGGTGCTGATCATGCCGCCGATCGTGGCGCGGTTGGAGGTGGAGAGCTCCGGCGGGAAGAACAGGCCGTGCTCGGCCAGCGCAGCATTGAGCTGGTCCTTCACCACGCCGGCCTGCACCCGCACCCAGCGCTCGGACGGGATCTCCAGGATTCGATTCATGTGGCGCGAGACGTCGACCACGAGACCTTCCGTCAGCGACTGGCCGTTGGTGCCGGTGCCGCCACCGCGAGGCGCGAACACGATGCCCTCAAAGCGGGGCTCGGATGCGACACGCGCGAGGCGCACCAGGTCGTCGGTGCTGCGCGGAAACACCACGAGCTGGGGCAGCAGCTGATAGATCGAGTTGTCAGTTGCCGAGACGATCCGGTCGGCATAGGCCGGCGCCAAATCGCCTTCGAACCCGCGCAGCCGAAGCTCTGCCGCCAGTTCGCTATGCAGCGGAGCAGGGGCCTGCATATCGGATACGCGCGGCAGCATCGAGTTCCTCCCGGCTTGCGGTCGCCGCAACTGACGGCCCGCACTCCATTTTTTCATGGGAGCGCTTCTGATCGGACGACGCAAGCGCCCCGCTGGTCTGTTCTTGAAAATGAAACGACGTTTCAAAACGAATTGCAACGACGTTCTATTTTTGTTAGGGGGCGTCATGGCCGGGGAAACACCGGCCCTGGAGGGAACCCATGGCCAGTGTCACCGCCGCGTCAGCCGGCGCGGGCTTCGCGCCCGAGCAGGACAGGATCCTCAGCAAAGTGCTGTGGCGGATCGTGCCGTTCCTGCTGCTCTGCTACATCGTCGCCTATCTCGACCGCGTCAACGTCGGCATCGCCAGCCTGACGATGAACCACGACATCGGCATCTCGCCGTCCGAATTCGGCTGGAGCGCCGGACTGTTCTTCTTCGGCTATTTCTTGGCGGAGGTGCCGAGCAATCTCGCCTTGCAGGCGATCGGCGCCCGCAAATGGATCGCCCGCATCCTGATCACTTGGGGATTGATCTCGGCCGCCACGGCCTTCGTGGTCGGTCCCGTGAGTTTTGGCGTGATGCGTTTCCTGCTCGGGCTTGGTGAGGCCGGCTTCACGCCTGGCGTGTTCCTCTACTTCACCTACTGGTTCCCGGCGCGGATCCGCGGCACGGCGACGGCTGCGTTCCTGCTTGGCATCCCGATTGCCAACATTGTCGGCGCGCCGATCTCGAGTTCGCTGCTGACGCTCGACGGCCTCGGCGGCCTGCATGGCTGGCAGTGGCTGCTGATCCTTGAAGGCCTGCCGGCGACCCTGCTGGGCTTCGTGTGCTTCTTCACGCTCACCGACAAGCCCGAGCAGGCCAGGTGGCTGAGCCCCGACGAGCGGCGCTGGCTTGCCGAGGTGCTGGCGGCGGAGCGCGCGGCCATTGCCGCCAAGCACTCCTCTACGCTCAGGGATGCCTTCACCAATTGGCGCGTCCTTGTCTGCGCTGCCGTCAACTTCTGCGCCATCATCGGCTCCGTCGGCCTTGGTCTGTGGATGCCGCAGATCATCAAGGGCCTCGGCTTTGGCGTCGTCGCCGTCGGCTTCATCGCCGCCGTGCCCTACATCTGCGGCGCCGTCGCGATGATGCTGTGGGCGCGCCTGTCGGACAAGGGCGGTGAACGCAGTTGGTTCGTGGCAGCAGGGCTGCTGGTCGGCGCAGCGTCGCTGATTGTCTGCGGCTACGCGACATCGTCAGCGCTGATCTCGATCGTCGCGCTGTGCGGCGCCGTGATCGGGATCATGTGTTACCAGTCGACCTTCTGGCCGATCCCGTCGAGCTTTCTCACCGGCAGCGTTGCCGCGGGTGGCCTGGCGATGATCGTCTCGATCGGCAATCTCGGCGGCTTCGTCGGTCCCTATCTCATCGGCGTGATCCGGCAGGCCACCGACAGTTTCTCCTGGGCTCTGATCTCGGTGGCCGCATTCCTCATCCTCGCCGCCATCCTGATCCGGGTGGTCGGCATCAGCCTGCAGCGACAGGCCGGCACGGCCGACGCCCGCACCAGCCCGATCGCACCTCTCTCGAAAGGAATTTGAAGATGAGCAACAAACAGCAGTTCCGTCTCGGTCTCGTCGGTTATGGCGAGATCGGCAGCACGTTGGGCAAGGGGCTCCGCGGCGCCGGCCTGCAGCAAATCTTCTGCTACGACAAATACGCCTTCGACGGTCCCTATGCCGATCTGATCCAGAGCCGCGCCAAGGCGGCAGGCGTCACGCTGGTCAAGTCCAATCAGGAATTGGCTGATGCGGCCGAGCTGATCTTCAGCGTCACGCCGGGCTCTTCGTCGCTCGAGAGCGCAGCCGCGTTCGCGCCGGTGCTCGATGGCCGCCACACCTTCCTCGACTTCGCCTCCGCCACGCCGAAGGTGAAATATGGCGTCGCCGAGCGGCTCGCCAAGACGGGCGCGACCCTCGGCGACGGTTCCATCATGGGGACCCCCAAGAACGGCTATTCGATGCACATGCTGTCGAGCGGCGCAGCCGGACAGCGCGTCATCGATCTGCTGGTGCCCTGGGGCATGAGCATCGAATTCGCCGGCGACAAGCTTGGCACGGCGTCAGGGATCAAGATCCTTCGCTCCGTTCTGATCAAGGGGATCGAGGCCCTGATCGATGAGACGCTGCTGGCGGCGCGGTCCTATGGACTCGATGAGACCGTGCTGGCCTCGGCGTCGAAGACGCTCACCCGTCCCTTCATGGATACCGTCGAGAGTCTGACGCCCTCCGGCGTCATCCATGCCAAGCGGCGCACCGAGGAGGTCGAGATGGCCGCCGAAGCGGTCGCGGATGCCGGGATCGACCCGCTGATGGCGCGTGCGACGGCGGCGCGGCTGCGCTGGAAGGACAGCCTCGGCCTGAAGGACCACTTCAAGGGCGTCGTGCCCGAAAACTACAAGATCGCCATCGACGCGATCGTGGCCAAGATGCAGGCCGGGGTCAAAGCGGCCGAATAAGGCCGGGCCAGCAAGCAACACAACAGGGAGAGAAACGTGACGGCCGCTCGAACTGATATCGACGAGATCGAGAAGGTGACGATGCGCAGGGTGATCCTGCGCCTCGTGCCGTTCCTGATGATCTGCTACTTCTTTGCGCTGCTCGACCGCGTCAATGTCGGCTTCGCGGCGCTGCAGATGAACAAGGATCTCGGGCTCACGCCGGCGATGTTCGGCTTCGCCGCCAGCCTGTTCTTCGTCTCCTATTTCCTGGTGGAGGTGCCGAGCAATCTGGCGCTGCAGAAGGTCGGCGCTCGGCGCTGGATCGCACGCATCATGATCACCTGGGGATTGATCACCGCATGCATGGCCTTCGTGATTGGTCCGTACTCGCTGTATGCCATGCGCTTCCTGCTCGGTGCGGCGGAGGCCGGTTTCTTTCCTGGCGCCATTCTCTATTTGACCTATTGGCTGCCGTCGCAGTATCGGGCGCGCATTCTGGCGACGTTCACGGTGTCAATCCCGCTCGCGACCTTCCTCGGGTCTCCGCTTTCGGTCGGGCTGCTCGAGCTCGACGGCGTGCTCGGGCTGCGTGGCTGGCAGTGGCTGTTCATCCTGGAAGGGCTGCCAACCGTCCTGCTGGGCTTTACCTGCCTGTTCGTCCTGACTGACAAGCCGGCGCAGGCGTCCTGGCTCACCGTGGAGCAACGGGAATGGCTGGCTGGACGCATGGAGGCGGAGGCCGCCGCGCGCAAGCCGGTCGGGCATCTCTCGCTCTGGCAGCTTGCCACCAACAAGTATTTCCTCGTCATGGCCCTGGTCTGCTCCGGCGCCTCCGCCACCGGCAGCGTGCTGTCAGTCTGGCAACCGCAATTGCTGAAATCGTTTGGCCTGACGAACCTGCAGACCGGGTTTGTCAATGCGATTCCCTACGGCATCGCGACCGTGCTCATGGTGCTGTGGGGGCGTCATTCGGACAAAACCAGTGAGCGCCGCTGGCACACTGCCATTCCGCTCTTGCTCGCCGCCGGTGGCTTCACGGCACTGGGGATGACGGGAACCGCGGTCGTGCCATCGGTCGTCATGGTCACGTGCTGTCTCGTCGGCGCGTATGCCTTCAAGGGGCCGTTCTGGGCACTTTCGGCAAGTTGGCTTTCGGCAAGCACCCTTGCGGCGGGGCTTGCCGGCATCAATGCGATCGCCAATCTGATAGGCGGCGGCCTGATGGTGAATGTGGTCGGCGTTACCAAGGAGTGGACGGGCAGCTTCGTGCTCGGGATGCTGCCGCTGGCGCTGCTCTGTGCCGTGGCCGCGGTCTGCGTCCTCGTGCTTGGGCGAAGTGCCGCGCGCGCAACGGATATGGTGGCGGTGAAATCATGAGCATGCGCAGCGAGGAGCCAAAGCACGCCATCACCCGACGCTCCGTTCTCGCCGGCATGCTGGCCGCGAGTACCGGCGCGTGGGCTGGTGGGGTCGAGCGGGCGGTGCCCAACAGCACTGGATCGGTGCCGCCGCGCCTGGATGCGCCCGCGGGCGCCTGCGACTGCCACCATCACATCTACGACGAGCGGTTTCCCGTCTCGCCGCATTGGCGCCAGGGCTTTCCGCCCGGTGCGACGGTTGCGGATTATCGATCGCTGCAGCGCCGGCTCGGCACCAGCCGGAGCGTAGTGGTGCAGCCGTCGACCTATGGCATCGACAACCGATGTCTCGTGGACGCGCTGGGCCAGCTGGGCTCTGCGGCACGCGGCGTTGCTGTCGTCGACACCGACGTCAAGGACGCGGAGCTGCGCCTGCTGACGGACGCCGGTGTTCGTGCCATCCGGGTCAATTTCGTGTCTCCGCAGAGCTGGGGAACGACGACGCCGGAGATGCTGACCACGCTCGCCAAGCGGGTGAACGCCTTTGGCTGGCACGTGCAAATCCTGATGCTAGGGGATCAGATCGTCACCCATGAGAGCGTCATCCGCTCGCTTCCCACCAAGGTGGTGGTTGACCATCTCGGACGCATTCCCCAGCCTGACGGCGTCAAGCATCCGGCGTTCGCGGCCGTTCGCCGCATGCTGGATGAGGGCCGCACCTGGGTGAAGGTGACTGAGCCCTATGAGGACAGCAAGCTCGGTCCGCCCTACGCGGATTCCAGCGAGGTGGCGCGGGCCTATGTGCAGGCTGCGCCGCAACGCATCCTGTGGGGCACCGACTGGCCGCATCCGACCCAGCGCGGCACCAAGCCGGACGATGCCCTGTTGCTCGATCTCCTCGCAGACTGGGCGCCGGACGAAAAGACCCGCCGGCGCATCCTGGTGGAAAATCCGGCCGAACTGTTCGGCTTCTAGGACTTTCGGCACGCACTGACAACGCAACAGCTTCATCATCAAGCATTGAGAGGGACCGACGCATGTCCGTAGGATTTCGAATTCTGAAGCGGCAAAGAAAAGTGGCGACCGAAATCGTCGAACGCTTTGCCCGTCTGCCGGTAGCGAACGTTAGCGACGGCATGTCCCGGATGACGGCTGCCGGAGCGCGGCTTCGGCCGATGCATCAGGCCGGAGGGATGGCCGGCGTGGCGCTCACCGTCAAGACACGGCCGGGCGACAACCTGATGCTCCACAAGGCGATGGCAATCGCCGAACCCGGCGACGTCATCGTGGTCGATGCAGGGGGCGATCTCACCAACGCGCTGTTCGGCGAAATGATGCTCACGCGGATCATCAAGAGCGGGCTTGCCGGCATCGTGATCGACGGTGCGGTTCGGGACGCCGGTTTCATCCGGGGCCAGAGCTTTCCCGTTTTCGCGGCAGGCGTCACCCATCGTGGCCCCTACAAGAACGGACCCGGCGAGATCAATGTTCCGATCGCGATTGATGGCATGGTGATCGAGCCCGGCGATCTCATCATCGGCGACGATGACGGACTGCTTTGCGTGCCGTTTGACGACGTGGATGAGGTACTGAAAGCCGCCACGGCAAAGTACGAGGCCGAGCAGAAGCAGTTGGAGAACATCAAGGTGGGGACGCACAATGCGGATTGGGTGGACAAGGCGCTTCACGAACTTAATTGCGAAGGGCTCGACTGAACGTCTAGGTTCGCGGGTACGCGAGCCGTTGCCGAGCTCCAGTCGATCTACGGCTTGCCCGCGCTATTGGGCGGGAACATCGCGTGCAGTGTCGTCACGACGGGCTGGCGATCAATGCCGATCCGCCGTTAAGCATGGCAGGCGCGGCCAACCGGTCTTAATTCGCTTCGAAGCTGCGCAAAAATAAGGCTGGATCGATCGATAGTGACGGTATCGGACGGCGAGGTAAGACAGGATGTCGAGCGTTGCTTCTAAGCACATGACCTCGTTCTTTCGATACGTCTCGATAGCTGGCGAAACAGCCTTGTCCCAGAGCAGCGCAAATTTATCGGTGAATTCAAGATCAAAAAGTTAGGGCGGATATACCGTCGGGATTTGTCCGTCAGCGCTGAGAGTTTTTCCTTTCGGTTCAACGCGGTAGCGTCGTGCTCAACGATCGAGTGGGAGTAGCGCTGCCGGCTGCCATTGCGCAGTCTGGCGTAGTCTGGGTTGTCGATTGCTTCGTATCGAGGACGCTGGTCGAAGCAGTGCTTGGACTTATCTCGCTCGAGGTCTGCAATCCACAACGATTATCCTGACGGAATACTACAGCGGGCTTCAGCGTACAGAAGGGCGCGGCTCCCAGTCTCGAGCACAGGTAAGTTTTGGCCCAAAGAGCGCCCTTCCGCTTCGACCCGGCGAACCGCTCATTCCGCCGACATAGGATCGCCAGTAAGGCCCCAGCTTTCGCCGTCGAAAACGGCGATCCGCAGGGTCTTGAACGCTCCGTAGTCGTCGGGTTTGGTGCTGATCGAGACGCCGGGCAGCATCATCGGCAGGCGTTCGCCGTGCAGGGACGTCGCCTGACGGATCAGGTTTTCCCGCGTGAGATCTTCGCCGCACTTCTTCAGCACAAGCTCGACGGCATGGACATTCATGTAGGCCACGAGGACCGAATAATCGTCCGGATTGACTGACGGGGCGTATTTCTTCAGGAACGCCTTGTAGGCCCTGACCTCGTCGTCATTGGCCCAGGCCGGGTCGCCGGGCTGCTTGAGGAACTGCGTGGTGACGAGGCCCTTGGAGGCGTCCAGGCCCGCTGGCTTCAGGATCGTCTCGACGGAGGCGGTCGATCCCCCGATGATGTGCAACGGGCTCCAGTTCAGTTCCTTGACCTTGCGGATCGACTGCGCCGCCGCCTTCGAGGACGACTGCTCGACCAGCGTGTCGATACCGGCGGACTTGAGCTGGACGATCTGCGAATCGATCGTGGGATCGGCGAGTTCGTAGGATGTCTCGAGCACGATCTGCGATGCCTTGTCGCCGAGACCGGCACGAAGGCCTTTCAGATAGTCCTTTCCGTAATCGTCGTTCTGGTAGAGCACGCCGATCCTGGCTTGCGGCCTGGTCTTCAGCAGATACTTGGCGATGACGCGCCCCTCGGTCTCGAAATCGGGATAGAGCGGCACGGTCCAGCGGAAGTTCTTGGGATCGTTGAAGCGACGCCCGCCGGCGGTGATGAACAGCTGCGGAACCTGCTTCGAGTTCAGGTATTTCTGAATGGCGACGTTCGGCGCCGTGCCGATGGTGCCGACTTCGGCGAGAACGCCCACGTCCTCGACGAGCTTGCGCGACTGCTCCACCGCCTTGGGGGCGCTGTAGGCATTGTCGAGCTGTGTGAAGTTGATCTTGCGTCCGTTGATTCCGCCTTGCTCATTGAGCATCTCGAAATAGGCAACGACGGCGCGTCCCGCACCGGCGCCGAATGCCGACGCCGGACCGCTCAGTGGAGTTGATTGCCCGAGCTTGATCTCGGTATCGCTGACACCCGGCCCGTAGGCCTTTTCCGCGTGCAGCTGTGTCGATGCCAGCATCGCTGATGCGGCGATCACGCCCAAGGCGCGCCCGAAATGGCTGTTCAAGGCTATGTCCTCCCGGTTTGTTTGTTTTTCAGTCTCTTAGCGTAGAAGTTCGCGTGCGATGACCATTCTCTGGATCTGGTTGGTGCCCTCGAAGATCTGCGTCAACTTGGCATCGCGCATCATGCGCTCGACCGGGTAGTCCATTGTGTAGCCGTAGCCGCCGAAGATCTGGACGGCATCGGTCGTCACCTTCATGGCCATGTCGCTGCCGACGCACTTGGCCATGCTGGCCAGCACGTTCAGCCGCTTCCAGTCGCCCGCGTCACCGGCGCGCGCGCATTCATAGACGAGGGCGCGCGCCGCCTCGATCTGCATGGCCATGTCGGCAAGCATGAACTGCACGCCCTGGAATTCCGAGATCGACTTATTGAACTGCTTGCGCTCCTTCGCATAGGCGAGACAGGCATCGAGCGCTCCCTGGGCGAGGCCGACGGACTGCGCACCGATCGTCGGACGGTTGAGGTCGAGCGCGCGCATCGAGGCGCGGAAACCCTTGCCTTCCTCGCCGACGAGGTTTTCCACCGGGACCCTCACGTTGTCGAAGAAGATCGGCGTGTTCGGCGCGCCGCGGAAGCCCATCTTGCGCTCGTGCCGGCCGAACGTGATGCCCGGCATGGTCTTGGGTTCGACGATGAACGCGCTAATGCCGTCGGCGCCGGGGCTGTCGCTCGTGCGCGCCATCACGACGATGTAGTCCGCCACCACGCCGTAGCTGCACCATTGCTTGCGGCCGTTGAGGACGTAGCAGTCGCCGTCCTTCTTGGCGCGGGTGTTGATCGCGGTGACGTCCGAGCCGGCCTGCGGCTCCGAGATCGCAATCGCCGTCACGATGCCGCCCTTCGCGATGATGGGCAAATATTTCTTGCGCTGCTCCTCGGAGCCGAAGTGCAGCAGCGGCATGATGAACATCGTGTTCAGTGCGGCGATCGACGCGCAGGCGGGAGAAAAACGCGAGATCTCCTCGCGGGCGATGCAGGCCATGGTGAGGTTGCCGTTCGGCCCGCCATATTGTTCGGGCACCCAGAGCTGCATCAATCCCATCTCGCCGAACAGCTTCACGAACTCGAGGGGAAAGCGGTCCGTCTCGTCGATCTCGGCTGCGATCGGAGCCACGTGTCTGGCGGCCATTTTGCGGATGCTGTCGCGAAAGGCGATCTGCTCTTCGCTGAAGCTCATGAACGTCTCCGTCGGTTTTTTTCATTGGGAAGACCAAAAAGGGGCTTCCATTGAATGGGTGATCCATTTAATAATCCACCCCATGTCGACCAAGTCAAGCCCCCACAAGGCCGGCAGCGGGCGCGCTGCGTCTTCCCAGCGTCGCGAGCGAGATTCGGATCATCGCATGGCGGGATCGCCGGCCCCCGTGGCGTTTCGCCCGATCCATACGCGGCGCGCCTTCGAGGAAATCTGCGGTCGTATTCGCGAGCAGCTCGCGCGCGGGGCGCTCAAGCCGGGCGACAAGCTGCCCCCCGAGCGCGATCTGGCGCAGCAGCTCGGCGTCAGCCGTAACGTGCTTCGCGAAGCGCTGCGCAGCTTGGAGATGGCGGGCGTGCTGCGGCTGCAGAAGGGCGTCAAGGGAGGCGCCTTCGTCCAGGAGGGCGATACCAGCCGCATGAACGTGGTCATGCGCGACATGCTGAGCCTCGGGACGATCTCGATCCGCGAATTGTCGGAAGCGCGCGTTCAGGTGCTCGACCTGGTGGTGCGCCTTGCCTGCGCGAACGCCCGGCAGGCGGATTTCGAGGCGTTGCAGGCCAACGTCGAACGGACGGAGCTCTTCACCCGCGAGGGCCGGCTGCTGGAGCGGGTGGAGTGCGCACGGGAGTTCTACAAGCTGCTCGGCCTTGCCTGCGGCAACAAGGTGATCGCCATGATCACCGATGCGGTCACCGAGATCCACATGCGGTTCGTCTACGCCAAGGTCGCGTCCAGCGGCGTTGCGATGACGCGGCTGGGTGAGCGGCGCCGGCAATTCCTGGCGGCGCTGCGGGAGCGGAATGCCGTCGCCGCGGCCCGGTTGATGCGCAGCCACCTGGGCGCGGTCCAGAAGATGCTCGAGCAGGATCCCGGCGCGATGTCGCTTCAGATTGCCCTGGCGGAGATCAATTCCGGCATGAAATCATGAAAACTGCAGGTCCGGCCGAGCGCCGGCTTTGAATGAAGAAAAACGAATGGAGGAAGACGTGTCCCGATATGCGAAGTACGAGTGCCTGACCGTGGATGTCGCCGACAAGGTCGCGACGGTGATCTTGAACCGGCCGCAGGCTCGCAATGCCATCAATCAGAAGCTGATCCGGGAACTCCGCACGATCTGGGACGATCTTGCCGACGACCATGCCGTCAACGTCGTGGTGCTGACCGGGGCGGGAGAATTCTTCAGCGTCGGCGGCGACGTCAAGGCGATGTCGGAGCGGCCGGGCGGCGACGTGCTGGAGGAGGGCGAGGTCCACGACCCCATGATCAGCCGCCGCGGCGTGACGCGTCAGCTCGAGCTTGACAAGCCGATCATCGCCGCCATCAACGGCGACGCCATTGGCCTTGCCGCGACCCACGCGCTGCTCTGTGACATCACGGTCATGGCGGAGGATGCGCGCATCGGCGACACCCACGTGTCGCGGGTCGGACTCGTGGCCGGAGACGGTGGCACCGTGATCTGGCCGTTGCTCGTCGGCATCAACAAGGCCAAGGAATTCCTCATTCGCGGCACCCTGCTGAAGGGAAAGGAGGCCGAGCGCATCGGCCTCGTCAATCACGTCGCGCCGCGGCCCGAAGTGTTGGCCAAGGCGCGGGAGATCGCGATCGAGCTGGCGAACGGTCCGACTTGGGCGATCCGCTGGACGAAGCTGTCGATCAACCAGATCGTCAAGGATCGCGTGAACATGTTGCTCGAAGCCTCCATGGCGCTCGAGCAGGTGACATTCGAGACCGCCGATCACAAGGAAGCGACGACGTCGTTCAAGGAAAAGCGCAAGCCCCGGTTCGGCCAAGGCTGATCAGCCGATGGACACTACCGAGCTTCCGACCGACGAGGTCAGGCAAATGCTCCGGGACTCCTTGCGCGGGTTTCTCGGCGAGCAGTGGGAGGCCGATTGCCTCAGGCTTGGCGCCAAGCCGCAAGACATTGCGGCGATATGGGCCAAGCTGGTTGACCAGGGCGTTGCCGGTCTCGGCTCCGCTCCCGAGGAAGGGGGCATGCGCGAGATCGCGGTCGTGCTCGCCGAGCTCGGGCGCGCGGCGTGTCCGGCGCCGATGTGGTCGGCTACTCTGGCCAATTTCGCGCTTTCGATGGTAAGCTCGGAACTGGCCGCAGATTGCCTGGCGAAGCTGCACGAGGGGACGGCGCGGTTCGCCTTCTCGTTCGGGGCGCTCGACCCCGATGCGGGCGCCGGCGCGATCCGGGTTCGGGAGGGCAGAGCGGACGGGGTGCTCCGGCTCGTGGAAGCCGCGGACAGCTGCACGCATCTCCTCGTTGCCATTGACCCCGCGCTCCTGGGCCTCGTGGCGCTGGATGCTGCCGGCGTCGCAATTGCCCCAACGAGGGCCATGGGTGCCTGGGGGGCTTGCGAGGTGCGTCTCAGTTCGGCGCCGATCAGCCTCGTCGCGATCGAGTTGGGCGTACTCGACGATCTCTTGCTGAGGGGAAAGCTGGCGCTGACGGCGCGAGCCCACGGTGCCGCCCAGCGAGGGTTCGAGCTCGCCACGGACTATGCCAAGGAACGGCATCAGTTCGGCCAGCCGATCGGCCGCTTCCAGGCCATCCAGCACAAGCTTGCCAATGGCTTCATTGCCCTCGAAGGGGTGCGGCTGATCATTGATCATGTGGCCAGGCTTCACGATTTTGGGGACCGCGACTGGCGCTACTTCGCCCATGCGGCAGTTGCCTTTGCCTGCGATGCCTTGCGGCGCGTCTCGCTGGAAACGCATCACGCGTTCGGCGCGATCGGTTATGCCGACGAGCACGAAGCTCCGCTGCATTTCAAGCGGGTGCATCTCGACACCGTCATGCTGGGCGGGGCAGCTCCGGCGAAGAAATGGCTGGCATCCGCGTTGCTGGAGCCCGGCAGTTCGGGCCTGCCTGAATATGATCTTGGCCCGGCCGGCAATTCGCTGCGCGCGCAGGTGAAGGATTGGCTGGAGCAGCATTGGTCGGGCGACCGGAAGGCCGAATTCGATCGCAAGCCGTTCGCCAAGCGCGAGTTCGACGCCGAGTTCGCGCGCGAGATCGGCAAGACGGGCTGGATCGGTCTCGGCTGGCCCCGGCAGTTCGGCGGCCAGGCTCGTTCGCCGCTCGAGCAGATCGCGTTCATGGAGACGATGGAGCGGGGCGAAGCGCCGCGCATCGGCGCCGCGATCCAGGCCAATGCCCTGATGATGTTCGGGACGCCTGAGCAGCAGCAGCGATATCTGCCCGAAATCCTGCGCGGCGAGGCCATGCATGGGATGGGCTACAGCGAACCGCAGGCGGGCTCGGATCTCGCGGCGCTGCGCACCAGCGCGGTGCGCGATGGCGATCACTGGGTCATCAACGGCCAGAAGATCTGGACCACGACCTGGTGGGGCAAATACATGTTCCTGGCCGCGCGTACCGACAAGGACGCCAGGCCGCCGCACGCCGGCATCAGCATGTTCATCGTGCCCATGAACGCCGAGGGGATCACGGTCCGGCCGGCCACCACGATGTATGACGGCTCCTTCGCCAACGTCTTCTACGACAACGTCCGCATTCCCCAGGAAAACCTCGTCGGCGAAGTCAATGGGGGCTGGAAGGTCCTGACCGGCGCGCTCGCCTTCGAGCGCGGGCTGGTCGGGGGCGGTATAGTCCTGAAAGTCGCTCACGCCTTCGAGCAGCTGCGCGGGCACGTGATGGAGAGGGACGCTGCGGGAATGGCGCTCAGCGACGATCCCATCGTGCGTGACAGGATAGCGTCGCTGGCTGCAGAGATCGAGATCGGGCGTCAATTGATGATGCATTGCGCCGAGCTTGCCGCGGACGGCATGACACCGCCGGAATACGGCGCGATCAGCAAGGTGTTCTCCGGGGAGCTGATGGAGCGCTTCGGCGAGGCGGCCCTCGACATCCTCGGCGCGAGGGCGACGCTGTCGGAGCAGATGCCTGGCGCGATCGACAACGGCCGTTTCGAGCAGAACCTGCGTCATTCGCTGATGTGGGTGATCAGCATCGGCACCAACGAGATCCAGCGCAGCCTGATCGCCCAACGAGCGCTTGGGCTGCCCAGATAGGGAGTGACCGCATGCAACCGCAGGGGACCACGAATCCGCCGCTCGAAGGCGTCCGCGTGCTCGACTTCTCGATCATGCTGGCCGGCCCCTATTGCGCGAGGCTGCTCGCCGATGCCGGCGCGGAGGTCATCAAGATCGAGCCGCCCGAGGGTGACGATATGCGTCTGCGGGCACCGTTGCGGGGCGGCCAGAGTGCCTATTTCGGCCAGCTCAATGCGGGCAAGCGCAGCCTTGCGCTCGACCTGAAAAATCCCGAGGCGATCGAACTGGTTCGCCGGCTGGTCAAGGAGTCCGATATCCTGGTCGAGAATTTCCGGCCGGGCGTGATGGACCGGCTTGGCCTCGGCTACGAGGCGCTGCGCGCGATCAATCCGCGCCTGATCTACTGCTCGATCTCGGGCTACGGGCAAACGGGACCGGCCGCCGAGCGCGCCGCCTACGCTATGATCGTTCACGCCGAGAGCGGCTTCGACCGCTCGCTGATGCGGTATGCGGGCGATCGCGACCGGCCGGCGGCGGGGGCCGTTTTCGTCGCGGACGTGCTCGGCGGGATCTTCGGCTATTCGGCGATCCAGACCGCCATGGTCCAGCGCGCGCGAACGGGGACAGGCCAAAGGATCGACGTCGCCCTGATGGACTGCATGCTCAACCTGCTCGTCTACGAATTGCAGGAAGCGCAGTTCGCCCCGCAGGCGCCGCGCGCCGCCTATGGTCCGGTCCGGGCTTCCGACGGCGACATCCTGGTTGCGCCGATCACGCCGCGAAATTTCGCCGCGCTGTGCGAGGTGACGGGGCAGGGCGAGCTCGCGAACGACCCGCGCTTCAGGACGGTGCCGGGCCGCGCGGCCAACTGGAGCGCGATGATGCAGGTCGTCGAGAAATGGTCCGAGCAGCATACGGTGCGGGAGTGCATGGCTGCCCTCGACAAGGCCGGCGTTCCCAGTGCCGAATATCGCGATCCGGGAGCCGCCTTGACCGACCCGCATCTCCTTCAGCGCGGCGCATTCGCGACGATTGCGGATAGTGCGGGGGAATTCCTGGGCGTCAATGCGCCCTGGAAGATGTCGTCCGGATCGACCGCCATGCGGCGGGAGATCCCCGCTGTCGGTGCGCACCGCGACGAATTGCTGTCCCGGGTCCTCGGCCTGTCCGGCGAGGCGATTGCCGGCCTCGCTGGCGCCGGAGTGTTTGGAAGCGTCAGCGCCCGGTCGAAAGGCTAGTTCACGTCAGCGCGCGGAGGGCACCGTCCATGAAGATCATCGCTGCAATAGCAAATGGGCCGCGCGACCCCTTCGAGGTCGTCCCCTGCGAACTCTCGGCGCCGCGCGCCAGCGAGGTCCTGGTCCGGGTGCACGCCTGCGGCATCTGTCACACCGATCTGGCGGTCAAGTATGGGCACATTCCGGTGCAGATGCCCAAGGTTCTGGGCCATGAAGGCGCGGGCGTGATCGAGCAGGTCGGCCCGGGCGTGACATCGGTCCGGCCGGGCGACCACGTCCTCATGAGCTTCGGCTCCTGCGGCGAATGCGCGAATTGTAGCGACGGCGCGCTCGGCTATTGCGATCATTTTCGCGCCATCAACCTGTTCGGAAGCAGGCCCGGCGGCTCGGCGCTGTCACGCGGCGGGAGCGAACTCGGCGGTCATTTCTTCGCGCAATCCGCCTTCGCGAGCCACGCGATCGCCACCACCAGGAACATCGTCAAGGTCGATGCCGATCTGCCGCTGGACCTTCTTGCGCCACTCGGATGCGGGATCCAGACCGGCATGGGATCGGTCATGAACGTGCTGCGGCCGCAGGCCGGGACCTCGATTGCGGTGTTCGGCGTCGGCGCGGTCGGCCTGTCCGCCATCATCGCCGCGCAGATCGTCGGCTGCTCGACCATCATCGCCGTGGATGTCGTGCCGGAGCGGCTACGCGTTGCGCGCGAGCTGGGCGCGACGCATGCGGTCTCTGGCGGTGCGGAGACTCCAGCGGCGGAGATCACCGATCTCACGCAGGGCGGTGCGCATTTTTCACTCGACACGACGGGCGTGCCGGCGGCCGTGGCAAGCTCGGTCAATTGCCTGCGCGCGCGAGGCGTGAGCGCGCAGGTCGCGGCCCCACCTCGGGGAACGATGTATGCGGCCGAAGCCAGTGTGCTGGTCGGGCGGGGAATCTCCATCCGCGGCGTGGTCGAGGGCGATGCAAATCCCCAGCTGTTCATTCCGCGCATGATCGGCTTCTTCCGCGAAGGCCGGTTGCCGCTCGACAAATTCGTCAAGACTTATCCGCTCGCGGGGATTAACGAGGCCGTTGACGACCTCGACAGCGGTCGCGTGGTCAAGCCCGTTCTGACCATGGCGGGGATTGGGAGTGCTTAACAAGACACAAACAAGCAGGGAGGAGGAACGATGCTCGACATCGCAACGGATAATGCAATCGCCGATCACAGAACCTACGGCAATGTCGGTCTGCAGCACCGGCTCTTCGGCGAACTACGGCGCGACGATCCGGTCCATTGGACGCAACCGCAAGGCTATCGTCCGTTCTGGACCATCACCAAATACGCCGACATCATCGAAATCGAGCGCCAGGCCGATCGCTTCATCAACGCGCCGCGAACCAAGCTTCTCAGCATCGATTTCGAAAGCAAGGTGAGGGAGGCGATGAGCGGCAAGCCCATGCTGGTCCGGGCCTTGCCGCAGATGGATAATCCCGATCACGGCAAATATCAGAAGCTCACCCACGCCTGGTTTCAGCCCCGGCACATCCGGACATTGTCCGAGCGCATGGCGGCGCTGGCGAAGGAGAGCGTCGATCGTCTCGTGGCGATGGGCAACCAGTGCGATTTCTACAATGATATCGCGATCTACTATCCGTTGCGGGTCCTGATGACCATCCTCGGCCTGCCGCGCAGCGACGAGGAACGCCTGCTCAAGATCACCCAGGCCTATTTCGGCGGCGGCGATCCAGAGATGCAGAAGGGCTCCGACCTGATCGACGCCACGATCGCCTATGTCGACTATTTCAAGGACGTCGCGCGGGAGAGGCGAAAGAACCCGCAGGACGACGTGGCGACGGTGATCGCAACGTCCGAGATCGACGGCCGGCCGATCGAGGATTTCGAGGCCTATTCGTACTATGTCGCGCTCGCGAGCGCGGGACACGACACGACGAGCGCAACGATCGCCGGCGGCCTGCTGGCCTTGATCGAGAATCCCGATGCCATGGCCCGCCTGCAGCACGACCCCGAGCTCCTTTCGGACGCCGCGGAAGAGATGGTGCGCTGGGTCTCGCCGGTCAAACACTTCTTCCGCACCGCAACGGCCGACTACGACATTCGCGGCAAGACGATCAGAGCCGGGGACAGCCTCCTCCTCAGCTATCCCTCAGGCAATCGGGACGAGGAAGCCTTCGATCGGCCCTTCCAGTTCATTCCCGATCGGTCGCCCAACCGGCATCTCGGCTACGGCTTCGGTATTCACGCCTGCATCGGCCGGCACCTTGCCAAGGCCGAGATCGTGGCCTTCTTCCGCGAATTCCTCGGCAGGATCGAGCGGGTCGAGCTCGCGGGCGCCCTGGCCTGGACCGAAACCTCGTTCCTCGGCGGGGTGAAACGCCTGCCGGTCCGCTATTCGGTGCGATAGCGAGCATCGCGGCACGTGCGCGTCCTCGAAGGCAGGCAACAGGTTAGGTCCCTGAGGACGAGGGCGCCGCGGCCTTGGCGATCGCGAGCATGCAGTTGAGGAAGTGGACGCGGTCCTCCTTGCTCAGGGGCGCGAGCAGGGTGTTCTGAAGCTCGGCCGCGGCGGGGATGACTCGGAGAAGGCCTTCCTCGCCCTTGGCGGTGATCTGGACCTGGATCGACCGCCGGTCGTCCGCGTTGCTGCGTTTCGAGATCAGCTTGCGCGCCGTCATGCGCTTGAGCATCTCGCTGAGCGTGTTGCGATCGCTGCTGATGCGCACGGCGAGGGCGGACGGGGTGAGGGGACCATCCTGATAGAGTGCGATCAACACGCCGAACTGCCGTGGCGTGATGTCGCTCTGGCCGGTCAGATCTTGGTAGAGCAGGTCATAGCGGGCCTCGAGCAGCCGAAGCAGAAACCCAACGCCTCCTTCGAGGCGCCAGTTGCGCGCCATCTCCACCGCGCTCGCATTCTTGTCCTTGGGCGCTGACATGCCGTCGCTGACCTGAACTCTCCTGGAATTGCTCAGGCGTTAGCAGCTTGTCCGATGGCTCTCAACCCATGGCGGAACGTGCGCCAGAAGTGCTGCGTCCGGACAAGCCGGCGCGACCGGATTTGCTATTGCAAACCATTCGCCGATGTAGTACGTATACGTATCAAATGGGAGCGCAACAGCCGCTCTGCCGGGGAGGACTGCTTGGATCTGCGGAAGCTGCTGTCGATTCCCTATCTCCTCGAAGCCGAGGCGGTCGAAACCGAGCCCGGTCGGTGGCTCGTACGCCTGGCCTATCCCGAATTGCCCGGCTGCAGTGCGGAAGGCGCGGTGGTCGAGGAAGCCCTGCGGGATCTCGAGCGGCGTCGCATCGAGACGATCGTCGGCCTCGTCGAGGCCGGGACGACGCCACCCATTCCACGCCAGCCGCTGGCCTCGGCCGATCCGCTCTGGACCGCACGCGATCTCGGACTGTCGGCGCGGGTCGCAGCGCTCCTGGGCGTTGCCCCGGAGCAAGCCATCGACGGAATCCCACCGAAGGAGGAAGCAGATGTTGTCACGCGAGGACAATGAACGGCTCGTCAGGGTCGGCAAGGGCACGCCGCTCGGAGACCTGTTCCGTCTCTATTGGATTCCCTTCCTGCCGTCCGCGGACTTGACCAGAGACGGCCAGCCGAAGCGGGTCAGGCTGCTCGGAGAGGACCTTGTCGCCTTCCGGGATTCGGAGGGACGCGTCGGGCTGGTCGACCAGGCCTGTCCGCATCGCGGCGCGCCGATGGTGTTCGCGAGGAATGAGGATTGCGGCCTGCGATGCGTCTACCACGGCTGGAAATTCGACGTCACGGGCGCCACGACGGACATGCCGGCCGAGCCGGTCCGCAGCCGCCTGAAGGAGCGCGTGAGGATCAAGGCATATCCGTGCCGGGAGCGGAACGGGATGATCTGGACCTATATGGGGCCCGACCAGGCTAATCTTCCGCCGCTCCCGAACGTGGAATGGAATCTGGTGCCGCAGGAGCAGGTGCATATCTCGCTGCGCGTGCAGGAGTGCAATTGGCTTCAGGCGGTCGAGGGTGAGATCGATTCCGCCCACGCGCCGCTGCTGCATGGGCGGCTGGACACGCAGGGCACGACCAGCGCCTGGATCCAGAAGCGCGATCTGCGTCCGACATTCGAATGCATCAAGCAGGATTTCGGCATGAGCATCGCGGCGCGGCGCAATTACGATGCCAATACGCTGTACTGGCGCGTCAACCAGTTCATGCTGCCGTTCTACACGCTGGTCCCGCCGCTGATGCCATTTCCGGATCTCAGCGGCCATGCCTGGGTCCCGATCGATGATGAGAACACGCTCTGCATCATGTTCTCGTATCACCCCTCGCAACCCCTGCTGCCGAAAACCCGCCAGGTCTTTGCCGATGGGCACAATGGCCGCGAGAGCGGCCATGCCAGCCGCCGCGCGCTGGTCGACCATCCGGTGACGGTGCCCTATGCGGGCTATTGGACGAAATACAATCCGCAGAACGGCTTCCAGTTCGACTACCAGGCGCAGCAGACGACCTGGTTCTCGGGCCTGCCGGGCCTGTGGGTGCAGGACGGGGCCTGCCAGAGCGGCGTGTCGCCGATCTTCGACCGCACTAGGGAAAACCTCTGCTCGAGCGACACCGGAATCGCGATGACCCGCCGCTTCATCCTGGAGGCGCTCGGGGCCTATCGCGATCACGGAACCAGGCCGAAAGGGGTGACGGACCCCGACGTGTTCATGGTCCGGGCGGTGTCGATGCGGCTGCCGCCGGAGGAGTCGTGGGTCGATGTCGGTGCGGCCTTCATGCGTGCCAGGCTCGGCGCCGATTTCGGATACGAGATGTGAGCCATTCGATGGCAGTTTCGCGGAGGCGCGCGCCATGAGCGATGGCTTGTTCGACGTTCGCGTCAAGCGCATCAGCTACGAGGCGGACGGGATCAATTCCTACGAACTGATCTCGCCGACCGGCCGCGATCTCGATCCCTTCACGGCCGGCGGTCATATCGATGTGCATCTGCCGAACGGCATGGTCCGCAGCTATTCGCTGGTCAACGATCAGCGTGAGCGCCATCGCTATGTGATCGCGATCAACAAGGACGCGGCCGGGCGGGGTGGCTCGCGCTTCCTGCACGACAATCTGAAAGCGGGTGACATCGTCAGGGTGTCGCAGCCGCGCAATAACTTTGCGCTCTGCGAGCAGGCCGAGCATTCGGTCCTGATCGCAGGCGGAATCGGGATCACGCCTCTGCTGTCCATGGCCCGTCGTCTCGACGCCCTCGGACGGTCCTTCGAACTGTTCTATGCGGCAAGGGCGCCGCGCGCGGCGGCTTTCCTCGACGAGCTCGAAGTGCTCGCGGCGAAGGGGCGCTTGAAGGTGCGCCTCGACTTCGACGACCAGCGTTGCGGGCGTCTGTTCGACCTTGCGGCGGTCATCGACCGGGCGCCGGCGCAGGCTCATCTCTATTGCTGCGGTCCGCAGCCGATGCTCGAAGCCTTCGAAGCCGCGGCGGCCGGTCGCCCGGCCGATCATCGGCATGTCGAGTATTTCCAGGCGAGCGAAGCTCCCGCGACGGCGGGCGGTTTCGAGGTGAAGCTCGCCCGCAGCAACCGGACGATTCCGGTCGAAGCCGGGAAGACGATCCTCGAGGCGCTGCTCGAGGCCGGGATCGCGGCCAACCATGCCTGCTCGGAGGGGGTCTGCGGCACCTGCGAGACGCGTGTGCTCGAAGGCATCCCGGATCATCGCGACCAGTTTCTCAGCAAGGACGAGCAGGCATCGAACAAGACCATGATGATCTGCTGCTCGGGCGCGAGGTCGGGCACGCTGGTGCTGGACCTCTAAGAACAACAAAGTTCGTCAACAGGGTGGAAACATGAAAGTCGCTTTACGTGTCGCCGGAATAGCCTTGCTCCTCGCCGGCCTGTGGTCGCCCGCATGCGCGGCCGCAACGCGCACCATCAAGATCGGCGTCCTCAATGATGCGTCGGGGCCCTATTCCGACAATGCCGGTGAGGGCTCCGTGACGGCGGCGAGAATGGCGGCCGAGGACTTCATGGCGCAGCACCCTGACCTCAAGGTCGAGATCGTCTCGGCGGATCACCAGAACAAGGCGGATGT
This sequence comes from Bradyrhizobium zhanjiangense, assembly GCF_004114935.1. Classification (NCBI taxonomy): domain Bacteria; kingdom Pseudomonadati; phylum Pseudomonadota; class Alphaproteobacteria; order Hyphomicrobiales; family Nitrobacteraceae; genus Bradyrhizobium; species Bradyrhizobium zhanjiangense. The sequence continues at coordinate 4,963,110 of NZ_CP022221.1, forward strand.
CGGGGCGGCGATCGCCCGTCGCTGGATCGAGCAGGAGAAGGTCGACGCCGTCGCCGACGTGCCCAACTCCGCGGTCGGCCTTGCCGTCAATGAGGTGGTTCGCGGCGGCAAGGCCGCGCTGATCGCTTCCAGCGCGGCATCATCCGATCTGACCGGAAAATACTGCTCACCCAACACGATCCAGTGGACGTTCGACACCTGGGCGGCGTCGCACACGATCGGCAATTACCTGGTTCGTCACGGCGGCAAGAAATGGTACTTCATCGCCACCGATAATGCGCTCGGCAAGTCCATGGTGCGGGACGGCACGTCGGTCATCAATGCCGGCGGCGGCGCTGTGCTCGGATCGGTCAATGTTCCCATCAACAATGCCGATTACGCCTCGTTCATCCTGCAGGCGGATGCCTCCGGCGCCGACGTGATCGCTTTCGCCACCGCCGGTGGCGATACGGTCAGCCTGATCAAGCAGTCTGCCGAGTTCGGCTTGAAGCAGAAGGGCCTGACCTTCGCCGCGATGCTGACGACCACGAACGACGTCGAGGCCAGCGGGCTTGCGGTCGGGCAGGGACTCATCATCACCCAGCCGTTCTATTGGGACCTCAACGAGGCGAGCCGGGCCTGGTCGGCGAAATTCAGCGCGCGCCAGCATGACCAGTCGCCGACGGCGTTTCACGCCGGCGTCTATTCTTCCGTGCTGGCCTATCTGAATGCCGCCTTGGCAGCGGGAACCAACGACGCGCAGGCGGTCATCCGCAAGATGAAGGAGCAGCCCATCGACGACGCGCTGTTCGGCCCGGTCGTGGTGCGGGCGGACGGTCGCGCCATCCACAACATGTACATCTTCAAGGTGAAGGAGCCGAAGGCGTCGAAAGGCAAATGGGACCTTCTCGACAATGTCGGCGTCCTGAGCGGACCCGAGGCATTCCGCCCGATCGACCAGGGCGGATGTTCGATGGTCGAGCAGGCCAAGGGCAATTGACGCCGGTTGCGATCGGGCCTGCCAAGGCTGCCGCGCGAAATATGATGGGTGCACCATGCTGGACAACATTGAAGCCGACTTTCCGGAGTACACGCCGCGGCCATCCGATGCGCCGAGGGCGCTCGCGGGAATCCGGGTCGTGGATTTCTCCCACTTCATCGCCGGACCATTCGCCACCATGATCCTTGCCGACATGGGCGCAGAAGTCATCAAGATCGAGGCGCCGGGCCGCGGCGACGATCTCCGGCGCTACCCGCCGGTGCATCCCGAACTCAAGGCCGGGGCGCCATTCGTCTGGACCAACCGCAACAAGCGCAGCGTTGCCCTGGACCTCAAGTCGCCGGACGGCGTCGCGGTGGTGCGGGAGTTGATCGCAACGGCGGACGTCGTCGTCGAGAATTTCTCCAGCGGTGTCATGGAGCGCTTCGGGCTCGACTATGGGGCATGCCGGACGATCAAGCCTGACATCATCTACTGCTCGGTGTCGGCCTATGGACGCGAGGGGACCTTCGCGGACCGGCTCGGCTTCGATCCGATCGCGCAGGTCGAGAGCGGATTCGTGTCCATGAACGGTTATCCGGACCGCGAGGGCGTGCGGGCGCTGTCGCCCGTGATGGACATCAGCACGGCGATGATGGCCTGCAACGCTATCCTCGGCGCGCTGGTTGCCCGTGAGCGCAGCGGGCTGGGGCAGGCGGTCGAGGTCTCGCTGTTCGACAATGCCGTGCTGATGACCGGCTATGCCACGATGCAACATCTGTTCACCGGCGCCAATCCGCAGCGGCACGGCAACACCAGCCCCGATACCTGTCCCTCGGGCGTATTCCAGGCGCAGGATTGCGCCTTCTACATCAATTGCGGAAACGACAAGATCTTCCAGCGCCTGATGTCGCAGGTGCTCGAGCGCGCCGACCTCGCCGCAGCCGAGGCTTACGCGACGGGGCCCGATCGAATCCGGCGGCGGGAGGAATTGTTCGCGATCCTCGGCGAGGTCTTCGCGCAACGGCCGTGGAGCCATTGGCAGGCCCGGATGCGGGCGGCCGGCGTTCCCTGCGGGCAGGTCCGCACGGTCGGGGACGCGATCCGGTCGGCCGAAGCGCGAGAGCGCGGCCTCGTCACCCGCATTCCGCACGACACGCTGGGCTGGATCCCGAACGTCAGCCTACCGATCCGTTATTCCGCGACGCCCGTCGTGGATCCCGTGGCCGCGCCCGCGGTCGGTCAGCATATAGGGGCCGTACTGAAGGACCTGCTCGGCTACGACGATGCGCGTCTGGCGCGGCTCGCCGCGGCCGGCGTCTTTGGCGAGGTGGGGGCAGGGCCGGCCAGGGCGGGGCGGACGTGAGCGCGAAGGCAACCGCCGATCGCACGCTGAGAGGCCGCGTCGCCGTCGTCGGGATCGGCGAGACCGACTATTACCGGCACGGCGCGTCGCCCGATCCGGAGTTCAAGCTGGCGCTCAAGGCGATCCTGGCGGCGTGCGGCGATGCCGGCATCGATCCGCGCGACATCGATGGCTTTGCCTCCTACAGCGAGGAGCGGAGCGAGGCGTCCAGGCTTGCCGCGGCGCTGGGCACGCGCCGGCTTCGTGCCGCGACCATGCAATGGGGCGGAGGCGGCGGCGGTTGCTGCGCGGCCGTCGCCAATGCGGCGGCCTCGATCGTCGCGGGCCTTGCGGATTGCGTCGTCGTGTTTCGCTCGCTGGCGCAGGGCCAATATGGTCGGTTCGGGCGGGCAACGGGCATCGACACGATCTCCGGCGAGAAGGCGTATCTGATGCCGTACGGCGTTCTGGCGCCGCCGCAGCGCTTCGCCATGCGCGTGCGCCGCTACATGCATGAGCACGGCGTCGGCCAGGAAGCGCTGCGGGCGATCGCGCTGGCTTCCTATCATCACGCGCAGGCCAATCCGCGGGCCGTCATGTACGGCAAGCCGCTCGACGCGGCCAAGTATGATGCCTCGCGCTGGATCGCGGAGCCGTTTCATCTCTACGATTGCTGCATGGAGAACGACGGTGCCGCCGCGCTCGTGCTGGTGCCAGCCGAGCGCGCCGGAGAATTTCGCAACAAGCCGGCCTATGTGCTGGGGGCCGCCGTCGGATCCGGATATCGCGCGGGCGCGATCCCGCACAATTCGCCGCATTACGCCAGCGCCGGCTTCGAAACGGTCGCGGCCGATCTCTATGCGATGGCTGGGCTCGGTCCGTCCGATGTCGGTGTCGTCCAGTGCTACGAGAACTTCACGGGCGGCGTGGTGATGGCGCTCGCGGAACACGGCTTCTTCGCGCCGGAGGAGGCCAACGATTACCTCGCCTTCGACAACCTCGTTGCGCCATCGGGGCGGCTTCCACTCAACACCAGCGGTGGCAATCTGGCCGAGTGCTACATGCATGGGTTCGAACTCATGCTGGAGGCCGTGCGCCAGGTGCGCGGAACCTCCACCAGCCAGGCGAGGCGCAATGATGTGGCCATGGTGATCGGCGGACCCATGGTCACGCCGGTCAGCAATCTTCTTCTCGGCTCGGAGGCGACGCTGTGAGCGGTGAGGCGGCCCGAACCTACCTTCCGCAGGGATTGCCGATTCCGGTCGCCGAGGCCGACGGCCTGTCGGCGCCCTACTGGCAGGGATTGCGCCAGAGCCGCCTTCTGGTGCAGCGTTGCCGCCATTGCGCCACGTGGCAGTTCGGCCCCGAATGGATCTGCCATCGCTGCCATGCCCTCGATTCCGACTGGACGGAGATCGAGCCGCATGGGCTGATCTTCAGCTGGGAGCGGGTCTGGCATCCCTCGCACGCCGCGCTGAGGCAGCACGGACCCTATCTCGCCGTGCTCGTGGAATTCCCTCACGCCGGCGGCGTCAGGATGATCGGCAACCTGCTCGGCGATCCCGGGCAAGCGGTCTCCATCGGCGCGGCGGTGGACGGCGTTTTCGAGCACCATCCCCATCCGGAGCGGCAGTATTCGCTGCTGCACTGGCAGCTTTCGTCGGTCCGCTGACACGAGACGAGCCTCCAGAAGGCCCTGGATTGTCTGAGTGCGAGAGCAGGATTATCTGGATGTGGCCGCGAATACCAGAGGTGTTTGCCGACAGCGTATCAGCCCGTTCCTGATCTCTGACGGCATTCTGAAACGGCGCCGCACGAGTGGGGCCATAGCACTTCTGGGTACGCAGGCAGCCCTGATTACTCGATTGATGCCGATAGTTGGCGGAATGGCTAGCATCAAGCGCGGTGCGAATTCTTCTGTGGATTCAAGACTGAAAAATTGAGGCGGATGTACCGTCGGCATTTGTCCGTCAGACCCGAAAAATTGTGCTTGCAGATCAACGGCGAAGCGATGTTCGAAATAATAGAGCGGGAGTAGTGCGGCCTGCTGCTATCGCGCAGTTTGGCGTAGTTTGGTGAAGTTGTTCTCACTTCCTTTCGGATCGAAGTCGCTGACCGAAGTCGTGAGCTTGGCTTATCCCGATCGAGGTCGGCATTCCACCGCGTTTTCGCTAGCGGTGTGTTGCAGCGCGGTTAATCGCAAAGAAGGCGATGGTCCAAGCCTGGCGCAAAGCGACTACTCACGCTCCATCCTGAGAGTGAACAACTCATGTAGTGTGGATTGGTTGCGCTCCCCCGCTACCAATCGTACGATTTTGCACGCCAAGCTACGATCCTGCGCGATTTGTGGCACCGAAGCTTGTCCAACAGATCGGCGGATTTATCGACTGAAGAAACATGTCGGAATTAAAATGCGCCGGGATAGGCTCCGCCGTCGATCAAAATGTTCTGTCCAGTGATGTAGCTCGCCTGAGCTGAGCACAGGAAGGCACAAGTCGCGCCGAACTCGTCCGGATGGCCGAAGCGCTTGCTTGGGTTGCTGGCACGAACTTCCTCGGTAACCTCTGCCACGCTACGTGACGAGTTTCGGGCGAGTGCCGCGAGATTGGATCTCAGCCGGTCCGTGTCGAACGTGCCCGGCAACAGGTTGTTGACGGTCACGTTGTGCTCGGCGGCAGAGCGCGCCAGGCCCGCGGCGAAGCCCGTCAATCCACTTCGCGCGCCGTTCGATAGCGCAAGCATTGCGACCGGCGCCTTGACGGCGTGCGACGTGATGTTGACGATGCGGCCGAATTTGCGCGCGATCATCCCGTCGATGGTGGATTTGATGAGCGCGATGGGCGCCAGCATGTTGCCATCAAGTGCCTCGATCCAATCGTCACGCTCGAAGTTCCTGAAATCCCCCGGCGGTGGTCCGCCGGCATTGTTGATGAGGATATCTGGCTCAGGACAGGCGGACAGCATCGCCTCGCGTCCCTCGCGGCTCGTTACATCTGCAATGACTGTTCGAGGTCGGTTGCCCGTGGCCGACTCGATGTCATGACAGGCACTGTCGAGGACTTCGCGTCGCCGGGCGACGATCACGACTTCGACACCCTCGCGGGCCAGCGCCATGGCGCTTGCTTTTCCAAGGCCCTGGCTCGCCGCGCAGACGATGGCCTTGCGGCCTCGCAATCCCAGATCCATGTATCCTCGTCGGATGTTGCCGCGACTGCAGCGTAACTTGTTACTTGTTAGGTAGCTTCATGCCGGCGGGCTTGGAACCCCACATGCAAAAGCTCGTTGGCTCGAACCCAAACTGGCGCGGGCGGTGCGTTGTCTCATCCTCGATTTCATCAACGCCCACCGAATACTCGAAGATCATCCCGTCCGGGCCTTTGAAGTAAAGGAAACGGGCCCCCGACGTCGGATGGCGACCCGGACCGAACACGATCGGCACGCGCTGTTCGTTCAGGAAATAGTAGGAGCGCAGGACATCGTCACTGCTCTCAACCTGGTGATTGATGTGCTGGATGCCGGCCTGTGGCGCGCGGACAAGCGCGATGGTGTGATGGATGGCATTGACTCGCATCAGCGGGATGTCGCCGATGCGGTCACTCACGCGGGCGTTGCAGACCTCTGTCCAGAATCGCTCGTCGCGCGCGGGATCGGTTGAGTTGAGGCCGACGTGACTGAAACCGGTGATGCCCGCGTCGCGGCTTGCGAAGTAACGACGACCGCTACGTTCCGGCCGTACCACCAGTTCGATGTGGTTGCCGGTCGGGTCATGGAAGCCGATGAAAGCTTTCACCTTGCGCTGCTCTGATTCCCGTGCTGTGCCGGCGTGGACAGCGTGGCCAAGCGACTCGAGCGTGGCTGCCGCGTCCTGCAGGCTTGCTTCGTCCTCGACTTCGAAGCCGACCGTCTGCCTTGTTGGATCACCTTCGGAGTAGCACAACGTATGCGTGCGTTCGTCCGACCGAAGGTAAAGATCGGTCTTGCTGCGTTCGGCAGTCTGCAAGCCGAGGCAAGCCGTGGCGAACTGCTCGGCCTGCTCGAGATCGGGTGATCCCAGGCGGACATAGCTCACATCCTTCAATTGGATCATGCCTCTCTCCTGTTCGGCAAGCTCTGCGCGCTCAGCTCGGGAACGCCCTTGCTTTCGCTGCCCCAGTTGCAGAGCGAGGTGGCAATGGGTAGAAATTGCCGGGGAGGGCGTGGCCTGTCGCCGATCTCGGCAGTGCCGGTGACGTAAGACAGAATCAGTCCGTCGGGTCCTTCGACATGAAGGAAGATCTGTTGCGAGGCGGGCTGCCGGCCGGGGCCTTGTACGATCTTCACCTGGTTTTCCTGCATGAAGTAACTGTTCTGCATGATCTGATCGAGCGCCTCGACCTCGAAGGCAGCGTAGAGCAGGCCGGGCCGCTGCGACGGGTAGAGCGCGATGCGGTGATGCAGGTGGTCGAGACGCAAATAGGCGATGTCGCCGACCCAATCGGTCACCTCAGTGCCAAGCAGGCACCAGAAGGCAAGATCGCGGGCGTGGTCGATGCTGCGCAGGCCGATGCCCTGGAATTGCACGATGCCGGCATCGCGCGGCGGAAAATAGCGCCGGCCGCTCCGCGTGGGGCGGGTTACGAGATCGATGCGATTTCCGGAGGCGTCGTCGGCAAGCAGGGCTGATTGCACATATCGCCGCTGGCATTCCTCCGGACTTGCCGGTCTCACGGCAAAGCCATGTGCGCGCAGCCGCTCGCCGATCTCCTGAAGCGCGGCGTCGTCCCAGACCTCGATACCAATGCTGGTGCCGTCGCCTCGATCGCTGCTGAGGCTCACGGTGCGAAAGCGATCGTCCGAGCGGAAGGCGAGCTCGCCGTCCCGGCTCGCGACCTGTTGTAGGCCGAAGATATCGGCGACGAAGCGCGCGCAGGCCTGCGGCTCGTTGATCGTATGGCGGACGTAGCAGACCGACGTGATCAGCGGCTTCGTCCCGTTCAAGGTGGCTCTCATCGTAACCGTCCCCGTTTCTGTTCAGCTTCGATGAAGACCTTGATCATCTGGCGCCACAGTCCGAAGAGGTGATCGAACCATTTTGGATCGTTGTCCCAGAGCGTTCGCACCGCCATGCCGCGGACGACGCCGAGGGTGAGTGCGACAATATCGGCCGCAACGGCTGCCGGAACGCCGCCCGCCACCAGCGCTTCGGCCCAGGCCGCTTCGACCGGACGGCGCGCCTTGCGTGAGATGTCCAGAATTTGCCTGCGCACCGCCTGGTCGGTGGACGTCGAAAGCACGATGTCGATCGCCACCATGAAATGCTCACTGAAGAAGAATTCCCTCGCGTCCGCGACGACAGCCTCGATGAGATCTCGCGGCCGGTTCACCGCGGCGGCACGGCGGCGGCTGAGGATCTGCGCCTGCTCGAACACATATTCGAGCGTGGCGACGACGAGGGAATCCTTGGTCGGGAAGTGATGGAGCTGGGCGCCACGGGAGACGCCGGCTTCGGCAGCAACCTCGGCGGTCCGGAATCGCGCATAGCCGCGACGCCGGACCAGATTGGCGGCCGCCTTCAGGATCCGCAGCCGCGTTTCGGCCGTCCGCTCGGCCTGAGTCCGGCGGCGCGGCGGCGCCAGCGATCGCCGTGCAGTCTTGAGCGAAGCGGGTGCGCGATTGGGGCGGGGCGGCATTCAGACCTCGATCTGGACCTTCCCGTCCACGACCGTGACGGGATATGTCTTCAGCGGAATCTCGCAGGGCATGCCGGTCGGCTCGCCGGTGGTGACGTCGAATGTCCCGAAGTGGAAGGTGCATTCCACGATCTTGCCGTTGATGATGCCTTCCTCCGACAAGGACGCCTCGCCATGGGTGCACATGTCGGCCGTAGCGTAGATTGTGCCCGCCACGCGATACAGCGCGACATTGGTGCCATCGGGCAGGGGAGCCTGCTTGATCTCACCTTCGACAACCTCATCGGCTGTGCAGAGAAAGACTGTTTCGGCCATGGTGAGCCTAAAGCATGGTGCTGCCGCCATTGACGCTGATGACCTGGCCGGTCACGAACGACGCTTCGGCGGATGCGAGATAGGAGACCATTGAGGCGACTTCCTCCATTTCGGCCGGACGCCCCATCGGGATAACGCTGACGAATTTTGCGGCAAGCGCCGGGTTGGTCCTGGTGATAGCGACCATCTGCGGCGTATTCACCGCGCAGGGGGCCACCGTGTTCACGGTGATGCCGTCCTTGACGAACTCGCGTGCCATGCCGGTAGTTAGGCCGTGGACGCCGCCCTTGGCCGCATTGTACGCGGCGTGATCCCAAAGGCCATTGCGAACGGAATCGGCGCCGAGATTGATGATCCGGCCGTACGCCTGCCGGCGCATCGTCGGGACCGCATACCAGGAGCACCACAGCACGGTCCAGAGGTTGCGATCAATCGTCGTTTTCAGCGTCTCCGGTGTATGCTCCGCAAACGGCTTGATGATGCCGCCGCCGGCATTGTTGACCAGGATGTCGAGGCGGCCGAACCGTTCGGAAGCACGCCGGATGGTCTTCTCGGCGACGCCTTGCTCCGAGAGATCGCCGGCCTCGCTTGCGACCTCCACGTCGAACTGGCTGGCGAGACGGGCCGAGGCGTCCTTCAGCCCGGTCGCATCGAGGTCGGCGAGGATCAACCTCGCGCCGTCCCTTGCGAGCCGCTCCGCGATTGCAAGGCCGATGCCCTTGGCGGCGCCGGTCACCACGGCAACATTGTTCCTGAGCTTTTTGTCCACGATCGATTGTCCCTAGAGGATGATGCTGACGCGCCCTTGCGTGCGCAGTCCCTCGCTGTCGAGCAGGCAGCGCTTCTCCCTGATGCGCAGACGCCCGTTCTCGGCGACCAGCCGATAGCGGTTGCTGCCGAAATAGGTATCGGTGACGCCATCCTTGGTGCGATAGGTGATGAAGGCGGCGGCGACCTCCATCTCGCTGTCACTGCAGCTCCGGATCCGTACATTGCTGACCAGGTGCCGCGTCCGCGAATGGGGAAATTCGGCGTGCGCGGTGCGCTTCATCAGGCGCTTGACGCGTTCGCTGAGGCGAAAGCGGTCATCGGCAACGTAAAACAGGTTCTTGTCGGGCGAGGAGTCCGCGGGAACGTCGGTCGACGGTACGTAGTAGATCGCGTCGTCCGTGAACAGCTCGAGCCATTCCGGCAGCCGCCATTCGTCGAGCAGTTCGGCCTCGGCGAACAGGAAATCCTCGACGTCGGCTCGGGTGATGTTCTGCATGTGCCTCTCCTGCCTCACGCCGATGCCGCGAAGACGTGCTTGTTCCAGTTCGACCAGAACGCGCGCATCTGCAGCTCGTCGTCGTAAGCAGGCGTTTCCTTGCCCATCCCCTTGGAAATGTCGTTCCACTGCGCTTCAGTGGAGTTGCGGAAGCCGCGCTGGCACTGCTCCAGCGCCTCGACATCGTCGGGTGTCGCGAAGCCGCCAGGGCCCAGGAATTCTAGGAAATTGAACAGGCGGTATTTGCGCGCCCAGTCGGTCTCTTCCTTTGGCGCGAGCGCCCATGCGCTGACAGTCATGAAATCGGGAGCGTACGGATAATAGGTGCGGATCGTCACGGCCATGATGTCGTTGACGACGAGGTTCGGGAACACGAACAGATTGCGATTGAAGAGCGCGATCCGCTTGGCGCGCTCCTCGCCGAAGCGCGTCACCAGTCCCTGGTAGAGCCGGTCGATCTCGCGCTTGCCCTCATCACCCCACATGGGAATCCATTGTGCGACCGGGCGTCCCCACGGCGCCTTGTACTCCAACACCGCATGTCCCTTGCCGAGATCGCGCGCGGCACCCTCCAGCGGCACCGGCACGAGGCCGCCATTGGTGGCCTTGAGGTAGTCGAAATAGGTCGCGTGCGTGGTGAGCGCATGATAGCCGTCGATCGAGTTCTCGGTAAGCAGCTTCCAGTTGGCGCGCATCGAGTATTCCTGCGTGCCGCCGACGATGGTCATACTGGCCGCGGCCTGGTCGCCGATGATGTCGAGATATTCCTTCACCGGGCCGAGATAGGAGTCGAGCGTCTCGGCATTCCGATCGAAGCACACGAAGCAGAAGTCGCGATAGGTTTCGAACCGCGGCACCTGCTGCATGTTGGACGTGCTGCGCTCCTTGAAATCGGGCGCATAGGAAGCCTCGCCTGGCTGGCTGCGCAGCGCGCCGTCCAGCCCAAACACCCAGCCATGATAGAAGCACTGGAAGGACTTTGCATTGCCATGCTTTTCGCGGCAAACCTGCGCGCCGCGATGCGGGCATGTGTTGAACATGGCGCGCAGAATACCCTTGGCGTCGCGCGCGAACAGAATATTGCGGCCGGCGACTTGACGGGTGACGAAGTCGCCGGGCTTGGGAAGCTCCGACGCGTGGCCAAGATAAAGCCAGCATTTGTCGAAGATGCGCGTGCGCTCGGCCTCGAGAATATCCGGATCGACGAAAGCCTGGCGGGAGACCTTGAAGATTTGCTTGGTCTCGTCGACCATCAGTGCGGTATTCATTCGCTGGAACGCATTCATTGCAGTCCCTCCCTCGAACTTGTCAGTGTGGTTTCAACACGGCTCGGAGGTCGTAACCCGGCGACTCCAGATCAGCGCGCTGCGGCTTTGCGTTGGCCGCAATGATCCGCCGCAGCATTGCCATGTCCTTGGTTGCATTCACCGAGAGCGCGCCGACAAGTTCGGCGCCACGCATGGCCATGATCGAAAACCGTCCGCTGCTTGGATCGCCGCGCGCGATGTGCTCGGCATTGCGCATGTCGCCGGCGACCTGGATGTTCAGGTCGTATTGGTCGGTCCAGAACCAGGGAGGATCGTTGTATTCCACGGCGTCGCCAATCATATTGGCGGCGACCGAGATCGCCTGGTTCTGGGCGTTCGCCCAGGTCTCGACGCGGATCGCGCGGCCGTGGCAACGGCTCCATTGCAGGGCCGCATCACCCGCACAGAAGATGTCGGGAACAGCGGTGCGACCGCAGGCATCGACAGCAATGCCTTCGGCGGCGGGCAGACCGAGCCGGATGGCGAGTTCGGCCGAAGGGGTGACGCCGATGCCGACCAACACCAGATCGGCTGGGATCCGCGCGCCATTGCTCAGCCCGACGGAACCTGACGTGCTTCCGGTCACCGTCGCGCCGAAGACAAACTCGACACCGTGACTGCGGTGCCTGTCGGCAACGAGGCCGCCGATCAGAGGCGGGAACGCGCGTGCGAGGAGATGCTCCTCACTTTCGATCACCGTCACACGGCAGCCGTTCCTGGCAGCAGCGCACGCAGCTTCCAGGCCGATGACACCGCCCCCGACGACCGCAATGCGCGATCCGGCCTGGATGTGACGACGAAATCGGAGCGCGTCCTCGACGCTGCGCAGATACTGGACCTCGATGTGTGCATCTTCCAGTGCAGGAAGCCGCCGCGGCCGCGTTCCGGTCGCAAGCAGCAGGCCGTCGAAATGGAAGCTGCGGCCGTCCGCGGTCGACACGATGCGGCGATCGGCGTCGCAATCAATCGCCGCGGCGCCAGTCTCGATGTTGATATCAAGCGTCTTGGTCCAGTCTGCGGCCTGCTTGATGTAGGCGACAGGCGCATCACGGAATTGCAGCAAGCTCTTTGAAAGCTGCGGCCGTTCGTAGGGTGGGTGGGGCTCCTCGCCGATCATGGTGATCGAGCCCTTGAAGCCGCGCGCCCGCAGCGCTTCAGCCGCCCGCGCTCCGGCTTGGCCGGCCCCTGCGATCACGATGTCGTTGATCGTTCGCGCCACGCTCGCTTCGCTCCCTGATGCGATCGCCGATCGCATTGTTCGGTAGATTGTTCACTAGCATACGAATATGGGATTGCAAAGACAATAAAAACAGTCCAACCTGCTTGTAAGTTGACGACCCGCGCGTTCCAGGCTGTCTGGTAGCGGGCGCAGCGCAAAAATCCGTTGGGGAAACGTCTTGGTCGAAGCGATCGACACCCATACCCATTTCGTCCCGCGGCACATTCCGGCGGATTCCGCCCGCAATCCGCTCTGGCCTTCGGTCGAGCAGCGGGACGCATCGGCCGCCGTCATGGTTGGCGGCAAGGTGTTTCGGGTGATCGATTCCCGAAGCTGGGACGCGCGCCGCCGGCTCGAAGATATGGCGATCGACGACGTCCAGATTCAGGTCGTCTCGCCCATGCCGGAATTGCTGTCGCACTGGTTTCCACCTGCCGACGCGGACGCATTGTGCCGCCATGTCAACGAGGGGATTGCCGCGCTATGCGCGGACCATCCGCGGCATTTCGTCGGCATTGGAATGGTTCCCATGCAGGATGTCGCGCTCGCCGTGCGGCACATGGAAGACATCAGATTGCTTGGTCTGCGCGGCATCGAGATCGGCACGCATATCGACGGCATGCCGCTCGGCGACGTGCGCCTCGATGACGTCTATGCCGCAGCTGAGCAGGCCGGGTTGATGGTGATGATCCATCCGCTGCATCCTCTCGGGCTTGATCGAATGGGCGGCCGCCCCGAGCTTGCGGCTGTGGCCGCATTTCCGTTGGAGACGGCTTTCGCCGCGGTTTCGTTGATGGCGGGCGGCGTGCTCGAGCGCTTTCCCACTCTGCGCATCCAGCTGAGCCATGGCGGCGGTGCGCTGTCCTGGCTGTTGCCGAGATTGGACCACGCTTTTGCGATGGGACCACCGCTGGAGAGCCTGTTTGCGAGGAATCCGACAGAGATCGCCCGATCCTTCTACTACGACACGATTCTCTACGACGGTGCGGCGTTGCAATACCTGGCTGACAAGGTCGGCACGAACCAGATCGTTGTGGGATCGGATTATCCGTTCACGATCAAGCAGGACAAGCCTGCGCAATTCGCCGAGCAAGCCCTGTCTGTTGCGCGTGCGGGGCTATCCGCCAACGCGAAGCGGCTGTTTGCGCTCCGGTAGGGAGGAGAGATTGGGACAGTGCTACTCCTATCGCCAATTCTGCTCGCTCGGCCCGTTGCCGCCGCGCACGCCGGCGCGGCCGGATCCGCAGGTGCCGAAGGACTACAAGCTCGGTCCGTGCGCGCACGGCAAGATCGGCGCGTTCTACTTTTACGCCGAGGGCTCGAAGGATGACCCCGCCTTCGGCTTCTGCGAGATCGAGCTGTCGGTCCAGCGCGTGGGCGAGAACAGAGTGCGGCTCGAACTCTACTGCATCGCCGACGGCTATCAGAGCGCACGCGGGGTGGGGACGAGCCATCCGCTGAAGATTGCGGTGCTCGCTGGCGAGACCGTTCTGGGGACCGCGAACTGGCACTTTCCCGACGTGATCTGCGGCCACGCGGATCCCATGCACTTTGCGGTCGATATCAGCCTCGACGACGCGCTCTTTCCGAGACTCGATCGTGTCGAACTGAGTAGGACGAGCGTCGGCGCCGTGCAGCTAGCGAGACATGCTTTGGACGCAAGCGGATGTCCGGCCGATGGACGAACGTTCCTCCAGATCGTAAAGTAGAGGACGATCGGAACAAATCGGGGACTGCGGCCACTGCTGTGCCGCAGCGTGGGAACGTCAAGCGCCTCAGGCCCAAGGAGAATCTATGCGAGTTCGGGATGCGATCGTTCTGTGCCTGATCACCGTGTCGATCGCGGCGTCCGGATGGCGGCAGGCCGCGGCGGAATCATACCCGTCGCGACGCATCAATCTCATCGTGCCGTTCCCGGCAGGCAGTGCCACCGATGCCGTGACGCGGCGCCTCGCCGAAAGCATTCGCATCGAGACCGGTGCGACCGTGCTGATCGAGAACAAGCCGGGTGCCGACGGCAATCTGGCGGCGCTTGCGGTTCTGAAGGCTGAGGCGGACGGTTACACCGTGTTCGTCACCACAAACTCGACGCAAGCGGCCAATATCAACCTGTTCAACGCGATGCCCTATGATCCCGCGGCGGACTTTGCGCCTGCGGCGGGGATCATGACCATTCCGATGATTCTGGCCGTCAAGCCGGAATTTCCGGCACAGAGCGTCGCGGAGTTCATCGCCTTGGCGAAGACGCGCGAGAAGCCACTCTCATTCGGAAGCGGCAATACGTCGAGCCGGGGTGCTGCGGAGTTGTTCCGGGCCAGGGCCGGAATCAACATGCAGCACGTTCCCTATCGCGGGATGCCACAGGCTCTGACGGATGTGCTGTCGGGCGAGATCGATTGCGTCTTCGCCGATCCGGCGAGTGCGCAGGGCCTGATCCAGGACGGTCGGTTGCGTGTCCTTGCCGTGACGAGCAGCGATCGGCTGCCGGGGATGCCCGACGTCCCAACGCTCGCGCAGGCCGGTCTGTCTGGTGCGGAGCTGACCGCCTGGGTCGGTGTGTTCGTGCGGGCAGGCACCGCGTCCGACGTCGTGGCGAAGCTGAGCCGGGTCGTGCTGGCCTTCGTCAACAACAAGGAGACGGTGGACTATCTCGAATCCGTGGGCGCAAAACCGTTTCCGGCCGGAGCCGACCAGCTGAAAGCGTTCGAGGAAGCCGATACGCGGCGCTGGGCCGAGATCGTCGCGATCGCGAAGATCGAGAAGAAATAGGTCAATCGCGGAGCACCGCCGTTCCCCGGTCGAGCACGACGACGTCGCGCTCGAGGACGCGTGAGCGAAAGCGGATTTGGCCACCGACGGAGAGGAATTCCGTTCGGATAGTCTCTCCCGGAAAGACGGGACGGCTGAAACGGGCCGATAGCGAGAGAAGACGTTCGGTCCGGCCACCCGCGAGGGAGACGAGGACCGCGCGCGTTGCAATTCCTAGCGTGCACAGGCCATGGAGGATCGGGCGGTCGAAGCCGGCCCTTGCGGCGGCGTCGGGATCGGCGTGTATCGGATTGTAGTCGCCGCTCAACCGGTAGATCAGTGCGCTTTGCGGCAACGTCGCAATGTCCTCGGTCTGCGAGGGGGCCTGTTCCGGAAGGGCAGTAGGCTCGGCCGGGACATTGCCAAAGCTGCCGCAGCCACCGTCGCCGCGCAGGAACAGCACGCTGCGAACGGTCGCCAACTTCGTTCCGCTGACGGCATCGTCGAGTGTCTTGACGAGGTGAAGGATCGCGCCCTTTCCTGCGCCCTTATCCGCCACGCTGACGATCTCATAGCTGGCTCTCACCGTGCCTTCGGCCGGTATCGGAGCGTGAATTTCGAAGTGCTGCTCACCGTGCAGGAGCTTCAACCAATCGATGCCGAGCTCCGGCCGTTTCGCCCAGAACCCGGGATGAGCGAGGACACAGCAGATCGACGGCACGGCCTTGAGATTTGCCTCATAGACGAAATCGAGCTGCGCCGGGTCAAGTGGATCGGAACCAAAGCCAAGGCCGAGCGCGTACAGCATGGTGTCGCGACGGGTATAGCTCTGCGTGACTGGCTCAAAACGGAAATTTCGTACGGCTTCGAGGTTCAAGGATGTCCTCCCATGCTGGCGAGTCCCGATTCATCGGGCTGCGGTTCGAATGGCAGTTGCAATCATGCTCGGTCACATAGTACACAAGCGTACTAATTCGCGTGTGGCGACGCAATGGGAGCGGAAAGGGAGAGGCGCCGTGAAGTGGGATGCTGGCCATTCAAGTCGGGCGGCCCGTGTCGCGAGCCTTTGCAGGCGACTTTTTGGCGGCCCCGGAGGTCGCGACGCCGTCCGGGCCGCGGCGGTGATCCTGGTTGGTCTGCACGCAAGTCAGGCCGCGGCTGGAGAGAAGCGATATGGACCGGGTGTCACCGATACCGAGATCAAGATCGGCAACACGTCGCCCTATAGCGGCCCGGCATCCGCCTTCAGCATGGTCGCCAAGACCGAGGAGGCCTACTTCCGCAAGGTCAACGCGGAAGGTGGCATCAACGGCCGGCGCATTGTCTTCCTGTCATACGACGACGCGTACTCGCCGCCGAAGACGGTCGAGCAGACGAGGCGGCTGGTTGAGAGCGACGAGGTTCTGCTGGTCTTCAACGCGCTCGGCACCGCGGCCAACTCGGCCGTGCAAAAATATCTGAACGTCAGGAAGGTGCCGCAATTGTTCGTGTCGAGCGGAGCGGCCAAGTGGAATGATCCTCAGAACTTCCCCTGGACGATGGGATTTACCCCAAGCTACGAGACCGAGGGCTACATCTACGCAAGATATGTGCTGCGGGAACGACCGACGGCGAAGATCGCGATCCTCTTTCAGAACGACGACTTCGGAAAGGACTACCTCCGGGGGATCAGGAAGGCGCTCGGCGACAAGGCCGCGTCAATGATCGTCGCGGAGGAAGCCTTCGACGTGTCGGAGCCGACCATCGACTCGCACCTCGTCAAGCTGAAGGCGACCGGCGCGGACGTGTTGTTCGACATCGCAACACCGAAATTTGCGGCGCAAGCGATCAAGAAGGTGTCGGAGCTCGGCTGGAAGCCGCTGCATCTTCTCAGCTATGTCTCGGCATCGATCGGAAGCGTGATCAAGCCCGCAGGATTCGAGCATGCGCAAGGCCTGATCTCGGCTGCGTATTTCAAGGATCCGAACGACCCCGCGTGGGCGGACGATTCCGGCCTCAAGGAGCTCAACCGATTTCTGGACGGCTATTTTCCCGGCGCTGATCGCAGCGATACGCTGATCGTGAACGGCTACAACACGGCGCAGGCGCTCGTCCATCTGCTGAAGCAGTGTGGCGACGATCTCACGCGCGAGAACGTGATGCGGCAGGCGGCCCAGCTGAAAGAGGTCGAATTGGGTATGCTGCTTCCCGGCATCCGATTGAACACGTCACCGGGCGATTTCGCCCCGGTGAAGCAATGGCAGTTGATGCGCTTCGAGGGAGCGAATTGGCATCTGTTCGGCGACGTCATGAGCGGCGAAACGAAGAACTAGGCAGGGAGACGACAAATGGGACGACTATGTGCCGGGCGGGTCGCGATCGTGACGGGTGGCGGCAGGGGGCTCGGGCGAGAATACGCGTTAATGCTGGCGGAGCAGGGCGCCAAGGTCGTGGTCAACGATCTCGGCAGCACGGCAGCGGGTGAGGGCGCCGATATGTCGCCTGCTCAGGAGGTTGTCGACGAGATCAGGCGCGCCGGCGGCGAAGCCATTGTGAACGGCAGCGATGTCAGCGATTGGGCCGGCGCCAAGGCTCTGATCGACGCCGCCATCGACGCTTTCGGCCGGCTCGACGTCCTCATCAACAACGCCGGTATCTTGCGGGATCGCATGATGGTCAACATGAGCGAGGCGGAATGGGACGCCGTGATCAAGGTGCATCTCAAAGGCACCTTCGCCCCGTCTCACCATGCCGCGCAGTACTGGCGTCAGGAAACCAAGAAGCGTGGAGCGCCGGTCAGCGCCCGCCTGATCAACACCTCGTCGGCCTCCGGATTGTTCGGCAATGTCGGCCAGAGCAACTATGGGGCTGCCAAGGCCGGTATCGCCGCCTTTACCATCATCAGCGCGATGGAGCTCCGCCAATACGGCATCACGGCGAATGCGATCGCGCCACGCGCGCAGACCCGCATGACCGAAGGATTGCGTGAGCGCACCGAGGAGGAGATCAAGCGCCGGAATCCGCGTTGGGTCGCGCCGATCGTGGTCTGGCTCGCGAGCGAAGAGTCCAGGGACGTGACCGGTCGCGTATTCGAGGCAGGCGATGGGATTCTCAAGGTCGCAGAGGGCTGGCACGCGGGCCCGGGTATTGACCCGGTCGAGGATCCCAACGAACTCGGCCCTCAGGTGGCGAAACTGATGCAGGAAGCGCGGCCCAACGCCGATATCTGGGGGCGAGACATCGTCTCGTGAGCTTCCCAAGAACTCCTCCCGGAGCACCTCGGGCGGGTGGCTGGCCTCAGGCCGCCGCCCGCCGTTTTTTCCGGGTTTTGGACCGCGGCGCGTCTTCCTCCTCGTCCTCTCCGCTCTGGGTCTCCGTGCCATCAGACATGGCCAGAAGGTTGTGCTTCATCGCAAGGAGGGCTTCCGAAGCGGCTTCCAGTTGCTTGCGGTCGATGCCGTTGACGATTCTTGCATTGAACTTGTCGGTTTCCTTCCGGAGCTTTTCGAGGAATCCGCGGGCCTGCTTGGTGACATAGACGCGCTTGATCCGCCGGTCGACCGGATCGGCCTGCCGTATCACGAACCCCGATGTCTCCAGCCGATCGATCAGGGCCCCGACGGCGACCTTGCCGACGTCGAGCTCGTTGGCGAGTTGCACCTGGGGAAGGCCATCCTTGCGCGAAATGAACGCCAGGACCCACCATTGCGAGCGGGTGATCCCGAGCGGCGCAAGCGCCCGATCGAACATCATCCTCCTGAGCCGAGACACGTCATGGATGAGATATCCAAGCCGAAGATCCCAATCGGGTTGATCAACCATCGATGTTTCCCTTGAGGCGAGTCGGAGGTAGAGGTTCAACTAATACCATACACCAGCGTATTTTAAAGGAAAGGTCGTGGGATCGGCTGAAAATTCCCCAATTAACTGCCGAGCCGCGGATTTACAAAAGAAGTACGCTAGTGTATTAGTTCATAAAGAGGCGCCCACTCGTTGGATCGCGAAAGCGCCCGCTTCATAGGAATTCAATCGCAGGAAGGAAGTCGCCCATGTTCGACGCCGCCGTGCTCAAGGGAAAGCGCATCTTGGTCACGGGCGGAGGGACGGGACTCGGCAAGGAGATGTCAGTCGGTTTCGCCGCCCACGGCGCTCACGTCTACATCTGCGGGCGGAGGAAAGAGGTCCTCGATCAGGCCGTGCGCGACATCGCCGAGCGGTCCGGGGGAACGGTTTCCGCGCTGCTTGCCAACGTACGCGATCCCGACAGCATCGAGGCTATGATGACGGGCATCTGGGCCGAGGGTCCCCTTACGGGGCTCGTCAACAATGCCGCGGCCAACTTCCTTGCGCCTACCGAAAGCCTCTCGCCGCGGGGCTACGAGGCGGTTCGGTCGACGGTGATGGACGGCTCGTTCTATGCCTCGCTTGCCTGCGGCAAGCGTTGGATTGCCGCGGGCCTGCCAGGCAGCATCATCAGCAACCTCGTGACCTGGGTGTGGACCGGGTCCGCCTATGTGGTGCCGTCGGCGATGGCAAAGGCCGCCGTACACGCCATGACCATGTCGCTCGCGGTCGAGTGGGGACCCAAGGGTATCCGCGTCAATGCCATCGCGCCTGGCCCATTTCCGACGGAGGGAGCGTGGGACAAGCTCAATCCGCTTGCCGAGACAGGTGTCGGTGCGACCCAAGCGGAGGAGGTGCCGCTGCGCCGTTTCGGCAAGATGGACGAGCTGCGCAATCTCCTGATCTTCCTGATGTCGGATGGCTCGAGCTACATCACCGGTGACACGATCAGTATCGATGGCGGGCATCATCTGGCTGCGCCGAGCACTTTCGCCGGGCTTTCCAAGCTATCGCCTGCCGACTGGCAGCGTGCGCGCGAAGCCATTCAGGCCTCGGTCCAAAAAGAGAAGCAAGCGCGCTCAATCTGAACTTCTGACGCGCGGGCCGCGAAGAAGCATCGAAGGGAAGAGCCGATGGGACTGGCCATATCGACCAAGAGCTTTGAATGCACCATCGACGATGGTCTTGCTCATATCGTTCTGGATCAGTCCGCCCGCGGCAACCCGATTGACGGAGATTTTTGCCGTGAATTCGGACTGGCGATCGCCGAGCTGAGCGAGCGCGCCGACGTACGGGCCGTGCTTCTGTCCGCACGGGGGCGGCTGTTCAGCGTGGGCGGCGACCTCATGGCGCTGGTGAAGCAGGGCGAAGCGCTGCCCGGAACGATAAAGGCCTGGACCGCCGATCTTCACGTCGCGCTCGCTAGGATGGTGCGCATGCGGGCGCCCGTCGTCGCCGCCGTCCATGGCAACGTCGCCGGCGGCAGCGTGTCGCTGATGGCGGCGGCAGACCTCGTCGTGATGGCGGAATCGGCGAAGATCTCGGCCGCATTCTCCAGAATCGGCTTCAGCCCGGACAGTGGGTCGACGACGACCGTCACGCGGCGTATCGGCATCGCGCGGGCAAAGCGCTTTTTCCTGCTCGGCGAGACGCTCGATGCGGCGACGGCACTGTCGCTCGGATTGGTTGATTTTGTCGTTCCGGCGGATGCCGTGCAGTCCGAGGCTACACGGCTTGCGAAGGAGTTCGCCGCCGGCCCGACCGAGGCATTTGGCGCAATCAAGCGTCTGTTTTCGCAAACGGCTGATCGATCGTTCGAGAGCCAGCTCGAGGAGGAGGCGCAGACGCTCGCCGCGATGTCGCGAACGGCCGACGCGCAGGAGGGCGTCAGGGCATTCGTCGAGAAGCGAAAGCCGGTGTTTGCTGGAAAATGATCTACCGCCGGAAGCGACAAATTGGACCTTTGGTAGCAAATCGTACGCTGCCGCAACGTATATCAATAAACGAAATAATCCGACCGCCGAAGCCGGAATAGGACACGACAGAGGGAGAAATGACCGTGGCCGCCGTCATACGAGACACGTCTCATGCGAACTTTCGGCAAGCCGGCTATTGGCTGGACAAGACCGTCGACCAGCTTCTGACCGAAGCCGTCGCAAAAACACCCGACAAGATCGCAATCGTCGCCGACCGCGCGGATCGCGAACACGCGCCGCGCTTGACCTACCGGGAGCTGAACGATCTCGCCGATCGGGCCGCGAGCTCGCTGCTGCGGCTCGGTGTGGGGCGCGGCGACGTCGTCACCGTGCAACTGCCCAACTGGTGGGAGTTTGTCGTCACGGCGTTCGCCTGCAGCAGGATCGGCGCGGTCATGAATCCGGTGATGCCGATCCTGCGGGAGCGCGAGCTGGTCTACATCCTGAATTTCTGCCAGGCCAAGGTCTTCATCGTGCCGAAGACATATCGTGGCCTTGACTACGCCGCGATGGCGCAGGGCATGCGCGCCGAGCTGCCGCACCTGAAGCACGTGATCGTTGCCGACGGCGAGGGCGACACGGGTTTTGAGAGGATGCTGCTATCGTCCGAGGCGGACGAGCTCCAGCCCGGCTTGCGTCCGGATGACATGGCTGTGCTGATGTTCACGTCAGGCACGACCGGCGAGCCAAAAGGCGTCATGCACACGTCGAATTCGCTGATTGCATGCTGCAAGGCGTTGTCAGGTCGGTTCGGGCTCGATTCAAGCGACGTGCTGCTGGTGGCCTCTCCGGTGGGCCACATGACCGGCTATGCCGCGATCGTCCTGCTGTCCGTCTATCTCGGCGGCACGATGATCCTTCAGGACATCTGGGAAGCCAAACGTGGTGTCAGCCTGATGGCTCATGAAGGTGTCACCTATACCGCGGCCTCGACGCCGTTCCTGAGCGACATCTGCGATGCCGTGAAGGGTGGCTCGCCGCAGCCGAAGTGTCTGCGGTCCTTCCTGTGTGGCGGGGCGCCGATTCCGTCGGTTCTCATCGAGCGTGCGGCCGGTGAGCTCGGTCTCAAGGTCTGCTCGCTTTGGGGCATGACCGAAGTCCTGTCGGGTACGTTGACGGAGCCGTCGCGCGCCGCCGAGAAGTCGGCGAGCACGGACGGCCGATCGCTGGAGGGGATGGAAGTCAGGATCGTCGACACCGAGGGCAATCCGGTGCCGGCGGGCGAGCCGGGCCGATTGTTGGTCCGAGGCGCCCAGATGTTCAAGGGTTACTACAAGCGGCCGGAGCTGCCGACCTTCGACAGCGATGGCTGGTTCGACTCCGGCGATCTCGCTTACATGGACGAGGATGGGTACATCCGGATTTCCGGCCGAGTGAAGGACATCCTGATCCGCGGCGGCGAGAATGTCCCCGTCGTCGAGATCGAGAACCTGCTCTACAAGCATCCCGCAGTGTCCGCAGTCGCGGTCGTTGGATTTCCGGATGCCCGACTGGGCGAGCGCGGCTGCGCTTTCATCGTTCCTCGCAGCGGCTGCACGATCGACCTGACGGCGGTGCAGGCCTATCTGGGCGAGGCGAGGATGGCGAAGCAGTTCTGGCCGGAACGTATTGAACTTGTGGCCGAGCTTCCGCGCACAGCCAGCGGCAAGATCCAGAAATTCAAGCTGCGCGAGCTTGCCGCGGCAATTGCCGAAGCAAAGTAGATCATTGATCGGAGTAGGTCGGACTTCGTCGCTCGCGAAACGCGGCGACGGCTTCCGCGTGATCATTAGTTTCCAGGAGGATGACCTGTTGCCGGTCTTCCATCATCAGCGCCGCGTCGAGGCTCGGCGCGTCGATTAGTGTGTTGAGCGCCTGCTTCGTCATGCGCAGACCCATCGGAGACACGCGCAACATGTCTTCGGCGAGTTCGATGCCCTTTGTGAGAAGATCTTCAGCAGGCACGATGTCGCTGACCAGTCCAATTGCCTTCGCCCGTTCAGCCTTGAGGAAGTGACCCGTGAGGAGAAACTCGGAGGCCACGGAGAGGCCGACGAGACGTGGCAGCAGATAGCCCGAGCCCATATCACAGCCGCCGACACCGATGCGGATATAAGCCGCGTTCATACGAGCATCAGGCGCCGCGAAGCGAACGTCGCAGGCGAGCAGAAAGGAGAACCCGGCTCCACATGCCGCGCCATGAACGAGGCCGATGATCGGCTGCGGACATGACCGCATCAGGCGGATCACGCCGGAGTAGTTCTGCTGCATCTTGAGCTGGCGTTGAGGGCGACCCTTGCCGGGCGCGGCAAACGCATCCGATCCGAGTTCGGCGCCGGCGGAGAATTGAGGCCCGTTGCCGCGCAACAGCACGACGCGTGTCGTCGGCCGGTCGTGCAGGCCGGAAAAATAGGCGGTCAGTTCCACGATCATGTCGGGGGAGACCGAGTTGAGCTGTGCCGGACGGTTCAACGTCAGGATATCGATCGCGCCGCGGCTCTCGACGGTGATGGTGCTCAGCTGCGCCATGCTCGCTCTCCATCGTTCATTGTCTTTGATGTCATATAGTAATAAAGTGTACGATCATGGAGCGCAATGCCGTCGTTGCTTGCCGAAGAGAGAACGGCCGACGATACGACCTTCAAGGGAGACAGGAGATGCCATACCAGTCCGTGTTCAGGCCGGACCTGTTCAAGGGGCAGACCATCATCGTGACTGGTGGCGGGAGCGGGATTGGGCGCTGCACCGCTCACGAGCTCGCGGCCCTTGGTGCGAACGTCGCAATTCTCGGCCGGACGATGGAAAAGCTCGTCGAGGTACAGCGTGAGATCGAGGAAGATGGCGGAAGGGTGATGAGCCATGCCTGCGACATCCGCGATGAGGCCATGGTGGTTGGCGCGATTGATGCCGTGCTCGCGCGTTATGGCCGTATCGACGGCCTGGTCAACAATGCCGGGGGGCAATTTCGAGCGCCGTTGAAGACGATCTCGACCAAGGGCTTTGAAGCTGTCGTGCGCAACAATCTGACCGGCGGCTTCATTTTCATGCGTGAGGTCTATAATCGCTGGATGGAGGCCAATGGCGGTTCCATCGTGAACATCATCGCCGACATCTGGCATGGCTGGCCGGAGTTCGGCCACTCGGCGGCGGCTCGCGGCGGCATGCTCACCTTGACCGAGACGGCTGCATGCGAATGGTCGTCCTCAGGCGTCCGCGTCAATGCGGTCGCCCCCGGCGGCATCGTCTCCAGCGGCTTTGACACCTACACGCCGGAGATGCAGAAGAAGCTCCATGACTTCACCGCAGGCGTGCCGCTTCAGCGCTTCGGCACGGAAGCCGAGATATCGGCTGCAATCACCTACCTGCTGTCGCCGGCGGCCGCCTATATCACCGGATCCTGCGTCCGCGTCGATGGCGGGACGCCGAACGCCCGCACGACGTGGAAGCTCGAGCCGCACAACCGCAGTCTGCCATTCGAGGGCTTCCATCGGGCGAAATTGCCCGAGGTGATGAAGCGGAAGGCCAGCGCCTAGGGAAGGACAGCCTAGTCAACGGCGATGATCAGCTTGCCGTGGTTTTCACCGCGGTAAAGTCGTGCGATTGCGCCGGGGGCATGCTCCAGCCCCGGGAGGACCTCCTCGTCGTGGACGATCTGGCCGGCAAGCGCGAGGTCGGCGAGGCGCTTGGCGGCCGCGTCGAATTCGGCGAGATGATCGAAGATGATGAAGCCCGACCATCGCAGGCGGCGCGTGAGAACCTCGCGCTCGGGGCGCGGGCCGCTCGGTACGGGGGTCCAGGACGCGTTCGCGGCCGTGCCGCACTGGATGATGCGTCCGCGTAACCGCATGGTCCGGATGGCGGCATCGGCGATCGCGCCACCGGTGTTGTCGAAGAAGATGTCATTTCCTTCCGGACACGCCGCGCGAAGGGCCGCGCCGAGGTCGGCGGCCTCGCGGTAGTTGATCATGTCCTGATAGCCATACCGGGCTTTGGCCTGCGTAATCTTGTCGGCGGAACTGGTGAGCCCAACGGCACGGCATCCCGCAATCCTCGCGAGCTGACCGACAAAGCTGCCGACGCTGCCGGCAGCCGTCGATACCAGGACATGCTCGCCTGGCTTGGGATCACCGAGGCCGTGAAAGGCAAGATAGGCGGTCAGGCCGTTCATGCCGAGCACGCTCAGGTTGGCGCTGAGCGGGAGGGCGGACGGAACAACGCGCCGCAGAACGGCGTCGGGTGCGGCGACGCAATAGCGCTGCCAGCCAAACCACCCGTAAACGAACTCGCCTGCTCGAAATGCCGGCACATTGCTTTCGACGATCTTGCCGACAGCAAGGGCGCGCATCGGCGTGTTCAGCGGCACCGTCGCGCTGTAGTTCCCCTCGTCATTGGCCCATCCGCGCTGCGCCGGATCGACCGAGAGATAGCGGTTTTCGATCAGGATCTCGCCGTTGCCGGGCCCGGCCACGGGCTCCGTCACGAGTGAAAAATGCTCGGCTTGCGGTATCCCACTGGGCCGGGCCGTCAGCCGAACCTGTCGATTTTCGCGCGGGGACATGAGCGATCCTCATAATTAGTACGCTTGTGTACGATATGAGTATACGGTAGAAGTTGGTCGGGAGACAAGGACATCGCGGCGGCTGCGGCCGCCTCACCCTGCAAGATACAGTAAGAGGCAAGCAACATGGCGGGGCTCTATTTCGAGCAGTTCTCGGTCGGACAGACGTTCGTCCACGAGATCCGGCGCACAGTGACGGACATGGACAACATCCTGTTCTCGTCGCTGACCTACAATCCGGCCGCGGTCCATATCGACCACGAATATGCCAAGGGCACCGAGTTCGGGAAGCCCCTGATGAATTCGATCTTCACGCTCGGTCTGATCATCGGCTTGTCGGTTCAGGACACGACGCTGGGGACCACCGTCGGCAATCTCGGCATGGAGGACACAAAATTCCCGCGACCGGTATTTGCCGGTGACACGCTACGGGCCGAGACCAAGGTGATTGCCGTCAGGGAAAGCAAGTCGCGTCCGACGCAGGGCATCGTGACGTTCGAGCATCGCGGCTTCAATCAACGCGACGAGGAAGTGGTCTATTGCCGCAGGAGCGGGTTGATGATGCGGAGGCCGACATGAAGCTCCGCTCGCTGCTCTTTGTTCCGGCCGACAGCGAACGGAAGTTCGCCAAGGCAGACGGAATCGGCGCCGATGCACTGATCCTCGATCTCGAGGATTCCGTGGCACCGGGGCGTAAGGCTTTTGCGCGAGGTGCTGTGAAGGATCTGTTGGGCGGCGGGCCGCGCAACTGGTCGTTCCTGGTCCGTATCAATCCGTTCGGTACGGGGCTCACGCTGGAAGATCTGGCGGCGGTGGTTCGTCCGGGCCTCGACGGTATCCTCATCCCGAAGGTCAACGGCATCGAGGACGTCGATCTCGTATCGCACTATGTCGATGTGCTGGAGGTCGCAACTGGCGTTCGGCCCGGGCACGTCAAGCTGCTGGTTGTCGCGACCGAAACACCGGCCGCCATGATCGGGTTCAACGGCTACGCTCGCAAGAACGAGCGGCTGGTTGCGATGACCTGGGGGGCGGAAGACCTGAGCGCGGCCTTGGGCGCGCTCACGAACAAGGAGGCGGACGGCAACTGGACCTTCCCCTACCAGGTGGCTCGCGCGCAATGCCTGTTCGCCGCGGGTGCGGCCGGTGTCGCTGCGCTGGATACGCTCTATGCGGATTTCAAGGATCAGGACGGGCTCGCCGAGAGCTGCCGCCTCGCACGCCGCGACGGCTTCGTCGGTCGGGTCGCGATCCACCCGGATCAAGTCGCGACCATCAATACCTGTTTCACGCCCTCGGATGCCGATCTTGCGCATGCACGCCGCGTCGTCGCGGCGTTCGCCGCGGCGCCGGATGTCGGCACGGTTGGGATCGACGGGAAGATGTACGACATTCCGCATCTGGTCGCAGCGCGGCGAACCCTAGCATCGGTCGGGGAGGGACATTCGAATGGATAACAGGTCATTCTCCAATCAGCTCGACGTGCCCGAAGATCACGCCGCGATCCGTGAAGGCGTGCGTGCTGTCGTCACGCGGTTTGATGATGAGTACTGGCTGGCGCGTGACGACGACGGCGAGTTCCCGCGCGAATTCCATCGTGCCATGGCGGACGCCGGTTGGCTCGGTATTACCATGCCCGAAGAGTATGGCGGCGCCGGGCTTGGCGTCACCGAGGCAGCAATCATGATGCATGAGGTCGCGAGCCATGGTGGTGGCATGACGTCGGCGTCGGCCGTGCATATCAATCTCTTCGGGCCGCACCCGATCGTGGTGAAGGGGACCGACGACCAGAAGCGCCGCTGGGTGCCGCGCCTGGTTTCTGGTGAAGACCAATGCTGTTTCGGCTTCACCGAGCCGGATGCCGGGCTGAACACCACGCGCATCAAGACCTTTGCCGAGAAAGTTCCCGGCGGTTATCGCGTGCACGGGCAGAAGGTCTGGACGTCGACCGCGCAGGTCGCCAACAAGATCATGCTGCTGACGCGGACGACGAAATACGAGGACTGCAAGCGGCCGACCGACGGCATCACCATCTTCTATACCGATCTCGATCGTTCCAAGATCGAGGTGCGTCGCATCCCGAAGATGGGGCGCAAGGCTGTCGATTCCAACGCCATCTTCATCGATGGCCTCTTCATTCCCGAGGCGGATCGAATTGGCGAAGAAGGCAAGGGCTTCTCCTATATCCTGCACAGCCTCAATCCCGAGCGCATCCTGATCGCGGTCGAGGCGATCGGAATCGGGCAGGACGCGCTGCGCCGCGCAACCCGCTATGCTAGGGAGCGGGTCGTGTTCGACCGTCCGATCGGTCAGAACCAGGGCATCCAACACCCGCTCGCCGAGAAATGGATGTACCTCGAGTCAGCGTGGCTGATGGCGATGCGCGCCGCTTGGCTCTACGATGCCGGAAAGCCGTGTGGCGCCGAGGCCAACAGTGCCAAATTCCTCGGTGCGCGCGCTGGGCATGATGCCGCCTGGCAAGCTATCATGACGCATGGCGGCTTCGGGTATGCCAAGGAGTATCACGTCGAGCGGCTGTTCCGCGAAGTCTCGATCACCCGGCTCGCACCGATCACCGAACAGCTCATGCTGAGCTTCATCGCGGAGAAGGTGCTCGATCTGCCGAAGAGCTACTGACGCGCTTGAGAAGCGCGTCAGAGGTTGCGCGAGATCAACTCCCGCATGATCTCTGACGTGCCGCCATAGATCCGCAGCACACGTGCGTCCGCGAACAGACGGCAAATTTCGTATTCGCGCATGAAGCCATAGCCGCCGAAGAATTGCAGGCACTGATCGACCAGCCGTCCATGCATCTCGGTGATCCAGAGCTTTGCGGTCGATGCGGCGTAGGTCGTCAACTCTCCACGAACATGCTGGCTGAGGCACTGATCGACGTAAGCCCAGCCAACCTGAAGGTCGGATTTGAGGTCCGCGAGCTTGAAGCGCGTGTTCTGATAGGAGCCGATCGCCTGTCCGAACGCCTTGCGCTCGAGGACGTAGGCCTTGGTGATGTCGAACGCCTTCTGCGCCGACGCAATCGAGTGGAGCGCGATCGTCAAGCGTTCCTGCGGCAGCTCGCTCATCAGCGCAGCCATCGCGCCGCCTTCCGAGCCCAGGAGGTTGCTGGCGGGAACGCGGACCTGATCGAAGAACAGTTCCGACGTATCGGAGGAGAGATGGCCGAGCTTGTCGAGGTTACGACCGTGGCGAAACCCGGGCCGATCGGTTTCGACGAGGATCAGGCTCATGCCGCGCGATCCTCCGTCCGGATTGGTGCGGGTTACCGCGATGACGAGGTCGCACATCTGGCCGTTCGAAATAAAGGTCTTCTGACCGGAGATGACGTACTCATCGCCTTCGCGCACGGCGCGCGTGCGAATGCCTTGAAGATCGCTGCCGGTCCCTGGCTCGGTCATGGCGATGGCACAGACGGCCTCGCCGGAGACCATGCGCGGTAGCCATTTCTTCTTCTGCTCCGCGGTGCCGTAACTCAGGAGATAGCCGCAGCAGACGTCGTTGTGAACCGAGAAGTCGGTCGCGGGACCCGCAAATCCCGAATAGGCGAGTTCTTCGATGACGACGGCATTGTGGCGGAAATCGCCGCCGATGCCGCCGTACTGCTCAGGCACTTGGGGACAGAGCAGGCCGGCTTCGCCCGCCGCCGGCCACAAGGCGCGATCAATGATTCCGGCCTTCTCCCATTCCTGGAAGTGCGGCGCAATTTTCGACGTAGCGAAGCGGCGGACGCTTTCGCGCAGGAGGGCGTGCTCTTCGTCGAATATAGGGCGATTGGGTAGCATGTTTGTCGGCCACGAGTTGAGAGTTAGAAGGCGACTTTGTCGCCGCCCTTGAGATGCAGGATTTCACGTGCCTCGTCAGGACTTGCGATCTCGAGCCCGAGGCCTTCGATGATCTTGCGCACTTGCGTCACCTGTGTCGCATTGGTTTCAGCGAGGCGGCTTGCGCCGATCCAGAGGCTATCCTCGAGCCCGACGCGGACGTTGCCGCCCATCGCTGCCGCCATGGCTGCTACCGGCATCTGTGCGCGCCCGGCACCGAGCACCGACCAGCGATAGTTGTCGCCGAACAGCCGGTCGGCGGTTCGCTTCATGTGCATGACGTCGTCCGGATGCGAGCCGATGCCGCCGAGCAGTCCGAAGCACGTCTGGATGAAGAGGGGCGCCTTCACCAGCCCCTCCGTCCAGAAGTAGTGCAGGTTATAGAGATGGCTCGTATCGTAACATTCGAACTCGTACCGCGCGCCGGAGCCGTTCAGCGTCTCCAGCGCATAGCGGATATCCTTGAACGAGTTGCGGAAGACGAGATCGTGTGAGCCCTCCAGCATTTGCGGCTCCCAGTCGTGCTTGAACGACTTGTACCGCTTCAGCATCGGGAACAGGCCGAAGTTCATCGACCCCATGTTGAGGCTGGCAACTTCCGGCTTCCAGGTCGCCGCGGGGCGAACGCGCTCCTCGACCGTCATGTAGGGGGAGCCGCCCGTCGTCAGGTTTACGACGACGTTGGAGCTCTGCTTGATCACGCGCAGGAAGGGCTCGAAAGCCTCCGGCGACTGATCCGGTCGTCCATCGACCGGATTTCGCGCGTGCAGGTGCACGATTGCAGCCCCCGCCTCCGCGGCGCCGAGCGCGGACTGGGCGATCTCCGCCGGTGTCACCGGCAGGTGCGGCGACATCGACGGCGTGTGGATCGATCCTGTGACCGCGCAGGAGATGATGACCTTGTGAGGAGCCATGGGGCCGCTAGCGCGCAAACTTGTGGAAGTCCGGATCGCGCTTTTCGTTGAAGGCCGCGACACCTTCCTTCGATTCCGCCGTGTCGTAAAACAGCTTTACGGCGTGGAGCGCGAAGTTGCTGATGCCGCGGATATTGTCGGAATCTGCGTTGAAGGATCGCTTCGCGAGCGCGAGCGCGGTCGGCGAGCGCTGCGCGAGCTTGTCGGTCCAATCCTTTACGGCAGCGTCGAGCTGCGCCATGGGGACGACCTTGTTGACGAGACCCATCTCGCGCGCCTGTTCGGCGGTATAGCGCTCGTTCAGATACCAGATCTCCCGCGCCTTCTTGTCGCCGACATGACGGGCGAGGAAGGCCGTTCCCCAGCCGGCGTCCACCGAGCCGACCTTGGGGCCGACCTGGCCGAATTGGGCGTGGTCGGCGGCGATGGTCAAATCGCAGAGCGTTGCGAGCACGTTGCCGCCGCCGATGGCAAAGCCGTTGACCCGGGCGATCACGGGTTTCGGCACGTCGCGGATCAGACCCTGGATCTCGTCGATCGGCAAGCCGACCACGCCGCGGCCGTCATATTGGCCTTCATGGGCCGATTGATCGCCGCCAGTGCAGAACGCCTTCTCGCCAGCGCCGGTGAGCACGATGCTGGCGACATTGCGGTCGTTGCCGGCGAGCTGGAAGGCCTGGATGAGCTCGTCCAGCGTCCGCGCGCGGAAGGCGTTGTAGACCTTCGGACGGTTGATGATGATCCACGCGGCGCGGTCGCGGATTTCGTAGATGACGTCGGTGAATTGCTTGGGATCAGTCATGGCGTGTCCTCGCGCAAGTTAGATCATGTTCATTCCGCCGGAGACGGAGATGGTTTGTCCGGTGATGAATTTGCCGTCGTCGGACGCAAGCATCGCGACGATCCCGCCGTAATCGTCAGGCTCGCCCATGCGGCGGAGCGGGATGCCTCTGAGCATTGCATCCTTCCATTTCACGGCGTGCTCGCCTTCGCCCAGCACCGCCGCCATCATCGGCGTATTGGTGGGGCCGGGGCAGACGGCATTGAGCAGGACGTTCTTGCGCGCAAGTTCGCGCGCCAGCGACTTGGTGAAGGAAATGAGTCCGCCCTTGCAGGCGGAGTAGACGGCCTCGTCGCTGGTGCCAACGCGCGCCGCATCGGATGCGATATTGACGATCCGGCCCCCGCCGCGCTCCGCCATCAACGGTGCAATCGCCTTGTGGGTATTGAGCGGCCCATAGAGGTTGATGCGGATGATCCTGTCCCACAGCTCCCGGTCGGTCTTCAGGAACGGCATCGGCCGATCCCAGCCGGCATTGTTGACCAGGAGCCAGATCGGCCCGAGCTCGGCCTCGACCCTGGCGACCGCGGCGTTGACGGAATCCGCATCGCCCACATCGACGGCATAGGTCTTGATGATGGCCTGCGGTGCGAGCTGTGCGGTCTCTTCGCCGCCTTGCGGATTGATGTCGAAGATCGCGATCTTACAGCCCTCTTCGGCCAACCGCAGCGTCAATCCTCGTCCGATGCCCTGTCCGCCGCCGGTCACGACGGCAACTTTTCCCGATAGGCCCTTCAACGTCGATCTCCCTTGTGTTTTGTCGTTTCTTTGGCGGCCTTCGATTGGTCGAAGGCGAGGGGGCTATGCGGCCGACCCGTTCTTCTGGATGTCGTATCCGCGCTGCGAGTACATTTGGCGCGCGATGATCGTCTTCATGATCTCGATCGAGCCGCCGGCGATCTTCACCACGCGCGCGTCGGCATAAGCCCTGGCGATCGGATATTCCCACATATAGCCCCAGCCGCCGAAGAGTTGCAGGCACTCGTCAACGGTCTCGCAGTGCAGCTCGGACGTGAACATCTTGGCCATGGCGGCGTCGACGGGATCGAGCTTCCCTTCCATGAACAGGGCTATGCACTTGTCGGTGAAGACACGCGCGACGGCGGCCTTGGTCCTGAGCTCGGCCAGCTTGAACTGCGTGTTCTGGAAGTCGGCGAGCTTCTGGCCGAAGGCGCTTCGTTCGGAGGTATATTGCAGGGTCCAGTCGATCACGGTCTCGGCAACGGTCGCCGACCGGATGGCCTGAGCCAGACGCTCCTGCGATAGTTTTGTCATCATCTGCGCAAAGCCCCGGCCTTCCGCGCCGAGCATGTTGCTGGCGGGAATGCGGACATTGTCGAAGAACAGCTCGGAGGTATCTTGCGCCCTCATGCCGAGCTTTTCCAGATTTCGGCCGCGCTTGAAACCGGGCCGGTTGCTCTCGACGATGAACAGGGTCACGCCCTTCGCGCCGGCCTGGCCGTCGGTCTTGGTCGCGAGCACGATGAAGTCACAAAGCTGGCCGTTGGAGATGAAGACCTTCTGGCCGTTGATGACGAAGTCGTCGCCGTCGCGCGCAGCGCGGGTGCGGATCGCCTTGAGGTCACTGCCGGCGTGAGGTTCCGTCATGCCCAGCGAGCCGATGGCTTCGCCGGATACCATCTTGGGCAGCCATTTGCGCTTCTGAGCCTCGCTTCCGAAGGACAGAAGGTAGGTGGCGACCAGGTCGGTGTGGATGAGAAAGCCGGGACCGCTGGCGCCGGCCCGCCAGAGCTCTTCGAACACGACGACATCGAAAAGGTAGTCGAGGCCCATGCCGCCATATTCCTCGGGCACGGTGCAGCAGAGAAGGCCGGCCGCGCCGGCTTTCAACCATAAATCTCGCGGGACGATGCCGTCCTCTTCCCACTGGGCGTGAAAGGGCACGATTTCGCGCTCGACGAAGCGGCGGACCGTCTGCCGGAAAATCTCGTGTTCCTCGCGGAAGATCGTGCGCTCGATCATTGTCAAAGTGCTTCCTGTCTGATTTAGTTTGCTAGTGTACAGTATTTGGTTTGGGCAGACAACCCGAAAAGACAGACATGCAAGTGCGATCGTACACCAATGAACGGTAACCGAAAGAGAGAGGGAACGATGACCGTCGGGCCGGAGCTGAAGCAGTTTCGCATCGAAGTGTCGGAGCAGCGCGTCCTGCACCTCATCTTTGACATGCCGGGACGATCGATGAACGTGTTCTCGAATGCGGCAATCGAGGAGCTTGGCCGGTTTGCGGACTGGCTCAGGCAAAGCGATGTGGCGGGCGTCGTCATCCGTTCCGGCAAATCGTCCGCCTTCTGCGCAGGCGCGGATCTGGCCGAGCTGGAAACGGCCTACGACATGATCATGGCGGCGCCGTCCGGCGAGCGCGATCGTCTTGCGTTCGATCATTTCTTTCGATTGAGCCATGGTCTGCGCAAGCTCGAGACGGCCGGCAAGCCGGTCGCGGTGGCAATCGCCGGCCTCGCCCTGGGCGGCGGCTGCGAATTTGCACTGGCGGCGCATCGCCGGGTGATTGTCGACCACCCGCAAGCAACGTTCGGCTTGCCGGAATCACTCGTTGGATTGCTGCCAGGGGGCGGCGGAACCCAGCGATTGCCGCGGCTGATCGGGATGGAGGCGGCGCTACCCGTGTTGCTCGAAGGTGCGCGGCTCGCCGGGCAGGCGGCCATCGCAGCCGGACTTGCGCATGAATTGGTAGCGCCAGGCGAGGAAGTCGCTGCCGCCGAGCGCTGGGTGCTGTCGCGACCGCAGGCCACGCAGCCCTGGGATCGGCCGAATTGGCGGGCCCCGGATGCGGAGCGCGTGAGCGCGACCATCGGAGAGAAACGAAGCAAGATGCTGGCCGAGACGCTCGGTCACTATCCGGCTCTCTCCGCCATTCTCGACTGCGTCGAGCACGGGCTCCCGCAGGACTTCGATACGGCCATCCGGACGGAGATGCAGATCTTCGCAAAGCTGATCCAGCGGCGGGAACCGCGCAACATGATTAGGACATTGTTCCTTGGCCGGCTCGATCATGAGCGGCTGAAGAAGAAGGGAATGAACCCCAAGATCACCGAAGCCGTGGCTTCCGTCTCGAACGTGCTCGGCGTCCAGTCGGAGCGTGGCAAGGAGCTGTCGGAGGCATTTGCGCGAGCGGGCTTCCGGGTCGAGCAGACGCGCAAGGTCGAGTTCGATGGACGTGTCGCGGGCGCCGTCTATTGGCATGACGACGAGCCGAGGACCTGGGGCAAGGAGCTGCTACGCGCGCGGCTGGCGGATGCCGAGGTCGCTGCCGCGGGCTGGCGATCCCAACTTGATGAGTCCGAGCGGCGCGCTGCGGACTATGTCCTGGTCACGCAGGCGGGCTTTCCCGCCTATCTCGGTGGCCTCTTTGCCGCGAAGCTGAAGTAGTCGGCGCCTCAGGAAGGAGAAATAGTCGTGTCCAGACCTCTTGAAGGTATCAAGGTTCTCGATCTGTCGAAGGTGCTCGCAGGCCCGCTGTGCGCGCAATATCTCGGTGATCTCGGCGCCGAGGTGATCAAGGTCGAAGCTGTAGGGCAGGGGGATGAGACGCGGGGGTGGCCGCCATTTCCTGCGCCCGGGCTAGGCACGGTGTTTCTGAGTGCCAATCGCAACAAGCGCAGCATTGCGATCAACATGAAGTCCGACAAGGGGCGCAAGCTCGTGCACGAGCTCGCCAAGTCCGCCGATGTCGCGATCGAAAGCTTCGGTACGGGCGTTGCCGAGCGGTTGGGAATCGATGCCGCGAGCCTGTGCGCGCTGAACGATCGATTGGTCCATTGCAGCATCTCCGGCTTTGGCCGGACGGGTCCTCTCAGGAATTCGCCCGGCTATGATGTGATCTTGCAGGCGTTCAGCGGCATCATGTCCATGACTGGCGACGAGGGCGGCGGCCATATCCGCAGCCCGATTTCACCGATCGACCAGATGACCGGCGTTCATGCTTTCAGCGGCATACTTGCGAGCCTGTTTGCGCGAGAGAAGTCGGGCAGGGGAGCGGCGATCCAGGTGTCGCTGTTCGACACGGCTCT
The DNA here is from genome assembly GCF_004114935.1 of Bradyrhizobium zhanjiangense. Lineage (NCBI taxonomy): Bacteria > Pseudomonadati > Pseudomonadota > Alphaproteobacteria > Hyphomicrobiales > Nitrobacteraceae > Bradyrhizobium > Bradyrhizobium zhanjiangense. The sequence continues at coordinate 4,997,919 of NZ_CP022221.1, forward strand.
GGGGCTTCTCGGCTACAATCTCCAGACGTTCTGGGAGCGGGGAACGCAGCCGGCCAAGTGTGGCTCGAGCCATGAGTCCCTATGCCCGTATCAAGCCTTCGAGGCCGCGGACGGACCGATCATGATCGGCGTGGCCAACGACAACCTTTGGCGCAAGTTCTGCGCAGTCGCGGGCCTGAACGGGATCGTGGATGACCCGAAATTCAGAACCAACGCCGATCGGGTCAAGCACCGTGGCGAAACATTGCGCCACGTCCAGGCGGTGATCGCGACCAAGACCGTCGAGCATTGGAACGCAGCGCTGAACGAGGTCGGCATTCCCTGCTCGCCGATCAACACGCTGGCGCAACTTCTCGACCATCCGCATACAAAGGCCGACAAGCTCATCATGCAATATGATCATCCTGCAGCGGGGCGGTTGAATTGCGTCGGCCATCCCGTGACGTTTGTCGGAGAAGAGCGCAGCCCCGGCCTGCCGCCGCCGACTCTCGGGCAGCACACAGACGACGTGCTGAAGGACATGGGTCTTTGCGCCGCGAGCATCGCCGAGCTGCGCCGCGAGGAGATCGTGAGCTGACAACGGCGCGTGCCGGAAGCTACATCCGCGAGCGAAGATACGGTCGTTGTGCCCTCTCCCCTTGTGGGAGAGGGCAGCGAGAGCTGCGCAACAAGCTCCTTGGGTGAGGGGTTGGCTCCGCATCGAAAATCCCTACGCGGAGACAGACCCCTCATCCGGCGCTTCGCGCCACCTTCTCCCACAAAGGGAGAAGGGAAGAAGTCAGGCCGGCGTGAAGAACGGCAGCGGCGCGCCATCCGTGGGCTTAAACACCACCTTCACCTTCTGGCCGATCTTCAGCGTCGTGAGATCGCAATCGACGAAATTGGTCTGGAGCGACGGGCCCTCCTTCAGCGTGACGTAGCCGATCGCATAAGGCCCGGTCGGCGACTTCCGCATCAGGCTGTAGGTGTAGATCGCGCCCTCGCCCGAAGACTCCTCCCACACCGTCTTGTCGGAGAAGCAGAACGGACAGATCGCGCGCGGGAAGTAGTGCGCTTCGCCACAGGCGGTGCAGCGCTTGATCAGGAACTTGCCCGCCTTCGCGGCCTCCCAGAACGGCGTGGTCTCGGGATTGGTCGTCGGGGCCGGATATTTTTTCGCTTCACTCATCACACGCGCTCCAGAATGGCCGTCGAGGCGGCGTGGCGGACGCCAAGCAGGCCGCCGGTGCCGTGGGCGATGGCGAGATCGCAGTTCTTGACCTGCACCTTCGGATGCGCCTCGCCGCGCAACTGCCTGACGGCCTCGATGATCTTGGTCATGCCGCCGCGGTTGACGGGATGGTTGCTGCACAGGCCACCACCGTCGGTGTTGAACGGCAGCCTGCCGACACCGGAGATCAGGTTGCCATCGGCGACGAACTTGCCGCCCTCGCCCTTCTTGCAGAAGCCGAGGTCCTCGAGCTGCATCAACACCGTGATGGTGAAGCTGTCATAGATCGAGGCGTATTTGATGTCCTTCGGCGTGATGCCGGCCTCCTCGAAGGCGCGCGGGCCGGACCAGACGCCGGCGGAGCAAGTGAGATCGAGATCCTTACCGCCACGGGGACCCTTCATTGCCTCACCATGGCCGATCAGGCGCACTAAAGGCTTCTTCAGGCTCTTGGCGATCTCTGGCGTGGTCACGATAAGCGCGCCGCCGCCGTCCGTGACGACGCAGCAGTCGAGCCTGTGCAGCGGATCGGAAATCATTGGCGAGTTAACGACATCCTCGACGGTGACGACGTCTTTCAGCATCGCATGCGGATTGTATTGCGCGTGATGGGAGGCAGCGACCTTGATCCAGGCGAGCTGCTCGCTTGTGGTGCCATAGTCGTGCATGTGGCGCATGGCGCACATGCCGTAGGCGTTGTGGGTGGTTGCGCCATAGGCGGTCTCGAAATCGGCCTCGGCGCCCGGGGCACGCACCTGCGCGGGACCGGTGCGCGGCTTGCCCGCAAGCGTGATGAGCGCAATCGAACATTTTCCGGCCGCGATCGCCTCGGCCGCGTGCCCGAGATGGATGATGTAGGAGCAGCCGCCGGTATCCGTGCCGTCGACGTGACGTACCTTCAACCCGAGATAATCGACCATCGGCCAGGCGCCGCCCGGCGCATCGCCGGAGAAGAAGTAGCCGTCGATGTCGTCCTTGGTAAGCCCGGCATCCTCGATCGTGCCCTTGGCGACCTCGGCATGGAGTTGTGCGGTGGATTTGTCCGGCGCGTGCCGAGTTGGGTGCTCATAGATCCCGGCTATGTATGCCTTACCTTTGATGGTCAACGAAGGTCTCCGTTCGCTTTGTTCTGCCGTTTACGCCTGCCGGGCGTACCCGGCAGGCCATCGCCACCCTACTCGTCGAGCAGCTTCCAGGACGTCTTGTCGAAGATTGCCATGCGCAAGGAGCGGTAGGGGGCATAGTTCTCCTTGGAATTGGTGAGCTCGATTCCCGGAAGGAGCATGCCGACACGCTCCTTGTTGAAGCTTGTCGCCTGCGCGAGCAGGTTCTCGCGGGTCAGATTGTCACCGCATCGCTGCAGGCCTTTTGCGATGGCCTGCGCATTGATGTAGCCGGACAGCGCAATGAAGTCGTTCGGGCTGTCGTTCGGGGCCCATTTCTTCATGAAGGCGACGTAGTCCTTCACCTCTGCATCCTCGGCCCAGGCGGGATCGTTGGCCTGCTTGGCGAATTGGGTCGTATAGGCGCCCTGGACGTTGTCGAGCCCGGCAGGCGTCAGCACGCCCTGGATCGAGTTGACGGGGCTGGCCAGGAACTGCACCGGCTTCCAGTTTATCTCGTTCGCCTTCTTGATCCCCTGGGCCGCAAATTTCGGCGTCGTGAAATAGACCAGCGTATCGGCGCCCGCGGCCTTGAGCTTGAGGATCTCGGAATCGATCGTCGGATAGCTGAGCTCGTAGGAGGCTTCCGCCACGATCTTCGCCTGACCATCAGAGCCCAGGCCGGCCTTGAGGCCGGTAAGGTAGTCCTTGCCGTAGTCGTCGTTCTGGTAGAGCACGGCGATCCTGGCGTTCGGCATCTTCTTGAGAATGAACTTGCCGAAGGTGGCGCCCTCCATCTCGAACGGCGGGTAGAACGGCACAGTCCATGGGAAGCTCCGGGGGTCGTTGAAGCGGCGGCCGCCGGCCGAGATGAAGACCTGGGGCACCTTGTTCTGGTTGAGATATTTTTGAACGGCTACGTTGGGCACGGTGCCCACGGTCCCGACCTCGGCCAGAACGCCGTCGTCATCGATCAGCTTGCGGGTCTGTTCGATGGCCTTGGGCGGGCTGAACGCGTTGTCGAGGGAGAACAGGTTGACTTTCCTGCCGTTGATTCCACCCGCCTCATTCAGCATCTGGAAATAGCCGGTCATCACGCGGCCATAGCTCGAGAAGGCCGATGCCGGCCCGCTATAGGGGACGGTCTGGCCGATCTTGATCTCGGTGTCGGTAACACCTGGGCCATATTGCTCTTCGGCGGCGCCGGCCTCGAATGCCGCGCCGGATAGGAACAGGATCGAAGCGCTGACCAAAATCGAAGTTCTCATGCCGGCTCCCATATCGCTTCTTGTTTTACATGCGAAAATCAGTACACTATAGTACGATATCTTGGAAGTCGAAAATGCGGATTGTGCCAGTCGCTGCGCCCCTCGGAATGTATCGCGCTGCAACTAGGAGACCGCCGGCTGGTGATCCGCATTTCGGCGCGACCTTCGCCTTGACGCCACCGCGATTGTGGTTCAGATAGTACGTAAGCGTACGAAATGTCGGGCGCGTCGCAAGCTGTGCGACCGCTCGCCGGCGAAGGGAGGGAACATGGCTGCCTCGGGCGCAATGGCACTGGCCGCGCTGAAGATTGGCGGGCGCGTCGCCTTCGAACGTCTGATGCGGCCGAAGGCCCGCCGCGCGGAGGATGTTCCGTGCTCGCCCGGGGCCGTCACGCCGGAGTGGCTGACCGCCGTGCTCTGTCAAAGAAGTCCCGGCGCTGTCGTCACCGACGTCGTGGTGAAGCCTGCGAGCGCCGGGACGCACGAACGCCACCAGTTGATCGTCAGGTACAACGACGCGGGCCAGCGCGCAGGCTTGCCGCGGTCGATGTTCACGAAGTCGCTGCCGAGCGTCGTCACACGCATGATCGGCGGCTTCAATGGCACCGCGCGGGTCGAGGGCCGCTTCTACATGCAGCTGCGGCCGCAGCTTGAGATCGAGGCGCCGATCGGCTATCACGCGGCGTTCGATCGCCAGACCTACGCCTCGATTCTTCTCCTGGAGGACATGGTCGCAACCAAATCGGCGACCTTTTGCAACTACAAGACCTACGTTGACCGCGAGATGGCTGAGGACATGGTCGATGTTCTTGCCGCGCTGCATGCGCGCTTCTACGGCGATAGCGAGCTTTCGGCACGGTATCCGTGGGTTGCCAGCTATCCGCGCTGGTTCACCATCGGCGCGGAAAAGATGAGCCTCGAGCACTACACCCGAAAGGCGTTCGATGCTGCCGCGCATGTCATCCCGAAGAGCGTGCTCGCGCAGCGTGACGCGGTCTGGCCGGCGGCTGTGCAAGCGCTTGCTGTCCACGACAACGAGCCGCAGGGACTGATCCATTCCGACGTGCATATCGGCAATTGGTACCGCACGGGGGCGGGGAAGATGGGCCTATGCGATTGGCAGTGCCTTGCCCGCGGTCACTGGTCGCGGGACTTTTCCTATGCCGTGACGGCGGCGCTGACACCGGACGACCGCCGCAACTGGGAGAAGGACCTGCTCCGTCGCTATCTCGACCGGTTCGCCGCATTGACGGGGACCAGGCCAGACTTCGACCGAAGTTTCCTCAACTATCGGCAGCAGATGGTGCATGCGCTCCTGATGTGGACGATTACGTTGTGCCATTCGCCTTTGTTGCCGGCCATGCAGTCGGAGGCGACGACGCTCGCGATGATTGAGCGAATCTCGACGGCGATGGCCGATCTGGATTCGTTGCGCAGCTGATCGGCGTCGACGAAAGGGGACCGGCGGCCTATCAGGCCGCCGTTAGCCGGCATTCGCCGGGATCGATCACCATAGTGTGCCGCTCCGCCGCCCACGCCCTGAACCTGATGACATCGCCTTCCTCGAACATGTCGATCCGGATCGTGTCGCCGGGAAATGCGGGCGCGACAAATCGTGCTGCCATCGCGTCGATCAGCTCGGGACGACCCGAAGCGTAACGCTTCAAGATGGCGCGGCAGGCGAGGCCCAGCGTGTTAAGGCCGTGCGAGATCGGGCGGTCCAAGCCGGCCTCGCGAGCCACCGCCGGGTCGGCGTGGATTGGCATGTAGTCGCGGCTGACAAGGCGATACAGCAAGGCGGCCTGGTACGGCGTTCGATAGGCGATGCTGGCGCTGGGTCTTCCGTCGCTACCAATCGGCGCAATCGCGGCGGGCGGCAAACCGTAGTTGCCGCAGCCGCCGTCGCCGCGCAGGAATTCCGTCGCCCGAAGGGTTGCCAGTCGCTCGCCGCTGGCGGCGTCGAACAGCTCGGTATCGAAATAGAGGAGGGCGCCGCGCGTCCGTCCCTTGTCTTCGACCGCGCTGACACGGTGCTCGGCGCGGATGGATGCGCTGACCGGAAGCGGGCGATGCAGCGTGAGGCGCTGCTCGCCATGCAGGGCCTTGGTCCAGGCAATCCCCGTTTTGGGCTCGGCGATCCACAGCGGCGGCCAGCCGAGCGTCACGCTCATGCTGGGCACGGCGCGTTGATCGCGGCCTTCGTACACATAGGCCAATTCGTCCTCGTCCAGCGGATCGTCGCCCATGCCAAGGCCGAGCGCGTAAAGGGCGGAATCGCGCCAATCGTAGGTTTGGTGGATCGGCGCGAAGCGCCGGGCGACGACATGATCAAGGTCCATAGGGGGCTCCGGTAGTGGTCGCGCGCCTCTGACGAGACGCCGCTGTGCACGAGATGCCGCAGCGAAGGGTCCCGATTTGGATTTGCGGCGAACACTAGTATATGATAAACCAGTGTACTAATCGAGCGTCGAACTCGAGGTCGTCCGACAGGACGGGGAAATGCTGAAGGCCGGCACGGAGCGCGATTGAAACCCGCTGCGGGGGCCGGGCAATGGCAGGAGGGCCCTTTGCGAGGTCAAGCGCGCAGGCTGGCGCATCGGACGGCCGCATGCCGTTGCGGAATGCACCCGGGCAGGAGACCGCTGCCATGATCGCGCTGCTGATCGCGAATTCGCTGGCGCTTGCGTCATTACTGATCATGCTGTCGAGCGGGCTCGCCTTGATCTACGGCCTGCGCGACGTCATCAATTTCGGCCACGGCGCGATCTACATGCTCGGCGCCTATCTCGGCTACACGATTGCTCTCGTCGGTGGATTCTGGCTGGCGCTGCTGCTCGTTCCGATCCTGCTGGCGCTTGTCGGAATAGCCTTCGAATATCTGGCGCTACGGCCGCTGCAGCGACGCTCGCATATCGAAGTCGCGCTGGTCACCTTGGGCCTGGGCATCATCCTCGGCCAGATCATCATCTACCTCTACGGCGGCGAGGCTCGCAGCGTCGATGCGCCGAAAATCCTGTCCGGCTCCGTGACCATCCTGCACCTGTCCTATCCGGTCTATCGTCTCTTCCTGATCGTGATGGGGCTCGGGTCCTGCGCGCTGCTCGCCTTGTGGCTGCGATGGACGGCGTCGGGGCTGTATGTCCGCGCGGTCAGTCAGGATCCGTCGGTCGCGCGCATGATGGGCATCAACGCCGACCGCCTGAGCCTGCTGGTGACCAGCCTCAGCACGGCGTTCGCCGGCATCGCGGGCGTGCTGGCCGGACCCTATTTGTCGGTCGATCCTGGAATGGACGTCGTGATGATCGTGAACTGCCTGATCATCGTCGTGATCGGCGGCACCGGGAGCATCGGCGGCGCAATCATAGCAGCCTTGCTGTTCGGCTTCGTTCAGGTCGCAGGTTCGGTGTTTCTGCCAAATCTTGCGGCGCTGGTGCCCTACATCCTGCTGATGGTCGTGCTGCTGATCGCGCCGGGTGGCATCGGACGCGGGAGGGTGCTGAGTTGAGCAACGGCACGATGACCGACGACCTGCATGCATCTGCGACGGCGACGGTCGGCGGCCCGTTGCCGCGGCTTTCGCTCGCCATTGTGGTCGGCCTGATCGGGCTTGGCGCCGGTGCCGTCGTCCCGACCTATTTCGCCAGCGATTTCGTGCTTCGACTTGGCAGCGAAGGCCTCCTGCTGGGCTTGCTCGCGCTCAGCGTCGCCTTCCTGATGAACCAGGCCGGCCTCGTTGCGCTCGGCGCGGCCAGTATCTACGGCGGCGCCGGATATCTGTTTGCGATCGGCATGAGCGATTGGGGCTTGACGCCGACTGCGGCGCTATGCGTCGCGTTCCTGATCCTTCTTGCCTATTCCGCCGTGCTCGGCGCATTGATCGTCAGGACCAATCCGCTCGCCTTCATGATGCTGACGCTCGCCGCCGGCGAAATGATCAGTCATGCCGTTCTGCTCGAGGGATTGCGCGACTATACCGGAGGGGCAGACGGGCTGGTTGTTCGGACCACCGGAACGGTCCTCGGCATCGACGCGGTTCGCTTTGCCGATCCCGCGCAATTCTGGTCGCTGGCCTGGGTCGTCACCGTCCTGGTCGGACTGACATTCTGGGCCATCGCACGTTCCCGTCTCGGCGCGGTACTCCGCGCCATCAGGGAGAACGAGGAACGCATGCGCTTCTCGGGCTTCAATACCTTCCTGCCAAGGCTGATCGGGTATGTGCTCGTGAATATCGTGGCTGCGATCGCTGGATTCCTGCATGTGCTCAATGCCGGTTTCGTCTCGCCGGAGAGTCTGGGGCTGTTCGTCAGCACCAATACGCTGGTCGCCGCGCTGATCGGTGGCATCTCCGGTTCGCTCGGCCCGATTCTCGGCGGGCTGATCTTCTCCTTTGCGCAGGACGAGTTTGGCGCGCGCGGGCTCACGCAGCTTCTGACCGGTGTTGCGATCGTCGTATTCATTGTCGTGTTCCCGCGTGGTGTCGTCGGCGGGCTGTCCGGCCTTTCGAAGCGGCTCGGCTCGTGGCGGGAGGCGTCCTGACATGCTCACGATCGAAAAACTGTCGGTGAGCTATGGCTCGGTGCGGGCGTTGACCGATGTCGATCTCGAGATCCGCGGTAATGGCCTGCTCCACGGCATCATCGGTCCGAATGGCGCCGGCAAGTCCACGCTGCTTGATGCGATCTGCGGCCGACGGCGTCCGACCTCCGGCCGAGTTCGGTATTGCGGCGAGGATATCACGCGGCATTCGGTCGCCTGGCGCCGTCGGCAAGGCATGGCGCGATCATTCCAGCGCACCAGTATCTTCCAGGATCTGACCGTGCACGAGCAGCTGCAGCTCGTTGCGCAACATCTCGGCGACGACCGGGTCGGCGACGTCATTGAGGTCATGGATCTCGGCGGCTATCTCGACCAGAAAGCCGGGCGCATCGCCTATGGCGTGCAGCGGCGGGTCGACGTCGCGCTGGCCCTGATCGGGCGTCCCCGCCTTCTCTTGATGGACGAGCCGGGCGCCGGTCTCTCGGCCACGGAGACGTTGCGCCTGTTCGAGCATGTGCGCGATCTCGTCCGCGAGCGCAGGATCGCGGCCGTCGTGGTTGAGCATGACGTCGACGCGGTGTTCGCCTGCTGCGGCATGGTCACCGTGCTCGATCTCGGACGGCACCTTGCCACGGGGACGCCTGAAACAATCCGCGCTGACCATCGCGTCATCGCGGCGTATCTGGGGACCGCGGCATGAGCGCGCTGCGGATCCACTCGCTGTTCGCCGGCTATGGCGCCTCGACCGTGCTGCGCGGCATCGACCTGACGGTCGAAGAGGGCGAGTCGGTGGCGTTGGTCGGCCGCAACGGCGCCGGCAAGTCGACGCTGCTGCTGTCGGTCTTTCGCGAGACGAATATCTCGTCCGGCGAGATCTGGGTTCGCGACCGCCGGATCGATGCCCTGCCGGGCTATACGGCTGCCAAGCTCGGTATAGCGATCGCGCCGCAAGGACGGCGCGTCCTGCCGAACCTGACCGTGAAGGAGAACCTGCTGCTGGGTCGATCGACCGGCAGGGCAGGGTACTGGACGCTGAAGACCGTCTATGAGCTGTTCCCGGTGCTCGAGGAGCGCGCCGATCGGCTGGGCACGATGCTGAGCGGCGGCCAGCAGCAGATGCTGGCGATCGGCCGCGCCCTGATGGCCAACCCGAGCCTCATTCTGCTCGATGAGCCATCGGAAGGCCTTTCTCCCGTTCTGATCGATGGGTTGGTGGACACGCTCAACAGGATTCGCGGTGCCGGGACCGGCGTACTCGTGGTCGAGCAGCATCTCAATCTCGTCAAGCGCGCGACTGACCGGTTCGTCATTCTTGCAAAGGGCGAGGTTGTCGGTTCGGGGGCGATCGGCGCCATTGGCAGGCCGGAGAACCAGACGCTCATGGCACTCTAGCTCAAAAGCGGGATCAACGAAGGAGGGAGGAACATGAAAAAATCATCCATGCGGCTGGCTTTCGGCATGCTGCGCGCGGCGACCATCGGCGCAACGATGGCCGTCGCCGCCGCGACCGCAGCCTCGGCCGAGGACACGGTGAAGATCGGCGTTCTCCTGATCGATAGCGGACCGCTCGCCGGCCTGAAGGACACCCAGGTCAAGGCCGTCAACCTCGCGATCGAGCAGATCAACGCCGCAGGTGGCGCGGCGGGCAAGAAGCTGGAGGCGACCTTCATTTCCTATCCCGGCACGCCTGATACGGCGGTGGACGGCGCCACCCGCGCCGTCCAGAAGGAGGGGGCAATGTTCATCACCGGCATGGACACGTCCGCTGTCACGCCTGCGCTTCAGGCCAAGCTTCCGGCGCTGAAGGCTTTGATGCTGGAGGTGATGGCCAATGCCGACGGACTGACCGGAAAGAACTGCTCGCCGAACTACTTTCGGGTCAATGCCAACGACTCCATGATCATGGGGACGTTCAGGGAATTCCTGAAAGATCAGGGCATCAAGAAATGGGACATCATCGCGGTCGACTACGCCGCCGGACGCGACTCCGCGGACAAGTTCAAGGCGCTGGTGACCTCGCAGGGCGGAACGATCGGAAAAACCCTGTTCTCGCCAAACGGGACGCCGGATTTCGGGGCCAAGATTTCGGAGTTGGGTGCGGACCCGGCCGACGGCCTGTTCGTGACGATCTTCGGCAGCGACGCGATCAACCTCGCCAAGCAGCAGCAGCAGTTCGGGCTGTTCAAGAAGTACAAGATGGTGCTGGGCAACTCCTTCGTGATCCCGCAGACCCTGGCGGCGCAGGGCGAGACCGTGCTCGGCGTCTATCAGAATATCGGTTTCGTGGCCGGCTTCCCCGGCGCGCAGGCCGAAGCCTTCGTGAAGGCGTACAAGGAGAAATACAACGGCGAGCTTCCGCCCTACACCAGCGCCGATCAATACGCCGCCATTCAGCTGATTGCCGCCGGGCTTCAGAAAGCGAACTCGACCGACATCAACGCGGTTCGCGCCGCGCTGTCCGGCTTGAAAACCGAAACGGTGCTCGGCGATGTCGAGATCCGTGCAGCTGACCATCAGGTTGCGCGGCGAATGGCGATCAGCCAGATCGTGATGGGTCCGGAGGGCAAGCCGATGTACCAGATCAAGAAAATCGAGCCGGGACAGGACATCATCCCGCCCGTCGATCCCGCCTGCAAGATGTGATGCACCGACGCTATCGATCTCATGTCGCTCGTGAGCCCAAATCTAGGCCACGAGCGACACCTTGCCAAACTGCGCCCCGGAGGCGAGACGGGCAAGCGCCGCAGGAGCGTCTGCCATCCGGAACGACGAGTCGATCACCGGCCGGACCAAACCGCGATTGAACACATCGAGCACCTGGCGGAACTCCGCGATGCTGCCACCCGTCGAGCCATAGATCTCGAGCTGGCGGATGAATACGCGCTGCAGATCGGCCGGTGGATTCGAGCCAGTCGTGGCACCGCAGGTGACCAGCCGGCCGCCACGACGCAAGGAACGCAGCGATTCACCCCAGCTGGCTTCGCCGACGCTGTCGATCACCATGTCGACACCGCCGCCGCTCATCTGCTGGACAGCGGCCGACACCTTGTCGTTCCGATAGTTGACGCCGCCATCCGCGCCCATCGCGAGGGCCCTGGCGATCTTGGCGTCGCTCGAAGAGGTGACGAAGACGCGGGCGCCGACGAGCTTTGCAAGTTGCAGGCAGGCTACCGCGACGCCGCCACCGATGCCGACGATCATGACGCTTTCTCCGGGCTGCAAGGCGCGCTTGCCGAACAGCATCCGCCAGGCCGTGAGATGGCCCGTCATCAGCGCACCCGCCGCCACCAGATCAGCATCATCAGGCAGGGGAAAGAAGCAGGCGCTGGGCATCGCAATGTAGTCGGCGAAGCCGCCGTTGCGATGCTCGCCCATGATCTTGACGTTCTCGCAAAGCGGCTGGTCGCCGGCCAGGCAGTATCGGCACCTGCCGCAAAACGCCTCGGAGAAGAGCACCGCCTTCATGCCCGGCTTCAGGCCGCTGCCGGGCGCGGCCTCGACGATCTCCCCGGCAGCCTCGACCCCCATCACCTGCGGCAGTGTGTGGGTGATGCCGCCGCCATTGTCGCGCATGTAGAGATCGACGCGATTGACCGAGGATGCGGCCACCTTGAGCAGCGACTCGCCCGCAGCCGGTGTCGGATCGGGGAAATCGCGCCAGGACACGCCGTCCGGTCCGCGCCGTTCCAGCACTGCCGCCTTCATGGTCTCCTCCCTGCTTCCGGTCGCACCGCAAAAGTGATGCACTAGCTCACGAAGCGTCAAGCGCAGTGCACCGCTAGAGATAAAATTACCGGCCTGATTTGGTGTTGCAGTTCACTTCAAATATAATACACTAGCGCACTAACATGCCGTCAAGTGCATCGATCCATCGTCATGGAGGCAACGTCATGAGCGAGAATCGCTTCGATCCCGCGGCGCATGCGCGCGCGATGCGTGCCGGCGGTTTCTGGATCGACAAGAGTTTTGACGAGTTCCTGCAGCAGGCGATCGCCGCCACGCCCAACAAGCTCGCGTTGTTGGCGGATCGTGCCGATCGTGACGCGCCGAAGCGCCTGACCTACGCAGAGCTGGGTGACATGATTTCGCGCGCGGCGGCGGCGCTACGCCGTCTCGGCATCGCTCCGGGCGATGTCGTGTCGGTCCAGTTGCCGAACTGGTGGGAATTCGCGGTGATTGCGCTGGCGGCATTCCGGGTCGGCGCGGTTGTCAATCCACTGATGCCGATCTTCCGCGAGCACGAGCTCGGCTACATGCTCGGCTTTGCCGAGACGAAGCTGCTGGTGGTGCCAAAACTCTTCCGCGGGTTCGATCATGAGGCGATGGCGCTCTCGCTGCAGCCGCGCCTGCCGAAGCTTGCACACGTCATCATCGTCGACGGCAAGGGGCCCAACAGCTTCGAGCAGGCCTTGCTGTCCGGCAGCGAGCGTCTCGGTCCGCCGCCGGTCGGTGAGATCGGCGCGCTGCCCGCCGACCGGATGGCCGTGCTGATGTTCACGTCGGGAACGACAGGCTCGCCGAAGGGCGTCATGCATTGCCTCAACACGCTGATGGGCTGCTGCATCGGACTTGCCGGGCGTTTCGGCCTCGACGCCGGCGATACCATGCTGGTCTGCTCGCCGCTCGGCCACATGACCGGCTTTGCCGCCGGCATGCTGCTCGGCTTGAAGATCGGTGCGACCGTGATCTTCCAGGACGTCTGGGAGCCGAAGCGCGGCGTCTCGATCATGGCCAAGGAGGGTGTCACCTATTCCGCTGGCGCGGCGACGTTCCTGGCCGACATGTGCGAGGCCGTTGCGGCCGGCGTGGCGAAGCCAGCCGAGCTGCGCAAGTTCCTCTGCGCGGGCGCGCCGATCCCGCCGGCGCTGATAGATCGCGCCTATCGGGAGCTCGATCTCAAGGTCTGCTCGCTCTGGGGCATGACCGAGTCGCTCGCGAGCACGTTGACCGAGCCGGAGCGTGCGCTGGAAAAATCCTCTAAGACCGACGGACGTCCGGTCGAGGGCGTCGCGGTGAAGGTCTTGCGCATGGACGGCTCTCCGGCCGCGGTCGGCGAGCGCGGTCTGCTCAAGGTCCGTGGCGCGCAGATGTTCCTCGGCTACTACAAGCGCGAGGATATGGAGCCGTTCGATGCCGAGGGCTGGTTCGATACCGGCGACATAGCTTATATGGACGACGAGGGCTACATCCGGATCGACGGCCGGATCAAGGACATCATCATTCGCGGCGGGGAAAACATCCCCGTCCTGGACATCGAAAACCTGATGTTCAAGCTTCCCGCCGTGCTGTCCGTGGCGATCGTTGGCTATCCGGATCCACGGCTCGGAGAGCGGGCTTGCGCCTTCGTCGTGCTGCGTCCCGGCATGACGCTCGATCTGGCCGGCGTGCAGGCTCACATGGCCGAGCACAAGGTCGCCAAGCAGTATTGGCCCGAGCGTCTTGAAATCGTCGCCGAACTGCCAAAGACGCCGGCCGGCAAGGTGCAGAAATATCAACTCCGCGAGATTGCTAGGGCGTTCGCCGAGCCGCCTCGCAAGGCCAGCGCATGAGCGCCCGTCTCAAGGATCGAGTCTGCGTCGTCACGGGCGCGGCGCGCGGCATCGGTTTTTCCATTGCCGAGCGCTTCGGCCGCGAGGGCGGCCGCGTCGCCTGTGTCGATATCAGCGCAAAGCGGCTGGAGCCCGCGGTGGGCAGACTGACGGACATGGGATTCGAGGCCAGGGGATACGAGGTCGATGTCGGCCGTCGCGATGACGTTCACGCGCTGTTTGCCTGCGTCGAGCGCGAATTCGATGCGCCGGTCGCGGTGCTCGTCAACAATGCCGTGTTCGCGCGCTTCGAGCCGCTCGCCGAGATCGCTGTCGAGACGGTGGAGCGGATGTTTGCCGTCGGCGTGCATGGCCTGATCTGGGCGACGCAGGCGGTGGTGCCGCAGATGGAGCGGCGCGGTGGCGGAGCAATCGTGAATCTGAGCTCGGTGTCGGCGTTTCATCCGGCCAAGGATTCCATCGCCTATTCCGCGCTAAAAGCCGGCGTCGTCGGCCTCTCGCGCGCCTCGGCGATCGAGCTCGCCGCCAAGAACATCCGAGTCAACGTGATCGCGCCGGGCATGATCGGAACGCCGGCCTCGATCGCACAGTTCGACGAGGCAACGATTGCGGCGCGTCAGGCCGAGATGCCCAGCGGGCGCTTCGGCCAGCCCGAGGAGATCGCGTCGCTCGCGGCGTTCCTTGCGAGCGACGATGCCAGCTACATCCAAGGCGCGGTCATCACTGCCGACGGCGGCTGGACCGTTCCTGCAAAATAGGAGAAGGCGCATGAAGCGGCTCGAAGGCAAGCGCGCGGTCGTTACCGGCGGCGGAAGCGGGATCGGTCGCGCCAGCGCCATCCGCTTCGCGCGCGAAGGTGCATCCGTCCTCGTGGTCGGCCGCGCCGGCAATGCTGAAGAGACTGCGTCGGCGATCCGGGACGAGGGCGGCATCGCATCCGCCATGATCACTGATGCTGCGGTCGAGGAGAATGTGGCCGCGATCGTGTCCCGTTGCGTATTTGAATTCGGTGGGCTGGAGATCTTCTTCGCCAATATCGGGGTTACCGGGACCAATACGCCGTTGCTGGAGCAAACGGTGGAGGAATGGTCGGAGGTCTACCGCATCAATACGATCAGCTGCTTCCTCGCCATCAAATATGCGGGACGCCATATGACCGCGCAGGGCTATGGCTCGATTATCCTGACGTCGTCCGCCGCCTCGCTGCGCGCCAATGCAGGCGCGATCTCCTATAGTGCAAGCAAGGCGGCGGTGAACAATCTGGCACAGACGGCGGCGAACGCCTTTTCCGGCACGGGCGTGCGCGTCAATGCGGTGCTGCCGGGGCTCGTCGAGACCCAGCTGACCCGCAAGGTTTTTGAGGACGCCCGCGCGCGAGGCATCGAATCCAAGCTCGGCCACGTCACGCCGCTGAAGCGGCCGGGCCACGCCGAGGAAATCGCGGCCGCCGCGGCGTTCCTGGCAAGTGACGACTCCTCATATGTCGACGGCCAGTTGCTGTCCGTCGACGGCGGTGTCAGCAGCACCCATCCCTACGGCCGGATCGCGCTCTAGCCGATCGGGCGGCCCAACAAGAACAGAGACAGGAGAGGCGCCGTGGATTTCGAACTCCCGAAGGAGATCACCGACAAGCTGGCCGAGCTTGACGCGTTCATCGAAGCGGAGATCAAGCCGCTCGAACGGGACAATATCAAGTTCTTCGACCACCGCCGCGAGAACGCGCGGACCGACTGGGACAATGACGGCCGTCCCCGCGATGAATGGCGGGCGCTGATCGGCGAGATGGAGCGCCGCGCCGACAAGGCAGGGCATCTGCGCTACGGCCTGCCGAAATCATGCGGCGGGCAGGGCGCCTCGAATCTGGCGATCGCCGCGATCCGCGAGCATCTGGCGGCCAAGGGGCTGGGTCTGCACAACGACTTGCAGGACGAATCGTCGATCGTCGGCAATTTTCCGATCATTCCGGCGCTGGCCGACTATGGGACCGAAGAGCAGAAGACCTATATCGAAGGCATCATCACAGGAAAGAAGCATCTGTCGTTCGGCCTGACCGAGCCGGGACACGGCAGTGACGCGACATGGCTCGAGACCATCGGCGTGCGCGACGGAAACCATTGGGTCATCAACGGCCGCAAGCGATGGAACAGTCAGGTCGCGCGCGCCCATGCCAATCTGGTGTTCGCCCGCACCTCGGGCAAGCCGGGCGAGGCCAAGGGCATTACCGCCTTCGTCGTGCCGACCAGCACGCCCGGCCACAACGTGCTCTACAATCACTGGACCTTCAACATGCCGAGCGATCACGCGGAAACGGAGCTCGTCAATGTGCGCGTGCCGGACAGCGCGATTCTGCACAGAGAGGGCGAAGGGCTCGTCGTCGCGCAGCGCTTTGTGCATGAGAACCGCATCCGTCAGGCCGCGGCCAGTGCCGGCGCAGCACGCTATTGCATCCAGGAGGCGGTCAAATACGCCAGATCGCGCGTCGCGTTTGGCGAGCCGCTGGCCAAGAAGCAGGCCGTGCAGTTTCCGCTCGTCGAGCTCTGGGCGGACTATCAGATGCTGCGCAACTTCATCTTCCGCACGGCGTGGCAGATGGATCGCCAGAATCCGCTGACGATCAGCGATATGGTCTCGATCTGTAACTTCCGTGCCAACCGGTTGTGCTGCGAGGCCGCGGACCGTGCGATGCAGGTGCATGGCGGCATGGGCTACAGCCGCGCCATGCCTTTCGAGCACATCTATCGGCACCACCGCCGTTACCGCATCACGGAGGGAACGGAGGAGGTGCAGATGCGGCGCGTGGCGCAGTATCTGTTCGGCTTCAGCGGCAAGGGCGCGAGCTGATTGCGATGACCGGGCCGGCGAGTGACGGCAGCCTGGATTTCGACCTTCACAGGCTCGAAGCCTATTTGAAGGATTGGCTGGGCGCAAGCGAAGCGACACGCGTGACGCGAACCAGTGGGGGAATGTCGAACCCCACCTATTTCGTGACGCGCGGCGATTGGCGTGCGGTCCTGCGCAAGCAGCCGAACAATGTGCTGATGCCGTCGGCCCATGCCATTGATCGCGAATATCGCGTGTTGACGGCGCTTCAGGAGAATGCCGCGCCGACGCCGAAACCGTATCGCTACTGTGAGGATCGTGACGTCCTCGGGACGCCCTTCTATCTCATGGAATGGCTGGAGGGACGCGTGGTCCACGACTACGCGTTACCCGGTTTCACGCGCGACGAGCGATTTGCATGCTATCGCTCAATGTGTGCCGCGCTGGCCGCGATCCACAAGCTCGACTTCCGGGCAGTCGGGCTCGCCGACTTCGGCAAGCCCGGAAACTATTTCGCTCGCCAGCTCAGCCGCTGGTCGAAGCTGTGGATCGAGTACCGCCGCGGCGACGACGATAACCCGGCACTCGACAGGATGGTGCGCTGGCTCTCCGAGCGTGTGCCGGAAAGCGAAGGCCTGGCGCTGTGCCACGGCGATTTCCGCATGGGAAATCTGGTGTTTCATCCGACCGAGCCACATGTGGTCGGCGTCCTGGATTGGGAATTGTCGACCCTGGGCCATCCGCTTGTCGATCTCGCCTTCAACAGCCAGGCGTGGCGCATGGCGCCGGACGAGAACGGCGGACTGCTCGGCCTGCCGCTCGACGACATGGGCATCCCGCGCGAGCGGGATTACCTCGAACTTTATTACCAGCTGTCTGGTGCGACCGAGCGCCTGACGGTCTTTCACCAGGTCTTTGCGATGTTCCGCGGTGCGGTCGGAAGTGCCGGCGTGGCGGCACGCGGCGATCTCGGCAACAACGTCCTGCCCGATGCCGGCAATGTGGGACGACGGCTCGCCCGCGCTTACGCGACGCGGGGGATGGCCCTGATCGAGAGCGAGTCATGAGCATGCTGGAACGACCGTCGATGAGCGTCGATGAAGCGATCCGCCGGCGACGTTCCGTGCGCGGCTTCTTATCCCGCGAGGTGCCCGAGGCGATCCTTCGCGAGGTCTTCGCGCTGGCGCAATGGTCGCCATCGAACTGCAACGTGCAGCCGTGGGTCCCTCACGTGGTGTCGGGAGAC
Source organism: Bradyrhizobium zhanjiangense (assembly GCF_004114935.1). Classification (NCBI taxonomy): domain Bacteria; kingdom Pseudomonadati; phylum Pseudomonadota; class Alphaproteobacteria; order Hyphomicrobiales; family Nitrobacteraceae; genus Bradyrhizobium; species Bradyrhizobium zhanjiangense. Next base: position 5,015,651 of record NZ_CP022221.1, read on the forward strand.
AGGCTCAAACGGCTTCGTGACGCGCTCGTTGCGGCGGGAATGCGCGACGAGCCGATCAAGCCGGATTGGCCGGCCGACGGCAAGTTCACGGGAGTCTATCGCGAACGGCAGGTCGGTGCCGCGCAGGCGCTTTATGGCGCGATGGGTGTGGCGCGAAGCGACGCGGTCGGGCGCAAGCTGGCCTATGTCCGCAACCACGCCTTCTTCGATGCGCCCACGCCGTCTTCATCTTCATGCCCGAGCCGTTCGATACGCGCGAGGCCACTGATATCGGCATGTACGCGCAAACCCTGATGCTCGCGTTCATCGCCCGCGGCATCGCCTCCTGCGCGCAGGGCGCGCTCGGATTGTTTCCGGACATTGTTCGCGCGCAGCTTGGAATTCCCGGTCATCAAAAACTGCTGTTCGGTATCTCGTTTGGCTATGAGGATATCGACGTCAAGGCCAATGCGGCGCGCGCCGACCGGGCCCCGATGGATGACGTCGTGCGCTTCCACCGCTGAGAGTTCCCATCAGAGGAGATGTCGTCTTGACCGGACCGTTGCATGGCTTTCGCATCGTCGAGATGGGCGGGATCGGCCCGGCTCCCTTTGCCGGCGCGCTGCTTGGCGATCTCGGTGCGGACGTGCTGCGGATCGATCGCGTTCCTCGGCCGGGCGTCGAACCGGACCTGCCGGCGCGGTTCGACTTTTACAACCGCAATAAGCGTTCGGTCGCGCTGGATCTCAAGCAGCCGCAAGCCGTCGCAACGGTGCTGCAACTCGTCGCGCAGGCCGATGCGCTGACCGAGGGCTTCAGGCCCTCGGTGATGGAACGGCTTGGCCTTGGGCCCGACGCCTGCCATGCCGTGAACCCGCGTCTGGTCTATGCACGCATGACCGGCTGGGGGCAGCAAGGGCCGATGTCGCAGGAGGCGGGGCATGACATCAATTATCTTGCACTGACCGGCGCACTGCATTGCCTCGGAGACGCGGACCGCCCGCCGCCGCCCCCGCTCAATCTCGTTGCGGACCTCGGAGGCGGCGCGCTCTATCTCACGGTCGGCCTGCTTGCCGCGACCATGGAGGCGCGGCAATCGGGCAAAGGACAGACCATCGACGTCGCCATGATCGACGGCGTGACGCATCTGATGTCGGCGTTCCAGGCGTTCCGCCAGCAGGGCAGCTGGACTGAGCGGCGCGCCGACAATATCGTCGACGGCGGCGCACCCTTCTACGGCAGCTACGCGACCAGGGACGGCAAGTTCATTGCTGTCGGCGCGATCGAGCCGCATTTTTATGCCAATCTGTTGAACGTGATGGGACTCAGGGCAGGGGAACTGCCCGACCAGAACGACCGCGCATCCTGGCCGCAGATGCGCCAGCGCTTCGCAGAGATCTTCGCCCGGCGAACGCGCGACGAATGGGTCGCCGCTGCGATGGGGCGCGACGCCTGTCTCGCGCCGGTCTTAACCATCGACGAGGCGCCCGCGCATCCGCAGATGCAGGCGCGAAGCGCCTACGCCATGTTCGATGGGGTTCGGCACCCGAGCCCGGCGCCGCGATTCTCGCGCACACCGTCTGCGCTTCACACACCGCCGCCGCCGCCGGGTCGCGATACCCGGCAGGCGCTCGCGGACTGGGGCGTTTCGCCGGAGCAGATCGCGGTGCTGGAATCGGCCCGCGCCATCGCGGGATGACGCGGTGATACAAACGTTTGTCTAGTCCGCCGAGACCGGATCACCCGAGAGTGTCCAGCTGAGGTGGTGGAGCGGTCTGATGGAATACTCCAGGTGGGGACAAGTCCGAGATCCGGGGAAGTGGAGATAGTGTCGGCGGTTGTGGTTGAGCTTCAGCAGCTCTTGGATACTCGGAGGAGGTGAGGAAGACGTCAGAGCATACACCGATCGTTGGGAACGATCCCGAAATTATCGGGCGGGGGATTGCATTCGGCTGAGATCAGGGAGGCGGGCGTCTGGCTGAGAATTCGTCCGGGCTGCTAGGTCAGCTTTGGGTGAGACTGCGACTTGGCGGAGAGGGCCGGGGCCGCTTGTGGCGCAAACCGGACCATCAATGGCCCGTCCGACTGGCCATTGACGGTATCGGGTGGAAATCGGCGAGAGGCCAAAAGGGCGCCGCTCCGACTTGGTATACGTCTACTGTGTCGATTGATCCCGATACTTGCTGAAGGTGCCAATCCTCAGAGCCTTGCAAATTTTCCTGTGAACTCAAGACCGAAAAATTTGGGCGGGTGTACCGTCGGGATTTGACCGTCAGCTTTGAGAATTTGTGTTTGGAAATCAACGCGGAAACATCTTCATAAATGATTGAGTGGGAGTAGTGCGGCCTGCTGGCATCGCGTAATTTAGCGTGGGTCTGGTCGAGTTGTTCTCGCTTCGTTGATAGTTCTGACCGAAGTAGTGAGCTTGGCTTATCCCGGTAGCAATCCAGAATCCATTGCGTCTTCACTAATGGAGTGTCGTAGCGTGTTCGATCGTACAGAATGGCCGGGGCCACAGCTTAGCTTCGACACCGGCAGGTTTTGGCGCAAAGCGGCTCAAATTTGATTGCCCAAGCTGTTTGTGGCCGTTGTAGCTGAAATTGGCCCATGATGGATTGGACCGAGACCTTAGGGATTTCACAACCAACGTGAGCAGGTCGGTGGTGCATGTGCAGGATCGGCATCTTCGAGTGTAGGGGCTCGGCGGTGCTGACGAGCAGTCTCCATCGCTCGAAGTTGAATGATCGAAAGCTGCGGGCTTGGCTACCACTCTCCCCGCCATTTGCTCGATCTTGTGCGCCAAGCCGCGATTTCATGCGCCTCGGTCCGTTAGTCGTGTCGAATCTCGACGCGAGATCGCGTTGTCAGATTCCTGGCTGCGGGGCTTCACGCCAAGGGCACGCCTACGTAGTTTTCGGCAAGAGTTGTTGCGGCGGCGCGGGACGAGGTCACGAGCTCGAGCTCAGCGAGTTGGCGCTTCAAGTCGAATTCGGTCCCCTCACGGAATCGATGAAGCATTGACGTCATCCACCAGGAGAAGTGCTGGGCGCGCCAAACCCGCCGAAGCGCCGTAGGCGAATAGGCGTTCAGAAGCGCGGTTGATCGATTGGAGTAGTACGAGGACAGCGCCCGGGCGAGGACGTGCACGTCCGCCGCCGCCAGATTCAGGCCCTTGGCGCCGGTCGGAGGGACGGAGTGCGCGGCGTCGCCAGCAAGGAATAATCGCCCATGCTGCATCGGTTCGCAGACGAACGAGCGGAGCGGGATGATCCCTTTTTGAAAGATCGTACCCGTCTTAAGCTCGAAACGTCTCCGCCTACGCGCGTCTGCAATTCGTTCCAGATCCGATCATCGGACCAGTTATCGACGCTATCGGTGGGGTCGCATTGGAAATACATGCGCTGCACGTCCGGAGATCTCGTCGAGATCAGCGCAAACCCGCGTTCGTGGTGGGCATAGATCAGCTCCTCGGATGACGGCGGCGCCTTGGCGAGGATGCCGAACCAGCCGAAGGGGTAGACGCGGAAATAGTCGTGGCGGACCAGATGCTCCGGTATCGCGGGGCGGCTTGTGCCGTAGCCGCCGTCACATCCGGCTACGAAGTCGCAGGCCAATTCGCGCGTCTCGCCTTGCTTGGAGGCGAATCGGATGACCGGCTGGTCGGAGGTGAGGCCGTCGATGCTGGTTGCCTTGGCCTCAAAATGAATCTGGCCGCCCGTACGCAAACGAAGCGCGATCAGGTCCTTCAGAACTTCGTGCTGCGGGTAAACCGTGATGGTGCGACCATTCGCCAGGCCCTGAAGTTCGATGCGATGCCCGCGGCCGGCGAAACGCAACTCAAAGCCGCCATGCACGAAACCCTCGCGCTTCATGCGATCTCCGGCACCGATCTCGGTCATCAGATCTGCGGTCGACTGCTCGAGCACGCCGGCCCGGATCGTCTGCTCAATCTCCGCCTGCGACCGGTTTTCAATGATGATCGACTCGATGCCGCTTAGATGCAGCATATGGGAGAGCAGTAGCCCCGCTGGACCAGCTCCGACTATACCTACTTGTGTTCGCATTGAGTGCTTCTCTCGCAATCTTCCGAATATGTCGAGCGGCCGTAACGACCTCTCGTCACGTTTTGCGCGCGGGGATGTGGCGACCAACGACAGCGAGTGAGAGGGTGAGACCGATCATGGCGACGCCCAGCATCAGGAGATAGCCGTCCTTTCCGCCGACCGTGATTACGGCTGCACCGGCAAAGGCACTGAGGATGGCTCCAAGCCGGCCAAAAGCGAGGGCGGAGGCCGTGCCCGTGGCCCGGACTGAGGTCGGGTAGACATACGCGCACACGGCATACATGGTCGACTGCACCGCATTGGCGAAGAAGCCCTGCACACCGAACCCTGCTATCAGAATGCTTGCCTCCAGCGCGATGTTCACGCGGGTCAGGTAAAGCGCGGTGGCGGCGCCGAGGAGGCTGCACAGCAGGAGCGGCCATCGCGAGCCGTACCGGGTGATGGCCATGGCGCATGTCAATGCGCCGAGCACGCCTCCGAAGTTGTAGGCCGTCAAACCGGCCCCCGCGATTGCGACGTCCAGCCCTTCGGACGTCAGCATCGTCGGCAGCCAAGTGAAGGCGCTATAGACGGCAAGCAGGTTGAGAAAGAAGGCGCACCAGAGCGCGATCGTGTCGCGCGCGCGGCCCCTCTCGAACAATGCAAGAAATCCCTCGCGTTTCTCGATTCTTTGCTCGCCCAAATCTGTGAAGACAACATCGGCTGTAACCGGTCGCGACATGCGCCCGACGAGCCGGCGCAGCTCGGCCCAACGCGCCCTCCGGCGCACGAGAAAGCGCGGCGTTTCCGGGAGAATGAGGAGCAGAAGGAAGCCAAGGAGCACGGCCAGAGTTCCACCAAGAAAGAACAGGGCCCTCCAACCGAGGTTTGGCAGGACGACGCTGGCGAACAGGCCGGCTAGCATGCCTCCAAGCGGGACACAGACGATCGTCGCCGTAATGGCAAGCGTCCGCCGTCGTGCGGGTGTGAATTCCGCCGCAACGGTGGTGGAGCTCGGCAAGGCTCCGCCAATGCCGAGTCCAGCGATAAATCGCAGCGCGCCGATGTGCCAGAGGTTGGCCGCGAAGCCGATGCAGAAGGTTGCCAGCCCGAAAACCATCACGCTCACGATCACGGCGCCGCGTCGTCCGAACCGGTCAGCGAGGAGGCCGGCGAAGGCGCTTCCTATTCCCATTCCGATCAGCCCAGCGGCAAGGGCGGGAGCAAAGTCACCGCGGGTAACGCCCCACTCCTTGATCAGAACTGGGACAGCGAAGCCAATCAGCTGTCCGTCGAATCCGTCCATGATGATCGATAGGGCGGCGATGAAGACGACGATCTTCTGCAGGACGGTCCAGGGGCCATGATCAAGGAGGTGCCCGATGTCCAGCGAGGGTGCGCTGTCGCGGCTGCTGCTCACCTCACCACGAAGGCGAGTTGAATCGGAGCCGGCTGCCGCGATGTGCGGCGAAGACAAGGGGCCTATGGGGTACGACTCTGTCACAACTTCCCTCCTTGTTTGCTTTGCGTAGATGTGTCGGATCAGGGTGGCGCCCGATCGGCTTTCGAGGACGAGCTTCGCCGTGCCTCCCGAGCAATGCTGAGGGAGGCGACGTCACTTCACTGGAGATTGAGATCGGGCTCGGGCCTGATCAGAACGGATAGTGTCGTTCGCTTGTCTGAATGGTCATCCAGCGAGTGTCTGTGAACTCCGCGATTCCAGACTTGCCGCCAAATCGTCCGTACCCGCTGTCCTTGACCCCTCCGAACGGCATCTGAGCCTCGTCATGCACGGTGGGGCCATTGATGTGGCAGATCCCGGATTGAATGCGCGAGGCGACGCGCATGCCTCTCGATGTATCCCTGGTGAACACGGCGGACGACAAGCCGTAGGCATTGTCGTTTGCGCAGGCGATCGCTGCGTCCTCGCCCTTGACCCGAACGATCGGCTTGATCGGTCCGAAGGACTCCTCGCTGTAAATGCGCATAGCGGATGTGACGTGGTCGATCAGCGTGGCCGGCATCAGCGTGGAATCAGCTTTCCCGCCGCAGAGCAGTTTCGCACCTTTCGCGAGTGCGTCATCGATGAGGTCGTTGCAACGCTTGACGGTGGTCATGTCGACGACGGAGCCGAGAACGACGGGGCCCTTTCGCGGATCGCCAAGCGGCAGCCTGGACGCCTTGTCGGCGAGACGGCGCACAAACTCGTCTGCGATAGCCTCATCAACGATGATCCGCTCGGTCGACATGCAGATCTGTCCCGAATTCGCAAAGGCACCAAACGCCGCTGCGTTCACGGCGGCGTCGATGTCGGCATCATCAAGAACAACGAGCGGCGCCTTGCCTCCGAGTTCGAGGACCGCTGGCTTGAGGTACTTCGCGCACGTCGCGGCGATGATCTTTCCGACGCGGGTCGATCCCGTGAAATTGACCCGGCGCACGGCGGGATGCGCGATCATCGCTTCGACGACAGGTCCTGCGTCCGACGGAGCGTTGGTGACGTAGTTGACGACGCTCTTGGGAAAGCCGGCTTCCTTGAACGCCTCGACGATCAGCCCGTGGGTTGCGGGGCACAGCTCGGACCCCCTCAGAACGACGGCGTTTCCGCAAGCCAGCGGAAGCGCGATCGCTCGCACGCCGAGGATCACAGGCGCATTCCAGGGCGCCATGCCCAGGACCACCCCGGCGGGTTGCCGCACCGCCATCGCGAAGCTGCCGGGCACATCGGAGGGAATGATCTCGCCGCTGATCTGCGTCGTCATCGCCGCGGCTTCGAGCAGCATGCCGGCCGCGAGATGGACGTTGAACCCAGCCCAGATCCCCGAGCCGCCAGTCTCTGCAGCGATGGACGCGGCAAATGCTGGGGCCTTGGCTTCCAGCGCGTGCGCTGCCTTGATCAGAAGGGCACGGCGCTCCGAGGGACCTGTGGCAGACCAGCTCGGGAAGGCTGCTGCGGCGGCTTCCACGGCTGCAACCGCATCGGGCGCTGTGGCTGCCGGTGCTCGCGTTGCAATCTGGCCATCGAGCGGATTGAGCCGCTCGAAGGTGGCGTTACCGGTGGCCGGTCGTTGCTCGCCGCCGATCAACATCGAAATCGTGTTCATATCTGCTCCCTCGTTCTGTTCTATTTCTGCAGGTCTCTGTCCTCGACCTCGACTTCGATCAGTGTTGGTCGCTCGGACGAAAATGCCTTGGCCAAAGCGTCGTGGAGGCCCTTGGCGTTCCCGACATGGACTGCAGAGCAGCCCAGGCCTCTCGCAATCGAGACGAAGTCGAGTCCGGGAAGGTCGGTGCCCTGGACGTGCTCTTGCGAACTGAAGCCGAACACGGGTGCGAAGTCCTGTAGCGCGGCGTAGCGCCCGTTCTTGAGAATAACGAAGGTTACGGGCAGACTAAGTTGTGCGGCGCTCCAGATTGCCTGGATCGAGTAGAGGCTTGAGCCATCACCCACCAGGGCAATCACACGGCGGCCGGGCTTTCCGAGGGCCACGCCGACGGCCGCCGGCATGCCGTAACCGAGGCCGCCGCTGTCCATCGTGTAGAAGGCTTCGCTCTGCGTGATGGGCAAGTGCGCCTGCATCACAGGCCTGGCGCCCGGCGCTTCCTCGACGATGATCCCAGCGGTGGGCTTCACGTCCGCAATGGTTTGCATCACGAAGGCCGTTGAGAGCGGCTCCGTCGGCTCCACTCGCCGCGCGATGGCGCGAGCAGGAGGAGTGGCGCGCGTCGGTGGCCCGGCACGTGCAAGAAGATCCAGGACGCCGAGCCGCACGCTGCCGATCGCAGCCATTCCCTCCGGAGTCCATGCGGCGGTCTGGGGATCGTCGGTCAACTGGAAGAGCTCGGCTCCATCTGGCAGATGTGGACCGAACCCCTCGACATGATACGAGAACGCCGGCGCGCCGATCGCGAAGACGAGATCGTGCCCCTGAAGAAGGTGGACGATCTTCTCACGGATCGCCGGCAGAAACCCGGCGAATAGTCGGTGGTCCTCGGCGAAGCTGCAGCGGCCGGACATCGGCGCAGTGAAGACTCGCGCATTGTGCGCTTCGGCGAGCCGCCGAACTTCGTTGAAGGCTCCGTCGCGATCAACGGCCGCTCCGACGACGAAGGCCGGCCGCTTCGAACGATCGAGGGCGCTTCCGATCTGGTCGAGAATGGCTGGATCGGGGCGGACCTGCTGGCTGACCATGCGTGTTGGCAAATACTCGGCGGGCCGATCCCAATCGTCCACGGGCACCGAGACCAGGACGGGACCGCAAGGTTGCGTCATCGCGATGTAGTAGGCGCGCGCGATGGCATGCGGCACGTCCTCGGCACGTGCCGGTTCGATGCTCCATTTCACATAGGGCTTCGGAAGCTCGGTGGCCTCGCGGGAGGCGAGAAACGGATCGAAAGGCAGGATGGAACGCGCCTGCTGGCCGGCCGTGATGACGAGAGGCGTCCGGTTCTTGAACGCGGTGAAGATGTTTCCCATGGCGTTGCCGACGCCGGCCGCCGAATGCAGGTTGACGAAGGCGGCGTTGCGTGTCGCCTGCGCAAATCCGTCGGCCATGCCGACGACGACGGCCTCCTGGAGTCCGAGAACGTAGCGGAAATCGTCGGGGAAGTGCCGGAACAACGGCAATTCCGTCGATCCTGGGTTGGCGAAGACAGACGTCATGTTGAGACGACGCAGCAGATCGACGACGGCATCGCGCACCGTCGGCGCAGTCACGCATCGTTGCTCGAACGTATCCGTCCCAGTGGCCATGTCTGTTCCCATCCCGGTTTTTTGTCGTTCGGACACTAGGGGAGGGCGGCCGTTGCAAAGAATTGAAAAAAAGGGAAAAAGCCATTACGTTTGGTTATGGCCCTGAGCATCGAACAGCTGACGACCTTCACCACGATCGTCAAGGCGGGGAGCCTTGGCAGGGCGGCTGCCCTGTTGAACATGACACAGCCCGCGCTGAGCCGGGCGATCAAGCGCCTGGAGCAGCAACTCGGCGCCGAACTGTTCGAGCGCCACTCCAAGGGCATGCAATTGACCGATATTGGAAGGGCATTCTTGCCGCATGCGACTTCGCTGCATGTCGAGGCCACGCAGGCGCTCGAGGAAATTCAGGCGTTACGTGGCGCGGCGAAGGGGACCGTGCGGGTCGGCGCGGTGGCGAGCATCGCGAGTTCGATCCTGCCGCCCGCGATCGAGCGTACCTTGACCAAATGGCCCGGTCTTCATTTCGAAGTCTTTGAAGGTGTCTGGGACTTGTTGGCGGCGAGTTTGTCGAAGCACGAGATCGATCTGGCCCTGGGCGCGGAAGCGCCGGACACGGACGAAATCGTGGCAATTCGTGATTGCTGCTGGGAGGACACGAGCCACGTGATCGTTTCGTCCGCGCACCCTCTCAGGCGTCGTCGAAAGTTGACGCTCGCCGATACCCTTCACGAGAAATGGACGATCCCGCCGCCCGGCACCGGACCGCATCAGCACCTCGAGAGTGTGTTCGCCGAGCAAGGCCTCGGCATGCCCGACGTGATCGTCAGAACGCGTTCGATCACGGTGCTCAAGAGCCTTGTCGTCGATTCCGGGTTTCTGAGCTGGATGGCCGAGCCGATGTTCGAGCCGGAGCGGCGTGCCGGTCTCATTGCTCCGCTTTCGATCGCCGGGGTCGATGGGAGGCGAAGGCTGGTGGCGTTTCGGCGCCGGCGGGGTCTTCTGGCCGTTCCGGCCGTGAAGCTGCTGGACGAGTTGAGGCGGCTGACGTCGGCGGGAAGTCGCAAGCGCTGATCGGAAATCCCGCCACTCTCGTCCGGTCACCAATTGCTTAACATGGCGCCGATTTGACACGCGCGATCGCTGGTAGCGTGAAGCAAAACCGCGCGCCGCCCAAAGACGAATTGTGTTCGGCGCAGATGCGGTCTCCATGTGCCTCAACGATGGATCTGGAGATGATCAAACCCATGCCCATTCCAGTCTTCTTCGTCGTAAGCATACGTTCAAAGCGATAGCCGGGCGCGCCATTTGGCAATTCGGAGGCGAGGGCTCCCGTGGACAGCCGCACCATTTTGCCTCGCCGGGGTCTCTTGCTAAGATGAGCATTCGGCAGATCGGCGAAGAGGGGCGGTTCGGTTGATATCCAAGAGGGGCGATAAGACCAATTTCGAGAACTCGATACGCGCGGTCGAGCGGGAGACGCTGAATGACCGGGTCTACCGCGAGCTACGGACGATGATCATGTCGGGCGGCTTCGTTCCTGGAGCCGAGATGAAGCTTCGGACCTTGGCGCAAAGCCTGCACGTCAGCCTCATGCCGGTTCGCGATGCCATCGGCCGCTTGGTGGTCGAGCGCGCGCTGAAGATGCTGCCCAATCACAGGGTGATCGTGCCCGAAATAACGATCGACGAATTCCTGGAGATCCGCCGCGTGCGCATTCTCTTGGAAGGCGAGGCAGCCGCGCTCGCCTGCGCGCACATCGGCACCGGTGGCATTGCCGAGCTCAGGCGACTCCATGAGAAGATCAAGTCGCTGGGCACGAACAAGCAGCGGCAGTTTTGGGCGCTTAATCAGGAATTCCACTTCACCATCTATGAAGCGGCCAAGAGCCCGTTGTTGCTCTCGATGATCGAGTCGCTCTGGCTTCAAATCGGTCCTGTATTCAACCAAATCCCGATCAATCTCACATCGGAAGGTGCCCGAGGGCATCACCGCATCATCACGGCCCTGAGCTCCGGCGATCCCAAAGCGGCGCGGGCCGCGCTCACCGAGGATCTCATGAAGGGTGGAGATCGCGTCATCGCTACCCTCATTCGGGACAAGCAGCCCGCGGGCTGAAAGCTCTGATCTCACTTTGCAGCGAGTTCCGGCGTTCATTGAACGCCGGAACGGATGCGCGCGGCCGAGCGGCAGAAGCCAATAAATCTTGGCCGACGGCTTGTAATGAGATTTTTGATTTGTTATCACAAATTACAAAAAGAGCAAAGTCATACTTGGCCGCTGCCGTTTGAGGGAACGAAAGTACATGAGGGTTGCACGTGGTTTGTTGCTGGGCTCGGCGCTATTTTGCGCGAACGCCGCGTATGCGGACGAGGCCCCCATAAAGATCGGCGTCATGAACGACATGTCCTCGGTCTACGCCGTTGCCGGCGGGCGCGAGACCGTCGAGGCGGTGCGGATGGCCATCGAAGACACGGGCCCGGTGCTCGGCAAGAAGGTCGAGCTTGTCTTCGCCGACCATCAGAACAAGCCTGACGTGGGATCGACCATCGCGCGGCGGTGGTACGACGTGGACGGAGTGGACGCGATAGTCGACGTGCCGAATTCGGCGGTGGCCTTCGCGGTGCAATCCTTGGCCAAGGACAAGAAGAAGATCTCGCTCTTCGTCGGTGCGCTGAGCTCGGACGTCACTGGCCCGAAGTGCGACGCCTATACGACGCAATGGGCCGTCGACACTTATTCGCTCGCGAATGTGATGGGTACGGCAGTGCTCAAGCGAGGCGGCAATCGCTGGTTCTTTCTTGGCGCCGACTACGTCTTCGGTCGAGCGCTCGTCCGCGATACCAGCGCAGTGATCGAGGCGAATGGCGGCAAAGTGCTGGGCGCGGTCTATGCGCCGCTGAACACGGCGGACTTCTCGTCGTTCTTGCTGCAGGCGCAGCCGACCAATCCGAATGTGATCGGGCTTGCGAATTCATCCGACGACACGGTGAATTCGATCAAGCAGGCCGTTGAGTTCGGTCTCACGTCCAATGGCGCCACCTTCGCGGCCTATGTGCTGTTTCTCGAGCATGTCCAAAGCATCACGTTGAAGGCGGCGCAGGGCCTGCTCCTGGCAAATCCGTTCTACTGGGATCTCAATGACGAAACGCGCGCTTGGTCGAAGCGGTTCGAGGAGAAGATCGGCCACCCGCCGGACTGGGATCCGGCCATGGCATACAGCGCCGTCTTCCATTACCTCAAGGCGGTGAAGGCTGCCGGCACGCGCGACGCCGACGCGGTTGCGGCGAAGATGCGCGAGATTCCCGTCAACGACTTCGCGACCAAGGATGGCAAGGTGCGCCTCGATGGACGGGTGATGCGCAACCTCTACCTGTTACAGGTTAAGAAGCCCGCTGAATCCAAGAGCAAATGGGACATTTACAACGTGGTCACCACGGTGCCGGGAGAGCAGGCGTTTCGTCCGCTTGATCAAGGAGGCTGTCCTTTGGTGAACGCGGCCTCAGGCAAGCAATAAAACGGTCGACGCGTCTCGAAGCCTCGCGACGTGTCACGGGTGAGGGGACCAAGAACTTGGAATGAATGCAATGACGATGATGAGTGCCGGCCAGGCGGTCGTGGATGTCCTCAAGGCCGAGGGAGTCAAGTTCGTGTTCGGCATGCCCGGTGGTCATACCATCGGCATCTATGACGCGCTCTACGGCCAGCAGCAGATATCCCATATCCTCGTGCGCCACGAGCAGCATGCCGCGAGCATGGCTGCCGGATACGCGCAGCTCACGGGCGAGCCGGGGGTGTGCTGCGTCACCGCCGGGCCGGGTGCGACGAACCTTGTGACAAGCGTGGCCGAGGCGTTCGTCGGTGCGCTGCCAATGGTCATCATCGCCGGTCGTGGCGCGACCCGCAACGCGCACCGGGGCGCGAGCCAGGAGATTGATCAGGTCAGGATCTTCGCCGCTATCACGAAGTGGGGCATTCGGGTCGATCGGCCGGATCTCATCGTCGAAAGCCTCCGTCAGGCATTCACGATCGCGCGTTCCGGAAAGCCGGGGCCGGTGCTGGTCGATATCCCGCAGGACGTTCTCGCCGCGCAGATCGATCTTGCTGAGTATCGCCCCGTCGGCAAGCCTGCCGCCGTCAGAGGCGACAACGAGCGCATCAAGGCCGCGGCCGCCGCCCTGCTTGCCGCGCAGAGGCCGCTGATCGTTGCCGGAGGCGGCGCGATCGCGGCTGGTGCCTGGGCGGAAGTTCGACAGCTTGCCGAAGCGCTCGGAAGCCCCGTGATCACCACGCTGGCCGGTCGTGGCATTCTTCCGGACGACCATCCGTTAGCCGCCGGCGGCATCGGCCATCACCGTCAGGATGTGACCAAATACCTGCTTCCGAACGCGGACGTCGTCATCGGCGTTGGCGCGCGCTTTGAGCAGCAGGAGACCAACTGGAAGCCGGACTATCTGCCGGCGCCATCCGCCACATACATCCAGATCGACATCGACCCGAATGAGATCGGCCGCTCGGTGGTCGCCGCAATCGGCATCACGGGCGACGCCCGGCTGGTGCTGCAGGACCTGATCGCTGAGATCGAGCCCGCCAAGTCCAACCCGGAAGTGAAGACGAAAGGTTGGCTCGATGAGTTGTCGCGACGTCGCGTGCAACTTGAGACTGAAATCGAAGTAATGGCCGGCTCCGATATGCAGCCGATCCATCCGATCCGGATTTTCAACAGGATCCGGCGGGCGTTCCCGCGCGACGCCACGGTTGCGATCGACGTCGGCGTCCTCGCGCAGGGCATGGGCGGAGCCTATCCCTATTTCAAGATCTACGAACCGCGAGCAACAATCGTGCCCTCGAGCTTCTACGGCATGGGTTTCTCGGCCTCGGCGTTCCCTGTAGCGCGCTTGGTCTATCCGGACCGGCCGGCGGTTTGCTTCGTTGGCGACGGTTCGTTCCAGATGGTGATGAACATCCTGCCGGTCGCCGCCGAGCTGAAGCTCGGCGTCACCTGGTGCATCTTCAACGATCGCGCACTGGGCTCGATCCGCGACATCCAAGTTCAGGCTTTCAACCAGCGCTTCATCGCCACCGATTTCATGCTCGATCTCGACTATGCCGGCCTCGCCAGGGCGTCGGGCTGTCATGGCGAGCGCATCACCGATCCGAACGGCATCGAAGGGGCCTTGCAGCGCGCAATGACGGCCAACGCTGAGGGCACGCCGGCCGTTCTCGATTTCGTCGTCGCCAAGGAGCGGCTCAAGGGCAGTACGGAGTTCTTTGCACGATGAAACTACTTTCCTTCGGTCAACCCGTCGGCGGGATTGTTCAGGCCGCGTACACGGTCGAGAACATCGACGCCGCGATGCAGCACTACGTCGAGGCGCTCAATATCGGACCGTGGTTCGTGAGCGGGCCTTTTGTCCCCGCCAAGGGCTTTTACCGCGGCGAACCAACCGACATGAGCCTCACACTCGCCGTCGCGTTCACCGGCCACATGATGGTTGAGCTGATCGAGCAGCACGACACCAAGCCGTCCGTCTATCAGGAGACCATCAAGGTCAAAGGACACGGCTTTCATCACTGGGCAATTTGCTCCAAGGACTTCGATTCTGACGTCGCGCGCTATGAAGCGGCCGGCTATCCCGTCATCTTCTCCGACATTTCCCCGCGTGGCGTGCGGATCGTTTATGTCGATACGCGACGAGACCTGCCGGGGATGTTGGAGATTATTGAGACCACGGAGGCGCTTGAAGGAATCTATCACGGCTACTTCGCCGCGGCACAGGATTGGGACGGCAAGGATCCGATCCGGCGTTGGTCGTTGAAGACGGGAACTTCGAAATGAAGTCGCAGGAGCTCTTCGACGTTGCGGGGCTGTCCGTGGCGATCACCGGTGGGGCCAAGGGCCTTGGCCGCGCGTTCGCCGAAGCCATGGTGGACAACGGTGCGCGCGTCACGCTGTTCGATCGTGATCGGGAAACGCTGAGCCGAACGGTTTTCGAGTTGAGCACGCGGGGCGATGTCGACGGCAGCGCGGTCGACGTCACCGATCGCGCCGAGATCGCATCGGCCGTCAACCAAATGGTCGAGAAGCGCGGCCGGCTGGATGTGGTCTTCGCCAATGCCGGTATCGATGCGGGCCCTGGCTTCCTTTCGATGTCCGGCGAACGCGACCCGAAGGGCGCGATCGAAGCGATTCCCGACGCTCTCTGGGACAGGGTCATCGACACCAATCTGACGTCGATGTTCGCCACGATCAAGGCGGCTGTGCCTCACATGAAGCGGCAGAATGGCGGGCGCATCATTCTGACGGCCTCGATCGCGGGCGTTCGGCCGGGAGCCATCGTCGGCATGCCCTATCAAATCTCGAAGGCGGGCGTCGCGCACCTCGCCAAGCAATCGGCGCTCGAGCTGGCGCGATACAACATTCTCGTCAATGCGATCCTGCCGGGCCCGTTCCTGACCGAGCTCACGACGCCGGAGCTGCAGAAACGTTTCGAGGCGGGAAGCCCCATGCATCGCGTGGGCCGACCCGAGGAGATCCAGGGACTTGCGCTGTTCCTGGCGTCTGCGGCATCGAGCTACATCACCGGCACGCACATCGTGATCGACGGCGGCTCGCTGCTCGGCCGCGCCGATTGACGGCCCCCGTGGAGACGCAAGAGCAATGAAGGCAAATGCACTGTTCGATCTGACCGGCCATGTGGTTGTGGTCACGGGGGCTGCGTCGGGGATCGGTCTGGCGACGTCCCAGGTTGTCGCGGCCAACGGGGCCCGCGTCGTCATGATCGACGTCGACGGAGATCGGCTTGTCGGGGCCGCAAACAGCGTGCGGCCTGCGGGCGCGGGCGTCGACACGGTTGAGGTCGATGTGCGCCAGGGCGGGCAGGTCGCAGCCGCCATCGACGATTGTGTCGCGAAGTACGGCAGGCTGGACTGTGTGTTCGCGAACGCCGGCATCAGCGGCGGACCCGGCTTCGGCAAGCCGGACGGCGTGCTCGAAACGGCTTCCCTTGAGCTCTGGAACAACTCCCTGCGCGTCAATCTCGATGGCGCATTTCACACCATGCAAGCCGCGGCGAAGCACATGAAGCCGCGGCGAAGCGGATCGATCGTGGTGACGTCGTCCGTCGCCGCGCTTCGCGCCTCCGCAGCGCCGAGCTACGGCTACCACGCCGCTAAGGCCGGCATTGCGCAGGTCGTGCGTGTGGCGGCGCTCGAACTTGGACCACACAATGTGCGAGTGAATGCGATCGCGCCGGGACCGTTCAAGACCAACATCGGCAACGGCCGGATGCACACGGCGGAAGGGGCGGGCTTGTTCGCGAGCACGGTGCCGCTCGGGCGGCTCGCTGAGCTCGACGAAATCAAGGGTCTCGCGCTGCTCCTCGCTTCGCCGGCCTCGAGTTACATGACGGGGGCAATCATCCCGGTCGATGGCGGAACTCAGGCCTGATCGAAACAAATCATAACCAAGTGCCGTTCACGTGCAGAAAGAGTTCCTTGCCTTGCGCGCATTTTTCCGGTGAGCGGCTCACGGCTAAATTCGTTTCGCGACTAGGAAATAGAAGAGGGATTTATGTCCGTTGAAGAAAGAGTCGCCATCGTGGGGGCCGGCCCGGTTGGCTTGCTAAGCGCTCTCGGGCTTGCCCAGGCGGGTATCCCGGTTATCGTCATCGAGCGCGAATCGGAAATCGTCGCCTCCCCGCGCGCGATAGTTTATCACTGGTCTGTACTTGACGGCCTCGACCGACTTGGCTTGCTTGAAGAGGCGCTAGACGTCGGGTTCGCCAAACAGGACTATACCTACTTGGATTTCGCGACCGGCGAGAAAATCAACTACAGCCTGGACGTTCTCGAAGGACGGACACCTTTCCCTTTCAATCTCCATCTCGGCCAAAACCGACTTGCCGAAATTGCGTTGCGCCGACTCCAGCAGTTTCCGCATGCCGAGGTTCGCTGGGGTGTGACGATGCGCGATTTGATGCAAGATGGCAGCGGGGTCACTCTCTCAGTTGACGGTCCTGAGGGCCCTTCCGAACTCCGCGCCGGATGGGTTATCGGCGCCGACGGCGCGACGAGCAACGTTCGAAGGGCCTTGCAACTGGAGTTCGAGGGTATCACATGGCCCAAACGGTTCATCGCGGCCAACGTCCGGCACGATTTTTCGAAGCACGGCTACGCGCGCACCACCTTTCTGATTCACCCGACCCATGGCGCAATCATCGTAAAGCTGGATACAGACGATCTGTGGCGCTGCACCTACAGCGAGCCGCTCGATCTACCCGAGGAAAGCATCGCCGAGCGTATGACCGCCTACTTCGACGTCATCCTTCCGGGAGCGCGCGACATCGAAGTCGTTGCCTTTTCGCCTTATCGCATGCATCAGCGGGCAGCCGAGCGGTTCCGTGTTGGCAGAGTGCTGCTGGCCGGCGACGCAGCGCATGCAACGAATCCCAGCGGCGCCTACGGGCTCACATCGGGATTGTTCGACGTATTTGCGCTCTACGAGGCGCTGGCTGCTGTCGTTCGCGGCGATGTCGATGGCGCGATCCTCGATCGCTACGCCGAGGAGCGCCGCCGCATCTTCCTCGAGGTCGTCTCGCCTGCGGCGGTCGACAACAAGCGGATCATCTTCGACACGATAGACCCGGAGCAGCACGAGGCCAATCTCATCCGTTTGCGCCGTCTGACAGATAAGGAGGTGCTGCTCGACCGGCTCATGCTGACGGTGCGAATGCGCAGCGAGGAGCCTGCGCTGCGAGAGCTCAGAAGCGTCTGAAGGTCAAGTCTCTGTTCGACCCATTGAAGTGTAGATGACGCGGCCTCTTCAACGGGATCGGCTTCGAGGCAGGCCGTTCCGGCTCGTTGGCGAGCAGATCGACGGCAGCGGTGGCCAAACGAAGACATAGCGTGCTAAGAGCATTGTTGTTATAAGGAATTATTCTTCATCATCACGCCGCGCATATTGCGCTGCAGCGGGCCCGTCAGCTGATTACACGCCGAGCACGAGATGGAAGCCAAGCGCGAGTTTAGAGGCTCTGATACCCACGGCGTTCTGCAACGGTTTGGGGCCGACATTCATGCCTCAAGTGAGGGATATGGGTGGTCTTCGATTTACGCATCGATCCAAAGGGAAAATCCCTTCGAGGGCCGGTTCGAAGCGATCGCTGACGACCTCATTGTGTTGCACCGCAGCGGCCCCGTGCAGACGACCTTTGCATCCGGCGGGCACGTCGCTTCACGTTGCATTCCAAAAGGAAGCATCTTTTTTTTACCGGCAGGTCATGCGTGCGAGGTGAGATTGCACGGGGCGCTGGATACTCTCCATATTTATCTCCGCGCAAACTTAATTCCTGTCCACGCTGTTACACCGCTGCTGGTTGAACGGGACGTGGTTCTACAGCATTTGGCGCGCGCGGTTGAGCAGGCGCTTTGCGAGAACGTCTCGAATTCACATCTCTTCATCGATCCGATAGCGCGGGCACTTGCGAACAGGATCTCCACGATCAGCAGAAGTAGCGAACCGTGGCTAGTTCAGACCGCTGGGCTGCCTGAATACCAATTTCGGCGCCTTCAGGATTTCATAGAAGCCAATCTCGAGGGTGAGATCTCCCTTGCTGCGATGGCCAGCGCGTGCGGCATCGGCACAAAGTCTTTCGTTCGGGCTTTTGCAGCAACGACGGGCAAGTCACCATACCAATATGTGATCGCGGCACGTGTCGAACGGGCCAAGCGCTTGATCGAGCAAAACCAGGAAGGCCTCGCTGAGATAGCGCTACGGTGTGGCTTCTCCCATCAGGAACACTTGACGCGTGCCTTCCGCAGGCTGACGGGTCAAACGCCCGGTCGCTACCGCCGCAGCGTCAACTGACAAGCAGCCAGGGCCAATGCAGAAACGCTCCGATCCACCATCGCCAGCCGCAGCGCAAAATGAGCATACCGTGCGGTCTTTCGACGGAGGCGAGGTCCATTCCGTGCTGCAACAGTTCGCCGTGAAACGCGAGGCATCCAGTGCGGGGCTCGGCTGGTCGACTATGTTCGCATCGATTCAGCGGGAAGAGCCGTTCAGGGGCCGCTTCGAGGCCAATGCCAACGCCCTGCTGGTGACTGCAGCTACTGGACCAGTCGATGTGACCTATCGGATCGATGGGCGTGTTGTGTCCAGGCACTTGCAGGAGAAGGGGATCTTTTTCCTACCGCCCCTCCGCGACTGCGAGGTGACGCTCAATACGCCGCTGGATTCGATCCATGTGTACCTGCGTCCTGAACTGTTTTCTGGCTCTGAGGGTCAAGCGCAGAACTCCGATTTTGGCCTCTCGCCTTTGTTGGGTGAGCCGGAGCCCCTAACCAGCAATCTCCTGGCAGTAGTGGAAGAAATGGTGCGTGAGGGTGATACCTCGTGTTCCCTCCTGGCCGATTCAATTGCGCATGCGATAGCCAATCGATTTGTCGTGCTCAATGGACGGGAGCGGGAAGCGCCGTGTGCTGTTGAGCGCGGACTGAGTACGCGTAGCGTGCGCTCAATTCGTGATTTCGTCGAAGCCAATATCGCGGATTGCATCAAGTTGAGCGATTTAGCTGCGATCTGCGGCGTAAGCCCCGAATATTTCATACGCCTGTTCAAGTCTTCACTGGGCGTGTCTCCCCACCGCTACGTTGTGGGAGTGCGAATTCATCATGCGAAATTGCTCCTGACCGATCCAGACATTGGACTCGCGGATGTCGCGAGGCAATGCGGGTTTGCGCACCAGCAGCATTTCACGAACACGTTCCGTCGGATGACGGGCTTGTCGCCAGGTGCCTATCGACGGGCAATGAACTAAGAACTCCACGGTCTGCCTTTCCGACTTGAACGCTGGCTCGTTTCCCGTCAACGAAGCGGACAGTTTTGTGTCAGTTTCCTGCAAACCGGTCCGGTTTGTGCAGGCTTAGCCGTCAGGCACGTCCTACTTTCACGCTACGAAGAGGCGCCAGACGCAATCACGGCGCCGATGATAGGGAGAGACGCGCATGGCATTGTTCGATGCCGGGCGAGGGTGCTCGCATATCCGAATTGGCCAGCATTCGCTTGAGGTGCCTTGCACCTCGGGTGATCGTGCTGTGCAGGAAAGTGGGCCGCTGCGATGAAGGACTGGTCTCCGCTCGTCGTCGGGATCGGCGGCACGTTGCGCGACGGATCAACCTCGGAGAGGGCGCTCCGCCTGGCGTTGACGGAAGCCGCGCGGCTCGGTGCAAGAACACAGATCTTCGCGGGCCAATCGTTGAACCTGCCTCACTACGACGCCATTGAACGTACGGAGCGTGCGACGTCGTTGGTCGAAGCACTGCGCACCGCAGACGGCGTCATCATAGCCACCCCAAGCTATCATGGCTCGATCTCCGGGCTGATCAAGAACGCACTAGACTACACCGAGGATCTCCGCGCCGATGCGCGCAGCTATCTCGCCGGACGCGCTGTCGGCGCCATCGTATGCGCGGGCGGAGCCCAAGCCATGGGAGCGACGCTGGGAACTCTGCGGACCATCGTTCACGCGCTGCGCGGTTGGCCGACTCCATTTTCAGCGGTGATCAACACCGCGCAGAGGCCATTTTCCGCAGATGGTGCGTGCAGTGATCCGATTATAGCGCAACAGCTTGCATTCGTGGCCGAGCAGGTCGTCGAGTTCGCGAAAATGCGGCGGCTGTACGAGAGCCGGCGCAATGGGCTGGCGCGTCAAGAAATATCAGAAGCCGCGCCGGCGCAGTGCGCATAGAACGCGGCCGCAAACAATCAGAACGGGAAACACTAGGGAGGGCTCATGAGCAAGAATCGCATCTTTAGTTATGAGAATCTCGTTGTCGTCTTGATGGGTACCGCGTTTGGCTTCGTTTTTTTCGACCGCCTGGCGCTGAATTTTCTATCGCCATTTCTGGTGCCTGAGCTCCATCTGAACAACACCCAGCTGGGTGCCCTCGCGGCTGGCCTGGCGCTGACCTGGGCAATCGCCGGCTACGCCGTCGGCACCCTTTCGGACTATTTTCAAAATCGTAAAAAGCTCCTGGTCTGCGCGATCGTGATCTTCTCGATCTGCTCGGTAGGATCCGGTCTCGCCAATTCGTTTCTGACGTTGCTTGCCGCGCGCCTCGTTATGGGATTTGCGGAGGGACCTGTCCTTCCGATCGCGCAATCGATCATGGCTGCGGAATCGTCGGAGCACCGTCGCGGCTTCAACATGGGCGTTCTGCAGAATTTCTTCAGCGCGCTCCTAAGTAATTTTGCCGCCCCTCTCGTGCTCGTCGCAATTGGGCAGATCTACGGCTGGAGAAGTGCTTTTTACATTGCGGCGGTGCCTGGCTTCGTGGTGGCGGCCCTGATTGTCGCATTTATCCGTGAACCTTCGTCGAGTGCCGCTCCGATATCGACTGCGTCTGCGCGCAACACGATACCGCTTTCAGCGATGCTGAAACATCGCAACATCTGGGTTTGCGCGGTCGTGAGCTGCCTGATGGTGTCTTGGCTCCTGATTCAGATAACGTTCCTTCCGATCTACCTGGTGCAGGTCCGCGGTCTGTCGCCCAGTGCGATGAGCGTTGCCGTGGCCGCGACCGGTATCGCAACGGCCGCGTCTTCGATCCTCGTACCGGCGCTTTCGGATCGATTTGGCCGCCGTCCGATTCTGGTCTTGTCAGGCTTGGTTGGCGTGATTGCCCCGGTGACAACCGTAATGTTCGACGGACCTTTGCCCTTGATGGTGTTGTTCATGGGCATCGGCTATCTCGCCATTGGCAGTTTCTCGTTGTTCATGGCCACTGTGCCGTCCGAAACAATCCCGCCGACCCATGTTGCTACTGCGCTTGGCTTCATCATGGGGGTTGGCGAGCTCGCGGGCGGCTTCGCGGGCCCGGCCCTCGCCGGGATCGCTTCCGACGTGTTCGGTCCGTCCAGCTCGATGTGGATCGCCGCGACGCTGTGCATCTGTGCAGGCTTGCTTTGCCTGATGCTGGACGAAACTGCGCCGCGGGTGCGCGAGCGCCACAAAAGAATGATTGTGAGTTCGCCGGCATGAATCCCTATCGCCGGTTAGCCGCAACCGCAGTCAACGGAAATATCAGGAGATCGAAATGAACGTTCAGGCCATGCGCAAGAGCCTGCCGGTACCGGAACCTCACCTCACTCCGCAGGATCTGGTCGATCGCGCGGCCTCGATGAGAACGTTGCTGCGGGAATCGCAAGACGAGACTGATGAGCGGGGACATTTTTCGGACGACATCCAGCAGAAGTTCATCGATGCTGGATTCTATCGGATCTTGCAGCCCAAAATGTTTGGTGGCTACGAGTTCGATTACGAAACATTTTTCCGCGTCATGGTGGAGATATCGCGCGGTCATCCCTCCGCAGGGTGGTGCTTGACGTTGGCCGCCTCTCACGCGCCCGTCATTGCTTCGCACTGGTCGGAAGCTGCGCAGATCGAAATCTTCGGTTCATCCGGACATTTCGCGTCACCGCACCGGGCCGCCCCCGGGGGCACGTGCCTGCCGGTCGAGGGCGGCTATATCATCAATGGTGTGTGGCCATATTCGTCGGGAATACCGCACAGCACGCACTTCCTGGGCGCAACGTTGCTTCAAACGTCGTTCCCGCCACGAATGCTCCACTTCGTTGTGCCGCGGGGGCAATACACAATTCTGGGCGATTGGGGTGGAGACCGTACCTTGGGCATGCGCGGCTCCGGCTCGAATAGCGTGAAGCTGGACAATGTCTTCGTACCCGAGCACATGACCGCGTTCTTCGACGCGCTGGGTGTAAAGCAGGATCTCTCCGATGGCACAGCAGGAACGCGATTGCATGGAAACCCGATGTATCTCGGCGTTCTCATGGGTCCTTATCACGCGTCCCTGACATCGCCTATCGTCGGGGCCGCGCGCGCGGCGATCGATGAATATCGCGATATCCTGTTCTCGCAAAACACATTTGTTCCACCTTTCATTAAGCGTGCCTTCGAGACTGATTTCCAGGTCAATTATGGCCGCGCCATAGCGTTGACCGATGCAGCCGAAGGCGTGCTGCTCCAGGGTTTGCGCAAGCACATGGAGTACTGCCAGCGCTGGGCGAAGACGGGTTTGCAAGCCTCCGCAGAAGAAAACTTGCGACTCTGGGGAATGCTGCAGACCGGCGCACGTCTTGCCTGTGAAGCCATCGAACTCTTGTTCCAGACCGCCGGGTCGACTGCGGCGCGGAAGGGCTCAAGGATGCTTCGATACTTTGGCGACGCCCAGATGTATCGAGGACACATGTCCTCCCAATACATGACCTTCGCGAAGTACATTGGTCGCAGCAATCTCGGGCTGCCGACCGGTTTTCTGGATCTCTGAAGAAAGTCGGAGGGGGACGTGACCCAAACTAAAGCAAAACCTGCTCCGTTGGTGCTCGCAGATCAGGGAGTTTTCTGGACCGGCGTGGATCGCCAGCAGACACCGAATGGCACCATCGCTGCGGGCCAGATGTTCGTACAGTATCAGATCCCGGAGCATATCCGGCATCCATATCCCATCGTCATGGTGCATGGAGGTGGGGGGCAGGGAACGGATTTTCTCGGTACTGCCGATGGACGGCCTGGATGGGCCACTTACTTTCTGAAACAGGGTTACGCGGTCTATGTCGTCGACCGCCCGGGGCACGGTCGCTCACCCCTGCATCCGGAAGTTCTCGGTCCGATGACACCTCCGCTGACCTACGAATTTGCCATGACGCTGTTTACCGCGCCCGGCAAGCAGCCGAACAGCTGGCCGAACGCGCAAAAGCATAATCAGTGGCCTGGTTCCGGCGTCGTCGGCGATCCAGTTCTGGACCAATTCATCGCGACCCAAGGTCCATTCCTCGTCTTCTCGGCACAGACGCAACAGCTGATGCAGCGAGCCGGAGCCGAATTGCTGGATCGCATCGGTCCAGCGATCCTGCTCACCCATTCCATGGGAGCGCCCTTCGGCTGGCTCGTGGCAGATAGTCGACCGAACCTGGTGAAAGGAATTGTCGCGGTTGAGCCAATGGGGCCGCCTTTCGCCCAATTGCCAATGGGGCTGGGCGACCTCTCTTACGGACTCACTGCGATCCCGATGACGTTCGATCCGCCCGTCAAAGGCCCAACTGAACTGCGGCGCGAAATCCGCAAGGCTCCGAAGCCGGGGCTGGCGGACTGCTTCGTTCAGAATGAGCCGGCGAGGCGTCTTCCCAACCTCACATCGATGCCCGTTGCTGTCGTGACATCGGAGGCGTCGGCCTGGTCCATGCACGACCACGGCACCGTCGATTATCTCGTCCAGGCAGGCGTGCGAGCCGTCCATCTGCGGCTCGAAGACCATGGCCTGCGCGGCAACGGCCACCTGATGATGCAAGAAAGGAACAGCGATGACATCGCTGCTTTCCTGGAAAGATGGATCTCGGAACATGTGGGGTCACGACCAAGATAATTTCAATTTTTCGCGCCGCCGCACTTGTGGTGAAGCAGCGGCTGGAAGGTGCGAGTGAGGTGGTCAGGTTTGTCAGCAGACCGTTAGCGCAAGAGGAGTGTGAGATGGCGAAGAAGGGATATTGGGTCGGTCACATCAACGTCACGAACCCGGAGCGCTACAAGGACTACATCGCGGCCAACGCCGGACCATTGAAGAAGTACGGGGCGCGGTTCCTTGTCCGAAACGGTGCATGCGAAGTGCACGGCGACGCACTTCAAGGGCGTCGCCACGTCGTCATCGAGTTCGAAAGCTACGCAATAGCGAAGGCCTGCTACGACTCACCCGAGTATCAGGCTGCGGCCAAGATTCGCGACGAAGCCAGCACCTCCGATTTCGTCATGATCGAGGGCCACGAGGACTAACAGCGATCCGCGGCGGGGTCTGGCAACTTACGATTAAGAGCCCAGCCGAAGGTGGAGACGCTAATTCGGTCCACAGTATGCCGGTCAGTATCCGGAGCCGTAGCGGCGGGGCTTGCACTTCACCTTCTCCGTACTCGCCCTTTTTCCATGGCCTCGGAAGCTCCGGCTGAACGAGATCGAAGTGAAAGAACTGACGATGAAAGCAACTGCGACTTTGGAGCTGCTGTGGACCCCGTCCGAGGAAAAGATCGTCGGGTCTCGCTTGTGGGATTACATGGGTTGGCTTGATGAGCGCCAAGGTTGCAAGTTCGAGGACTACGAGGACCTCTGGCGCTGGTCGACGAGCGACTTGAACTCTTTCTGGAGATCGATCTGGGACTATTTCGACGTGCGGGCAGACGGCGACCTGACCCCCGTGCTGCAATCGGACGCGATGCCCGGCGCCGATTGGTTTCCAAATACCCGCCTGAACTATGCCGAGCACATCTTCCGCGCTGCCAGGCCCGAAACGCCAGCGCTCGTCGCGCTCAGTGAAGCGGGCGAGGCCCGGGAGGTTAGTTGGGAAGCTCTGCGGCAACAGACAGCCGCGCTGGCGGCAACACTGCGTCGTCTCGGCATCAAGCGCGGTGACCGCGTCGCCTCCTACCTGCCGAATCGTCCGGAGACGGTCGTTGCCCTTCTGGCGTGCGCCAGCATTGGCGCCATCTGGTCCAGCTGCTCTCCCGAGATGGGGCGAACCATGGTGCTCGATCGTTTCGGCCAGATCGAACCGAAAGTTCTGTTTGCCGCCGACAGCTACACCTATAACGGCAAGACCCACGATCGCGCGCCTATCGTCGAGGAGTTGCGTGAAGGGCTTCCGAGCGTCGGCCACATCATTCATGTTCCCGGCCCGCTCGCCGCGGAGCGGCCGATCCGATGGCGCGACGTGATGAGCTGGGGAGATGCTGTCAGCGGCGACGCCGAATTGCAGTTCGATCGAGTGCCGTTCTCGCACCCGCTCTGGATCGTCTATTCCTCGGGAACGACGGGCTTGCCGAAAGGAATAGTGCACGGCCACGGCGGTATCGTCGTTACCCATCTCAAAACCATGTCGCTCCAGCACGACCTGCGTCCCGGCGAACGCCTGATGTTCCTGGCAAGCACTGGATGGATCGTGTGGAACTTGCAGGTCGGCGCGCTGCTGACGGGTGCCTCGATCGTACTGTACGACGGCAATCCGGCCTGGCCGGACAATCGGGCGATCTGGAGATTGCTGGATGCACGCGGCGTCACGCATTTCGGCTGCGGCGCCGCGTTTCTCACCAACTGCATGAAGGACGGCTTGCGCCCTGGGGAATTCGTCGCGCTGGAGAAGCTGCGGTCGATCAGCTCGACCGGCTCGCCGCTGCCGGCCGAGGCCTATCGGTGGGTATACGACGCGATCAAATCCGATATTTGGCTTGCGTCGATCAGCGGCGGCACCGACATAGCTTCGGGCTTCGTGAGCTGCAGTCCTGTGCTGCCGGTCCATGCCGGAGAAATCCAATGCCGTGAATTGGGCGTCGCAGCATTCGCCTTCAACGAGGCGGGTGAACCAGTCATCGACGAGGTCGGCGAGCTCGTGATCGTCAAGCCGATGCCGTCGATGCCGGTATTCTTCTGGAATGATGAGGGCGGCCGACGCTACCAGGAGAGCTACTTCGAGCAGTTTCCCGGCCGCTGGCGACAGGGCGACTGGATCCGTTTTTCAGCCGCCGGGACCAGCCAGATCTACGGTCGCTCCGATACCACCATCAACCGGTTTGGCATCCGTATCGGAACCGCGGAGATCTACCGCGTTGTCGAGGACATCGCAGAAATTCGCGACAGTCTGGTTGTCGATCTCGAGTATCTCGGCCGAGAATCCTACATGCCGCTCTTCGTCGTGCTGCAGCCGGGACTCATGCTCACCGATGAACTAAAGGCGAGGATCGCCACGCAGATCCGCACCTACGGCTCCGCTCGCCACGTGCCGAGCGAGATCTTCCAGGTCGAGGAGATCCCACGCACCCTGACCGGCAAGAAGATGGAGCTTCCGGTGCGCAAGCTGCTGCTTGGCACGCCTGCCGAAAGGGTGGCGAGCCCGGATTCCATGGCGAACCCGGCGAGCTTCGAATACTTCGTCAGGTTCGCGGAGCAGCTGAGCCTGCCGCAGCGGGTGTAGGGCGGGAATGGCACCCGGTGTGCTGCAAGCTGGGTCCACGCCCGGTGCGTATCGAGGCGGATGAACTGAGGAATCCATTCTTTTCAAGTGGCCGACGATGATGCTGCATTGCGACATGCAGTTTGTGTCAGTTTTTTGCAAGTCGGATCGATTCGTGCAGGCGGCGGTATCCTGCTTCTCCTAAGTTGCTTCAACAAACGCTTTGCAAGAGCGACGCGGAATTCTTGGGGGAGACGCGCATGGCATTGTCCAATGCTGGCGAGGCGACCTCGCATTGGCTTGCGAACAGCCAGACATCCCGGGAATGGCCTGGGCTGTTCGATGAGGGTGGTCGCTGATGATGTCCGAGAGGTTCTCTGTCGAGGGATATGGCGCGATTGTCACGGGCGGCGCCAGTGGCATCGGTCTCGCTTTTGTCGAAGCGCTGGCCGATAGCGGTGCACGGGTGGCGATCCTTGATGTGGACTCGATCTCCCTGGGCAAACAGGTGGACCGGCTCTCCTCGAGAGGTTTGGACGTTCGAGGTTACAAACTTGATGTGACTGATCGCAAGGCGGTCGATCAGGTCTTCGCAGAAGTCGCAGCAGAATACGGACGCCTCGACGTAGTTTTTGCCAATGCGGGCATCGACCCCGGAATTGGCTTTTCCAACCCGGACGGCAGCCCGTCCGAGGCAGGTGCTATCGAAAACTACGAGGACGAGCGGTGGAACAGAAACATCGAAGTCAATCTCAATGGCATCTTCGCCACCATTCGCGCTGCCGCGCGCCATATGAAACGAGGCAGAGGAGGCGGGAGCATCGTGGTCACAACGTCGATCGCCGCCTACTTGAATGAGGGGATGATAGGGGCGGCCTACATGGCCGCGAAGGCGGGAGCAGCACATCTGGCGCGCAACGCTGCTCTCGAACTGGCCCCATACAAAATCCGCGTGAACGCAGTCGCGCCCGGGTTCATCGTCACGAACATAGGAGGTGGGTGGCTAAAGCAGCCCGAGGTCCAGAATTCAATAGGAGCCACGATCCCGATCGGCCGCATTGGAGACGCTGACGACCTGAAGGGATTAGCTCTTTTCCTGGCGTCCCCCGCGTCGAGCTACATTACCGGTGCGCAAATTCCGATTGATGGCGGTGTGAGTCTTGGAAGGAGGCCCGGTTGAATCGGCGGCGACGCATGCGTGAAGCGACGCCAAAAGGCATCGCTCATGCTCGCGATGACGTCGAGGGGCGCGCGCAAGGATCTGGAGCACCATCAGATGAAAGATATCGAAGATAAGGTCGCGTTCATCACGGGAGGCGCGAGTGGGATCGGGTTCGGAATGGCCCGTGCGTTCCTGCAACATGGGGTGAAGGTCGTTATCGCGGACGTCCGTCAATCGCATCTCGATGCGGCGGCTTCCGCCCTCGATCGCTCCAACAAGAACTACCATCTGATCCGTCTGGACGTTACCGACCGCGAGTCAATGGCACGGGCCGCGACGGAGACCGAGAAGTTATTCGGCAAGGTCCACATACTCTGCAACAATGCAGGCGTATCGAGCATGGTGGCTATGGAAGACGCGAGCTTCGCGGATTGGGATTTTGTGATGAACATCAACGTCGGGGGCGTCGTCAACGGCGTCGCGACGTTCGTTCCCCGGATTCGGGCGCATGGAGAAGGTGGTCACATCGTCAATACCTCGTCGATGGCCGGCATCCTCGCTCTTCCAAATCCCGGCGGCATCTACTCGACATCCAAATTCGCGGTGCGCGGCCTGACGGAGTCCTTGCGAATGGCGCTCGGACCGTACAGCATCGGCGTTTCGCTCCTTTGTCCCGGCCTAGTTCGCAGCAATCTCGTCGACACGACGCTTCACCTCAACACGTTCGGTTCTGCTCAATCGGCGGGCGGCCCGTTCGCGGCCGGCGGTTCGCCGTTGGAAGCCGGGATGGATCCTCTCGCCGTAGGCGCACGGGTGATCGAAGGAATCGTCGGGAACGAGCCATACATTCTTCCGCACGGCGAATTCAAAGACGAAGTCGCAGAGTCGTTCGCAGAGATACTTCAGTCGTTCCCCACCGATCGAGACGTCGATCCGAAACGGCAACAGTTCGAAACGATGCGCCGGCAAGCGACGAGGGAGGCAAAGCGCTTGGCTGCAAGCATTGGTTAGAACTTCGATCTGGCGTGCGAGGACCGCGCCGATCTCCATTGGACGCCCGCTCGCAACCGAGTAATTCGAAAGACGTCGCAAGAATCGGGGGGAAGCAATCCTCCGGACAAACAGCCGCTCTCAGCGCGGCCTATCAGGGAGGAGCCGAATGCGAAGCGCCATTGCAGCTGCAGGGCTGTACGTCGTCTGGTCCATTCTCGCGGCGCCGGCTGTCGCCGAAGACGAGCCCGGCATCACCGCCACCGAGATCCGCATCGGACAGACCATGCCCTACAGCGGGCCGGTGTCCGCCTTCGGCATCCTCGGCAAGGGCGAGGTCGCATATTTCAAGATGGTCAACGACCGTGGCGGCATCAACGGCCGCAAGGTCAACCTGCTCTCGCTCGACGACAGCTACGTGCCGCCCAAGACCGTGGAGCAGACGCGCCGGCTGGTCGAGAGCGACGATGTCTCGTTCATCTTCTCGACCATGGGGACCGCGCATAACACGGCGATTGCCAAATACCTGCAGGGCAAGAAGGTGCCCCAGTTGTTCGTCGCAACGGGTGCCTCGAAGTTCGGTGATCCCGCGCAGTTTCCCCTGACGCTGATGGGCGTGATGGCACCGTTCCGCAACGAGGCCCGCATGTATGCGCGCTATGCGCTGCAGAAGAAGGGCGACGCGACCTTCGCGGTGCTGGCGCAGAACGACGATTTCGGTCGCGACTACCTCGCCGGGCTCAGGGACGTGCTCGGCGATCGGTACGACACCGCCGTCACGGCGGCGACCTACGAGACCACCGAGCCGACGGTCGATTCCCAGATCGTGAAGCTCAAATCGACCGGCGCGGATGCGCTCGTGATCGCCGCGACGCCGAAATTTGCTGCGCAGGCGATCCGCAAGACTTACGAGATCAACTGGCGTCCGATGATGTTCCTGACCAATGTGTCGGTATGGATGTCCTCGGTGATGGAGCCCGCCGGGCTGGACGCCGGCACAGGCATCATCTCGAGCGCCTATGTCAAGGATCCGCTCGATCCGGCATGGGCGGACGATCCCGGCGTGAAGGGATGGCGCGACTACATGGCCAAATACGTACCTGACGGCGACATCCGCGATTCCAACTACGTCAACAGTTACAACAACGGCATGGTGCTCGAGCACGTGCTTAAGGCGGCCGGCAACGACCTCAGTCGCGAGAACATCCTGCGGCAGGCGCTGTCGATCAAAGACTTGGAATTGCCGATGCTACTGCCGGGCATCAAGGTCAATACCGGCGAGAGTGACCATCTGCCAGTCGAGCAGCTGCAGTTCATGCGGTTTACCGGCAAGCAGTGGGAGCGGTTCGGCGAGGTGCTCTCGACCAAGTAGCGTCGATATCGAACTGCATGCAATGATATCGAGGCAGGTTGGTGCGTAGATGTTGCCATTGCGCTGCAGCAACGATGGGAGCGATTGTATTGAAAATTGAGGACCATTGGGTTTTACTCCGCGGCACCGAAGCCTCGAGCCCTTGGTCTGTCGGATGCAGGCGACGTCGAATTTTGGGGTGCAGGAGACGCACGGGATCCTGAACCGCTTCCAGGCCGAATTCCGCGGCTCGAGCGAAGGGCTCGGCTGGTCGTCCGCATTTGCCTCGGTTCAGCGCGAACGGCCGTTTGAGGGGCACTTCCACGCGCTATCCGACAATCTGATGGTGCTGCATCGGGGTGGCCCGGTCGACATCACGTATGTGATGGACGGCAAGTCGGTTGCCCGGCACATCCCGCGAGGTGGCGTTTTCTTCCTGCCGGCGGGACATGCCTGCAACGTCGTCCTGCACGAGGCGCTGGAATCCACCCACATCTATCTGCGGTCCGATCTGTTCGTGGGCGGCGGCGGGGCGTCCAGCCTGATCAGTGGGCTCGCGCCGATGTTCGGCGATCAGGATGCCGTGCTGGAACATCTGGCTGCGGCGATCGGCGACACCATCACCGGCAACCTGCCGGCCTCGTCGCTGTTCGTCGATCCGATCGCGCAGGCGATCGCCAACCGCTTCGTCGCGATCAATTTCCACAAGCCGAGCGTGGAGGCCGGCAAGCATCCGAACCTGCTCAGCGTCCGGCAGATGGCCCGCATCCGCGAGTTCGTCGACGCCAATCTCGAGACCGACATCCGGCTCGACCAGCTGGCAAAGCTGTGCGGCCGCAGCACCGAATATTTCGTGCGCCTGTTCAAGGCGACCAGCGGGGTCTCGCCCTATCAATACGTGCTCAATCTGCGCATCGAGCGTGCCAGGGCGTTGCTCGTCGACGAGACGCAGAGCCTCGCCGACATCGCGCTGGCCTGCGGCTTCTCCCACCAGGAGCACTTCACCCGCATGTTCCGCCGCTTCACCGGTGTGACGCCGGGGCGATACCGGCGCAGCCACTAGCTGCGGCAGCCGGACAGGCGAGGGGCGTTGCCCCGCCGTTTCCCGGCTGACGATTTTTCCAGTTTTGTGCAGATTCTCTCCGGTTTCGTGCAGGTCTACGACCGCGGCCCGCCGCTAGCTTTCTCCCAACAAAGCGAAATGTGCCGGTTCGCCGGCTCGGGAGAAACGCATGAGCACCGCAATGCCCGATGTCGGAGCCGCGCCCGTTGTGGCGGCCGGTGATGCCGGCCATGGCGCGTTTGCATACTGCTCGCAGCAATATCGAGTGGTGTTCGGCGCCGGCACCTCGACGCGGCTTGGCGAGGAAACGGAGCGCCTTGGCATCAAGCGGGCGCTGGTGCTCACCACCCCTGAGCAGCAGGATCTCGGACGTCAGCTCGGCGCCGGCCTCGGCGACCGACTTGCCGGCCTGTTCGCCGGCGCGCGCATGCATACGCCGGTCGAGGTCACTAACGAAGCGCTCGGCATCGTCGAATCTCACGAAATCGACGGTCTGGTCGCGATCGGCGGCGGTTCGACGGTCGGGCTCGGCAAGGCGCTGTCGCTGCGCACCGGGCTGCCGCATATCGCGATGCCGACCACTTATGCCGGCTCGGAGATGACGCCGATCCTTGGCGAAACCTCTAACGGCATCAAGACCACGCAGCAGTCCCAGGACCTGGTGCCCGACACCGTCATCTACGACGTAGATCTCACTGTCAGCCTGCCGCCCCACATCTCCGCCGCCAGCGGCCTCAATGCGATCGCCCACGCGGTCGAGGCGCTTTATGCGCCCGACGCCAATCCTCTGACCTCGCTGATGGCGGAGGATGGCATCGCCGCGCTCGCCCGCGCGCTACCGCGCATCATGGTGGCGCCTGCCGATCCCGGTGCCCGTCGCGATGCGCTCTATGGCGCCTGGCTGTGCGGAATCTGCCTCGGCGCGGTCGGCATGTCGCTGCACCACAAGCTCTGCCACGTGCTGGGCGGCATGTTCAACCTGCCGCATGCGGAAACTCACGCGATTGTGCTGCCGCACGCCGCCGCCTACAACGCCGCCGCCGCGCCTGAGGCCATGACTCGCGTCGCGCGGGCGCTGCACAGCGCCAATGCTCCGCAGGGCCTGTTTGACCTTGCCCGGCAGCTCGCGCTGCCGCGCGCGCTCGCCGACATCGGAATGCCCGAGGACGGCATCGCACGCGCCGCGGAGATGGCGGTGCGTAACCCCTATGCCAACCCCAGACGGATTGATCGCGCCCTGATCGAGCAATTGATCGCGGCAGCTTGGCGCGGCGATGCGCCCGCGCAGGACTGAACCTCAGGGATCCAAGGACAACACCATGGCCAATTTCAACGAGCATGACCTCACTGACGAGGTGGTTCGCAGCTTCGCCAACACGCCGAACAAACGGCTGAAGTTCCTCATCGAGGAGACGGTGAAATCGCTGCACGATCTGGTGCGGCGCACCGAACTCACCTTCGAGGAATGGAATC
This sequence comes from Bradyrhizobium zhanjiangense, assembly GCF_004114935.1. Classification (NCBI taxonomy): domain Bacteria; kingdom Pseudomonadati; phylum Pseudomonadota; class Alphaproteobacteria; order Hyphomicrobiales; family Nitrobacteraceae; genus Bradyrhizobium; species Bradyrhizobium zhanjiangense. The sequence continues at coordinate 5,048,417 of NZ_CP022221.1, forward strand.
AGGCGATCGAGTTCCTGACCCGCACCGGCCAGACCTGCACGCCGCTGCGCCAGGAGTTCATCCTGCTCTCCGACGTGCTCGGCGTCTCGATGCTGGTCGACGCCGTCAATCACCGCGAGCGCGAGGGCGCGACCGAGACCACGGTGCTCGGCCCGTTCTATGTCGGCGAGCACCGCGTTAGACCGCACGGTGCCAATATCTCCGAGGGCATCGACGGTGAAGTGATGTTCGTGCAGAGCCGCGTCACCGACCTCGCCGCCAAGCCGCTCGCTGGTGCCGAGATCGACGTCTGGCATGCCGACGACGACGGCTTCTACGATTCGCAGAAGGCTGATTACGCGACCCACGGTCCGTCGCTGCGCGCGCGCTTCGTCACCGATGCCGACGGCCGCTTTTCATTCCGCACGATCTTGCCCTGCAGCTATCCAATCCCGACCGACGGCCCGGTCGGCGATCTCATCACCGCCACGCAGCGTCATCCGATGCGCCCTGCGCATGTGCACTTCCTGGTCAAGGCCGAAGGCTACGAGCCGCTGATCACCCACGTCTTCCTCGATGGCGACCAATATCTTCGCAGCGACGTGGTGTTCGGCGTCAAGGATGAGCTCATCGCGCGCGTCGAGCCGCGCAACGAAGCAGCGCTGCCGAACGGCGAGCGGGTCTCCGGCCCGTGGCACCTGATGACCTACGACTTCCAGATGAAGCCCGGCGCAGGGCTGGTGCCCCGGCCGATGATGGCCGCGGAATGACGATCGACAACAACACGACCAAGGAGAGGATAATGACCAGCAAACCTGTTGAGACCGACGTGCTTGTGATCGGCAGCGGCCCGGCCGGCGCGACGGCGGCGGCGCTGCTCGGCATGTACGGCGTCAAGCACATCTTGGTGACGAAATATGGCTGGCTGGCTGACACGCCGCGCGCCCACATCACCAACCAGCGTGCGATGGAGGTGCTGCGCGATCTCGGCCTCGAGGACAAGGCGGTGGCGCAGGCGACGCCGCAGCATCTGATGGCCAACAACGTGTTCTGCGAAAGCCTTGCCGGCGAGGAGTTCGGCCGGCTCTATTCCTGGGGCAACCATCCCTCGCGCAAGGCGGATTACGATCTCGCCAGCCCGACCCGGATTTGTGACCTGCCGCAAAATTTGCTCGAGCCGATTCTGATCGAGGCCGCTGGCCAGCGCGGCACTTCGCTGTGCTTCAACACCGAGTTCGTCGACCTGGTGCAGGACGCCGACGGCGTCACGGCAACGGTGAAGGACCGGCTATCCGGCGAGACCTACCAGATCCGCGCGAAGTATCTGATCGGCGCTGATGGCGGCCGCAGCCGGGTTGCCGAGGTAATCGGGCTGCCGATGGAGGGTCAGATGGGCCGCGCCGGCAGCATGAACATCATCGTGCAGGCCGACTTGAGCAAGTACGTCGCGCACCGGCCGAGCGTGCTGTACTGGGTGCTGCAGCCTGGCGCTGAGATTGGCGGCATCGGTGCCGGACTGGTCCGCATGGTGCGGCCGTGGAACGAATGGCTGATCATCTGGGGCTACGACATCGAGCAGGGCGAGCGCAAGCTCAGCAATGACGAGGCGATCTCGATCGTGCGCAATCTCGTCGGCGACGAGAGCCTCGAGGTCAAGGTCCGCTCCACCTCGACCTGGACCGTGAACGAGATGTATGCCGGCCACTATTCATCGGGTCGCGTATTGTGCGTCGGCGATGCCGTGCACCGCCATCCGCCGACCAACGGCCTCGGCTCCAACACCTCGATCCAGGATTCCTTTAATCTGTGCTGGAAGCTGAAGTTGGTGCTCGAAGGCCATGCCGCACCGTCGCTGCTCGAGACCTATTCCGCGGAGCGCCAGCCGGTCGGCAAGCAGATCGTGACCCGCGCCAACAAGAGCATCGGCGATTTCCCGCCGATCTTCGAGGCAGTGGGCCTCGTCGCTTCGACCGATCCGGCGGAAGCACGCAAGGCGATCGCCGCGCGCAAGGCGCCGACCGCCGAGGGCAAGGCGCGGCGCAAGAAGCTCTATGAGGCCATCGCCAAGAAGAGCTACGAGTTCAACTGCCACGGCGTCGAGCTGAACCAGCGCTACGGCTCGACCGCCGTGGTGTCCGACGGTACGCCGATGCCGGCCTTCACCCGGGATCATGAGCTCTATTATCAGGCCACAACCTGGCCCGGCGCGCATCTGCCGCATGTCTGGGTCGAGCATCAGGGCCAACGCAAGTCGACGCTCGATCTCACCGGCAAGGGCCGCTTCACGCTGCTCACCGGGATCGGAGGCGATGGCTGGAAGGCCGCGGCAGCTGCGGTCGAGAAAGCCTACGGCCTGCCGGTCGATGTAGTGACGATCGGTCCGCAGGGCTGCGATGCGCTCGACATCTATGCCGACTGGTATCGCCAGAGCGAAGTCGAGGAGGACGGCTGCGTGCTGGTGCGTCCCGACATGTATGTCGCCTGGCGCGCCAGAGAGGCGGCGGTGAATGCCCCCGACGTGCTGCTCGACGTGTTCGGCCAGATCCTCGGCCGTAGCGCGAAGGCGCAGGCGAAGTCCGTCGCCGCCGCGTGATGCGACGCTGCGCGGATAGTCTTTCCAGAACGGAATGAACGGCAGCCGGCTGGAAGACCGGCTTGCCTCAAGGGAGGGGAAAATGACCAAGGACTTATTGAACATAAAGTCTTTCGATCGCCGCCGTGTGCTGCAGGGCATCGCCGGTGGACTCACAGCCGCAGGCTCGTCGACTTTGTTCGCGCCGGCGGTGCGGGCGGCCAACAAGCCGATCAAGATCGGCTATGTCTCGCCGAAGAGCGGTCCGCTGGCGGCCTTTGCCGAAGCTGACGATTTCGTGCTCGGCGAATTCAGAAAGTTCATCAAGGATGGCGTCAAGGTCGGATCACAGACCTACTCGGTCGAGGTGGTGACAAAAGACAGTCAGTCGAATCCGAACCGCGCCGCCGAGGTCGCCAAGGAGCTGATCACCCGTGACAATGTCGGGCTGATCGTGGTCGGCGCCACGCCCGAGACCAACAATCCGGTGGCGACACAGTGCGAGCTGGAGCAGGTGCCGTGCATCTCTTCCGTCGCGCCGTGGCAGACCAACTTCATCGGCCGGCAGGCCAATCCGGGCGATCCAAAGACCTGGAAGCCGTTCGAATACACCTTCCACTATTTCTGGGGACTGGAGGACGTGATCGGCGTCTTCACCAGCATGTGGAGCCGGGTCGCGACCAACAAGTCGGTGGGCGCGCTGTTCCCCAACGATGCCGACGGCAACGCCTGGGGCGACACCACCATCGGCTTCCCGCCCGTGTTGGCCAAGCAAGGTTTCAAGCTCACCGATCCCGGCCGCTTCCAGAACCTCACCGACGATTTCAGCTCGCAGATCGCGGCGTTTCGTGGTGCCGATGCCGAGATCATCACCGGCGTGATCATCCCGCCCGACTTCACCACGTTCTGGAACCAGGCGCGGCAGAAGGGGCTGAAGCCGAAAGTCGTATCGGTCGCCAAGGCGCTGCTGTTCCCGGCGTCAGTGCAAGCGCTCGGCAAGGGCGGCAACAACATCTCGACCGAGGTGTGGTGGACGCCGACGCATCCCTACAAGTCGAGCCTCAGCGGCGTCAGCGCCGCCGATCTCGCCAAGGGATATGAGCAGGCTTCCGGCAAGCAATGGACCCAGCCGATCGGCTTCGTGCATTCGCTGTTCGAGGTCGCAATCGACGCCATCAAGCGCTCCGGCGACCCAGCGGACGGCGCGGCGCTCGCGAAGGCGATCGGCGCCACCAGGCTCGATACGATCGTTGGCCAGATCGAGTTCGGCTCCAGCGCCGTGCCGCCGTTCGCTGCGAAGAACATCGCCAAGACGCCGCTGGTCGGCGGCCAGTGGCGGCTCAGCGGCGACAAGTACAACATGGTGATCACGGACAACAAACTGGCGCCGCAGATTCCGCTCGGCGGCGACATGCAGGCGCTGAGCTAGCGCAAGCCAGCTGCTTCATCGAAGGAAGAGGATGCGTGGCGTTGCTGCGCATCTCCTCTCCGCCGAAACCAAATGTGGGCGACCATGCTCGAACTCAATGCCATCTCGAAACGGTTCGGCGCCATCGTCGTTGCCGACGCGATCGACCTGACGCTGTCTTCCGGCGAGGCGCTGGGCGTGATCGGGCCGAACGGCGCCGGCAAATCGACGCTGTTTAACCTCGTCACCGGGCTGTTGCGGCCGGACGCCGGCCGCATCGCGCTCGATGGCGTCGACATCACGGGCCTTTCTCCGGAAGCACGCTGCCGCGCCGGCATCGGGCGCTCGTTCCAGATCCCGCAACCGTTCGACCATCTCTCGGTGTTCGAGAACCTTGCGGTCGCCGCGCTGTTCGGCGGCGGCCTGTCGGAGGCGGATGCGATCCAGCATTGCGGCCGCATGCTCGATCTGACCGGCCTCGAAGCCAAGGCCAATCGGCTCGCGGGCAGCCTGCCGCTGCTCGATCGCAAGCGACTCGAACTGGCGCGAGCGCTCGCCACCCGGCCGCGCACGTTGTTGCTCGACGAGATCGCGGGCGGCCTCACCGATGCCGAATGCCACGAACTGGTCGAGACTATCAGAACCATCCATGCCGAAGGCGTCGGCATCATCTGGATCGAGCACGTGGTGCATGCGCTGCTCGCGGTGGTGCAGCGGCTGGTCGTCTTGAACTTTGGCAAGGTCGTCGCCCAGGGCGCACCGGTCGAGGTGATGCGCTCGCGCGAGGTCGAGACCATCTATATGGGCGTGCCGGCATGACCGCGCTGCTCAATGTTACGGCGCTCGATGCGTTCTACGGCGACTTCCAGGCGCTGTTCGGCATCGATTTCGAGCTGAACGAGGGCGAGGCGGTCGCAGTCATCGGCGCCAACGGCGCCGGCAAGTCGACCATGCTGAAATCGTTGGCGGGGCTGGTGAAGAACCGTCCCGATGCGATCCGCCTCGAGGGACGGGCGATCGGCGATGCGTCCGCCGCCAGCATCGTCCGGCTCGGCCTCGCGCTGGTGCCGGAGGGCCGCCAGCTGTTTCCCTCGCTCAGCGTCGAGGAGAACCTCTTGATCGGCGCTTATGGCGGCGAACGCAGCGCGCCGTGGGATCTCGCCGCGGTCTACCGCATGTTCCCGGTGCTGAAGGAGCGGCGACACCGCGCCGTCACCGCGCTGTCGGGCGGGCAGCAGCAGATGGTGGCGATCGGCCGCGCGCTGATGTCCAACCCACAGGTCCTGCTGTGCGACGAGATCAGCCTCGGCCTCGCGCCCATCGTGGTGGAGGACATCTACCGCATGCTGCCGCAGATCCGCTCTGGCGGTACCGCCATCGTGCTGGTCGAGCAGGACATCGCCCGCGCATTGCGGGCTTCGGATCGCTTCTACTGTTTGCAGGAGGGGCGGGTGACGCTGAGCGGACGGCCAGGGGATGTCGATCAGGACACGATCCGCGCGGCCTATTTCGGAGCATGAGGGGGCGATGGGCGGGTTCGACACCATCATCGAAGGCGTGCTGCTCGGCGGCGTCTATGCGCTGTTCGCACTTGGCCTGTCGTTGATCTTCGGCATCATGCGCCTGGTCAATCTGGCGCATGGCGATCTGATCCTGCTTGCCGCCTATCTGGTGCTCAGCGCCACCACCGCGTTCGGTCTGCCGCTTGCGGCCGCATCCCTGCTGGTCGTCATCACGATGTTCGTGCTCGGCTTCGTGTTGCAGCGGCTGGTGCTGGAGCGGGTGCTCGGCGATGACATCCTGCCGCCCCTGCTCGTCACCTTCGGCCTGTCGATCGTGATCCAGAACGGACTGCTGCTCGGCTACGGCGCCGACAGCCGCCGGCTGCAGGCAGGCGCCTTCGAATCCTCGTCGGTGGCGCTCGCCCCCGGCCTGAGCGTCGGGCTGGCGCCGCTGACCGCGCTGGTGACGGCGGTTGCCGCCGTCGCGCTGCTCCAGCTCATCTTCTATCGCACCTCGCTCGGCCGCGCCTTCCGCGCCACTGCGGATAATCCCGCGATCGCGCAGCTGATGGGCGTCAACGAGCGCAATGTCTACGCCATCGCGGTCGGACTGTCGCTCGCAGTGTCGGTGATCGCTGCTGTTGTGCTCGGTATCCGCGCCAGCTTCGATCCGTCGATCGGACCGGCGCGGCTGCTCTACGCATTCGAGGCGGTGATCATCGGCGGGCTCGGCAGCCTGTGGGGGACGCTGGCGGGCGGCATCGTGCTCGGGTTGGCGCAGGCGATCGGAGGGCGGATCAATCCGGAATGGCAGATCCTAGCTGGCCATCTCGCCTTCCTCGCCGTTCTGATGGTGCGGCCGCGCGGCCTGTTCCCGGCGAGGCGGAGATGAGCGTCGAAAGCATCCATATCCCGGCAGGCCGCGAGCAGCGCCCGGCGGTCGCGCCGGTGTGGCAGGTTCGGGTCGGCACACGGCTGTCGCGCGTCGCGGCCATGGCCGGCATCGCACTGATCGTGGCGCTGGCCGCGCTGCCCGCGATCGCCTCGCGCAACCTGATCCAGGATCTGATCTTCGTCTTCACCATGCTCACCTTGGCGCAGCTCTGGAACGTGCTGGCCGGGTGGGGCGGACAGGTATCGGTCGGGCAGCAGGCATTTGTCGGGCTCGGCGCCTATGCGCTGTTTGCCGGCATCGTGATGGCCGGGCTCGATCCGGTTGCGGCGATCCCGCTGGCCGGACTGTTCGCGGCGCTGGTCGCGGCGATGCTCGGGCCGCTGCTGTTTCGGCTGGAAGGACCATATTTCGCGATCGGCAGCTGGGTCGCCGCCGAGGCGCTGCGGCTGATCTGCGCCCAGTTCAAGTCGCTCGGCGGCGGCACCGGGATGTCGATATCGCCGGGCGAACTGTCCCAGATGGTCGGGCTGAAGACTGTGCAGGCGCTGCTTGGCCTGCGCCCGGCGGCCGCGCGTGACGTGCTGGTTTACTGGCTGGCGCTGCTGCTCGCCGTGCTGGTCACGCTCGGCATCTACGCCTTCATGCGCTCGCACCACGGCCTTGCGCTGGCCGCAAGCCGTGACAACGCAGCGGCGGCGCGCAGCGTCGGCGTCCGCACCGCGCGGACTCGCCACGTGCTGTGGATCGCGGTCGCGTTCGCCACGGGCATGGTCGGCGCCGTGGTTTATTTGCAGAAGGCGCGTATTTCGCCTGATGCAGCCTTCAGCGTCACCGACTGGACCGCCTATGTCATCTTCATCGTCGTGATTGGCGGGGTGCGCACCATCGAAGGTCCGATGGTCGGCGTGCTCCTGCTTTGGGGGCTCGTCACCTATCTCGCCCAGTTTGGCAGTCTCTATCTGGTCGTGCTCGGCACGCTCGCCATCCTGATCATGCTGTTCATGCCGAGCGGCGTGTGGGGCGCGGCAGCGCGACGCTGGCAATTGCAGCTGTTCCCGACCCAGCGCTGGCTCGGCCGCAGCGGGTCCAGTCCAATGCCATTATGACGAACCTTGTGCCAGGTAATCGTCCCTTCACTCTCCCAATTTTTCTTGGCGTTTGTGACCTCTGGCTTTGCTGCAGATTAGCAGCGCAGGAAAGGCGCCTCCGTCAGAACGTTTTCGGCATTCGACTCCACACATGCTCCGGAGCGTGCACAGCTAAGTTGTTAGGAGTGGCCGCTGTGGGCGCAAACCTGACACTAAGGCCGGTCCGATTTGACCGATGACGGTATCTGCTACAAGTCGAGGAGAGCACAATAGCAGACCGTTCCGAGTTTGAGGCCTGTCTAATGCCACGATTGATTCCGATACTTGCTGAAGGTACAACCTGTCAGAGCCAGCCAAATTTTCCTGTGAATTCAAGACCAAAAATTTGCGACGGGTATACCGTCGGCATTTGTCCGTCAGATTTGAAGGTTTGTTCTTGTAAATCAACGGCGAAACGTCGTTCGAAATGATTGAGTGGGAGTAGTGCAATCGGGCGCTGTTGCGCGGTTAGGCGTAGTCTTGGCGTGGCTGCTTGTCCTGAGTCCGAGCGTTGACCCGAGTTCTGACCTCCACTTAAGCGGGATCAGTGTCTGGATTCCACCTCGCTCAGGCGAACGGAGTGTTGTGGCGCACTACAGCGTACAGAGCGGACGGAGCACGTCAGGCGGGCTTCAGTTGAGGGGTCGGTAGTGATTTCGAAGTCGATGGACCTCTGGACGCGAGAGCAGATCGGGGGCGCCACTTGAACGCCCCTCGTTCGTCTCCTATGTACAAGGTACATCAAGACGAAGGCTGGTACCTTCACCAACCTGCCCGCTGCGGTAAGGTGGTATCCACACTTGTGGGATGGGGCCATCCAGTGGCAATCCAAGCAGTACAAGCCTCCGGCGAAGCTCAGGGGGCAACATGTCTATCCCACCTCCAAATCTGTATTCCGCTCCGCCAACGCGGCGCGGTGTCATCATCGGACTGGCCGCGTCTTCTCTTCCCGCTCCAGCCATTGTCCGCGTGGACCGCATCATGCCAATCCGCAGCATGATAATCGCTGAAACCGGCTGTTCATCATCGGGCTTTGTCCAGCGCCTGCTCTATAACGCTCTCGCCAGCGGTCTTGCCCGAGGCCGGATCGCGATCAGGATGAACAACAGGACCGTGACCTTGCATGAAGCCGAACGGCTGGTCCGCAACGCGCACCAAATTGGCCGGATCAACGAGCCCGACGCGCCATGGGCCATCCGGATCGGGGAGAACTGACGATGACCGTGCGGCAAAGCATCGAAACCGGAAACGGTATGGATGCGACAAAGATCGCTGTACTGCACATTCCTCACAGTTCTCGCCTGATACCGGCCGACGAGCGTGCGCAACTTTCCGTCAGCGAGTTGGAGCTCGAAACAGAGTTGCTGCGAATGACGGACGCCTTCACCGCCGAGCTGTTCCCACCTACGCTTCATGAAGCGGAGCGAGTTGTGTTTCCAGTGAGCCGGCTGGTATGCGACGTGGAACGCTTTCCCAAGGATGCAGACGAGCCGATGGCAGGCCGCGGCATGGGCGCGATCTATGGCGCAACCAGCACCGGGAGCCGGCTGCGGGCCACAGTTTCGGTGGCTG